>CAMYYV010000080.1 GCA_947303625.1 uncultured Bacteroidales bacterium | reverse complement strand
TCATGTCGAGGATGGAGGCGGCGATGAGTTCAGTGGTCATGAAGCCTTGGTTGAAGAGGGCACTGTTCTCAATCTTGTTGATAAGGCTGTCGGGCATGACTTCGCCAGTCTGATAGTGCTTGGCATACATGCGGATGACTTCAGGTTCGGCGACCCAGTTCTCCATGATTTGCGAAGGTAATTCCACATAGTCATGAGGCACGTTGCCGCAAGTTCTGCTATAGAGGCCGTCAGAGAAGAAGGCATGAAGTGAGTGACCAAATTCGTGCCACATGGTTTCGGTCTCGTCCCAAGTGAGCAGGGCAGGGGTGTCGCCAGAAGCAGGGGTGAAGTTCATCACCAAGGAAACAACGGGATAGATCTTCTTTCCGTTGATGTCATAGCCACTCTCGCGGAAACTGGTGCACCAAGCACCGCCGCTCTTCGAGTCACGCGGATAATAGTCCATGTAAAGGATGCCCAGGAAGTCGCCGTTGGCTTCCTTCACTTCGTAGGTCTCTACGCCAGGATAGTAAACGGGAAGGTTTTCGTTCTTGGTGAAGTTGATGCCATAGAGCTTGTTGGCAGCCATGAACATGCCGTCGCGGACATTGTCGACGGTGAGGTAGGGCTTGATGTAGTTCTCGTCGAAGTCGTACTTTGCCTTGCGGAGCTTTTCGGCATAATACCACCAGTCCCAGCCTTCAAGTTTGATGCCAGCGCCTTCCTTGTCGGCAATGGCTTGCATCTCGGTTAATTCTTTCTTGGCGAGTTGCTGGGCAGGGTTGAAGATGTCGATGAGGAACTTGTCCACCGTCTTGGAGTCTTGAGCCATGTTGACGGCGAGGACATAGTCGGCATAGTTGTCATAACCAAACAATTTGGCTTTCTGCACGCGCAGCTTGCACATCTCGTTGATGAGGTTCTTGTTGTCGAACTCGTTGTTGTTGTCGCCGCGGTTGTAGTAGGCTTTGTACATCTGTTCGCGCAGGGCGCGGTTGTCGGCAAACTGCAGGAAGGGGATGAGGCTGGGCTTGCTGAGGGTGAACACCCACTTACCTTCCAGGCCTTCGGACTTGGCTTGCTCAGCGGCAGCATCTATGCTGGTTTGGGGTAGACCCGCGAGGTCTTTTTCGTCTTCGATGACGAGCTTAAAGCCAGCGTTTTCCTTCAACAGGTTGTTGCCGAATTGCAGGCTCAGCGTGGAGAGCTGTTCGTTGATTTTGCTCAGTTCCTCCTGCTTGTCGGCGGGAAGACCAGCACCGTGGCGCATGAAGTCCTGATGGTACTTTTCCACCACTCGAATTTGCTGGTCGTCGAGACCCATTTCATTGCGGTGCTGATACACGTAGTCGATGCGCTCGAAGAGTTTTGGATTCATCATGATGGCATCGCTGTGTTTCGAGAGCATGGGTAGTACTTCTTCTGCAATGGCCACCATCTCGTCGTTAGTGAGGCATTCGTTGAGATTGAAGAACACGTTGCTGACACGGCTTAGGGTTTGTCCTGACTTGTCGTAAGGCAAGATAGTGTTCTCAAAGGTAGCAGGCTCTGCATTGTTGACGATAGCATCAACCTCATCTTGTTGCTCTTTGATTCCAGCTTCGAAGGCAGGCAGGTAGTGCTCATTCTTGATTTGATCGAACGGCGGCACCTGAAAAGACGTCGTGTATTCGCTGAGGAAAGGATTAGGTTTTTCGACCTCGGTTTTTTGTTCAGGCTTTGAGGTGCAAGAAGCCAATGTGATGACGCTTAAAGCAATCATGTTGAGAAGTTTTTTGGTCATATTTTTGAATGTTTGATGTCTTTTTTACGCCTGCAAAGATAAAAAATGTTGTTTTTTGTATTGCGAAATAGCAAAAACATTATCTTTGTACTCGGTTTTTTATGCAATTTTTGAAACAAGATATATGAGTTACATTTCCTGGGATAAGAAAAAACTGGTCAATCTGGAGTTTACGCTCAACCGTGAAGTGCTGCGTTCCAATGCGTTAGGCGCATTCCTTGCCACCACGGTGATTGGCTGCAACACGCGAAAATACCATGGTCTCTTAGTGGTACCGCAGCCGCAGCTCGACAACAACAACCATGTACTGCTGTCGAGTCTTGATGAGACCATCATCGAGAACAAGGAGGAGTTCCACCTTGGCGTACACATGTACCCCAATGGTGTCTTTGCACCGCGCGGTCACAAGTATCTCCGCGACTTCACTGCGGACCCCATGCCGAAGCTGACCTACCGCATCGGTAATGTGGTGCTCGACAAGGAGCTGATTTTCTCTGCAACGGAGGCACGGCTCTTTGTGCGTTACACTTTGCGCGAATCTATGGTGCCCATCACCCTGAGGGTGTTGCCTTTCCTGTCCTTCCGCAACGTCCACATGTTGACGCATGAGAACCACGAAGCCAGCCGTAAGGTGGACTTGGTGAAGAACGGTGCCTCGTGGCAGCTCTACAAGGATTATTCGAGGCTGTACCTGCAGTTCTCGAAGGCGGCACAATACACGCATGTACCGCATTGGTATTACAACATGTTCTACATCCGCGAACAGGAACGTGGCTACGATGCCGCTGAGGATCAATTCGTTCCTGGTTTCTTCGAGTTACAGATGAAACAAGGCGACACGGTCATCCTTTCGGTCAGCCTTAAGGAAGAAAGTCCAACGGCCATCAAACGACAGTGCGAGGCCGAGGTGAAGAGGCTGTTGCCACAGCACAGCTATGAGGAATGCCTTGTGAAAGCTGCGGACCAGTTCATTATCCACGATGAGAAAGGCACTCGCCTTTGGGCGGGTTTCCCGTGGTTCGGCTCCTGTAGCCGCGACACCTTCCTTGCGTTGCCGGGCATTACCCTTGCGCAAGGCGACGAGAAGACTTTTACAGCGGCTCTTGATTACCTTGTTTCAAGGATGCAAGGTCCGTTCTTCCCACACCGTTACTACCAAAAGAGCCTGTATTTCACGGCGGTGGATTCGCCATTGTGGTTCTTCTATGTGCTGCAACTCTACGAGAAGATGCTGTGCAAGGACAAGAAAGAGATCTGGAAGAAATACAAAAAGCCTATGGCAACCATCTTGGAGAGTTTCATCGCGGGCACCGACTTCAACGTGCATACTTTAGAAAACGGCTTGCTCTATGCCGGTAACCGCGACTTGGCCTTGACCTGGATGAACGTCTTCGCTCAAGGTAAACCTTGGACACCACGTACGGGTCTGGCTATCGAGGTGAATGCGCTTTGGTATAATGCCTTGTGCTACGGCGTTGAGTTACTGAAAGCAGCCGAGCCGAAGAGTACGTTGCTGAAAAAATGGCAGGCCTTAGCCGATAAGGTGAAGGCTTCATTTGTCGACACCTTCTATAATAAGGCAGCTAACGGTTTCTACGACTATGTGAACAGCAATGAGAAGAACGAACAGGTTAGGCCCAATATGATGCTGGCTGCTGCGCTACCTTTCACCCCGATGAGCGAGGAGATGCAGAAACGCGCTTTTGACATCGCCCATTCCGAACTGCTGACAACGCGAGGCATTCGCTCACTATCGCCTAACGACGAGAACTACAAAGGCATCAGCATCGGCAGCCACAGTGAGCGCGAACGCGCTTATCACAACGGCTCGACGTTCCCTTGGCTGATTATGTTCTATGCTGACCTGTCGGTGAAACTGTTTGGCAAGACATCGTTGCCGTATCTGGAAGACTTGTACAATGGTTTCGAGGAAGCCATCAAGGACAATGGCATTGGCACGGTGTCGGAGATTTACGACGGCAACCCGCCTTTCGAGGCCAGAGGCTGCATCTCGCAGTCGACGAGCGTGGGTGCCTTGCTCTACCTGCATTATCTGATCAAAGAACTAAATAAGAAAGGAGGCTCAAAATGAGAGTCCTGATGTTTGGGTGGGAGTTTCCGCCCCATATTACCGGCGGCCTGGGAACGGCTTGCTTCGGTATGACCAAAGGCTTGGCCAAGAACGATGTTGATGTGCTTTTCGTGGTGCCGCGTGCCTATGGCGACGAGGACGAGACCAATGTCCGTTTGCTCAACGCCAGCGATGTGACCATCGACATTGACCATGAGAAAGACCGCAGCTATTGGGAACGCGTGCAGTACATGGAGATTGGCTCCAACATCATCCCGTATGTCGGACCGGAGCAATTTGCCAATGTGCTGGAAAACGACCGTCATGTGGTAGAACACTTTAACCGCAGCGGCTCGGTCTTTGCACGTAACTATCAGTTCTCGGGCAAATATGGCATGAACCTCATGGAGGAGGTAGCCCGCTACGCCCTGATTGGCTCATCATTGGCCACGAAATACGATTTTGACGTCATCCACGCCCACGACTGGCTGACCTACTCCGCTGGCATCGCAGCCAAGGAGACCACGGGCAAACCATTGGTGGTGCACATGCACGCCACCGAGTTCGACCGTTCGGGAGAGAACATCAACACGGATGTGTACGCCATCGAGCGCAGGGGCATGGAAGCTGCTGACCGTGTCATCACGGTGAGCAACCTGACGCGTAACATCGTCATCAACAAATACGGCATTGACCCTGCCAAGGTGGTGACGGTCCACAACGCCGTGGAGCCCAACGACAAGCCTAAGTCGGAATATGAACGCAGTGGCTTGGATGCCAAGGTGGTGACTTTCCTTGGAAGAATCACTTACCAGAAAGGCCCCGAGTACTTCATTGAGGCGGCCTACAAGATTCACCAAGTTGACCCGAGCATCCATTTCGTGATGGCGGGCACGGGCGACATGCTGGAGAAGATGATTCGTCGTGTGGCACAACTCGGTATGGGTAGCCACTTCCACTTCACGGGCTTCCTGAAGGGCGAGGCCGTCGACCAGATGTTCGCCATGACCGACGTGTTCGTCATGCCGTCCATCTCCGAGCCGTTCGGCATTGTGCCGTTGGAGGCCATGCGCCTCAACGTGCCGGTGGTCATCAGCAAGCAGTCGGGTGTCTCCGAAGTGGTGAAACACGCCTTGAAGGTCGACTTCTGGGATATCAATGGCCTGGCTGATTCCATCTATGCACTCTGCCATTATCCGGTTTTGGCCAACTGCTTCAAGGACGAAGGCAAGGACGAGGTGGACAGCCTGAAATGGGAAGCGGCTGCGAAGAAAATCAAGGCCGTTTATGAGTCGGTAGCAAAGTAAGAATAATAAAAACACAACAATATGAGCAAATCAATCTGTTTCTATTTCCAAGTGCATCAGCCTTACAGGCTTCGCACCTATCGTTTCTTCGAAATCGGCAAGAAACATTATTACTATGACGACTACAGCAACCGCATGATCATGCGGCGCGTGGCGGAGAAGTGCTACCTGCCCATGAACGAGCTGCTGATGCGTCAAATCAAAAAGTATGGCGACAAGGTCAAATTCGCGTTCTCGTTCTCGGGCGTGGTCATCGAGCAGATGGAGCAATTTGCACCTGAGGTGCTGGAGAGCTTCCAGAAACTGGTTGCCACGGGTAGGGTAGAGGTGCTTTCCGAGACCTACGCCCACTCCCTGGCTTCACTGTCGAATCCCGACGAGTTCAAGCGTCAGGTGACAGCCCACAAGCACAAGATGAAGGAGGTGTTTGGCGTCACCCCCAAGACCTTCCGTAACACCGAATTAATATATAGCGACGAAATCGGTGCAGCAGTGGCCGACATGGGCTACAACCTCATGCTTACCGAGGGTGCCAAGCACATCTTGGGCTGGAAGAGCCCCAACTACATGTATGCCAACGCCATCAACCCGAAGCTGAAGGTATTGTTGCGCAACTTCAAGTTCAGCGATGAGATTGCCTTCCGTTTCGTGCAAGACGGTTTCCGTGCCGAGGACTTTGTGAACTGGCTCAATGCACTACCGGAAGAGGAGGAGGTGGTCAACATCTTCATGGACTACGAGACCTTCGGCGAACACCAGCAGGCCGAGACGGGCATCTTCAACTTCATGGAGGCTTTGCCTGGAGCCATCCTGAAAGGCAGCAAGTTCAAGTTTGCCACACCTCAGGAGCTGGCCAAGGCCTTGCAGCCAGTGAGTGCCGTACATGTTCCCAATGTGTTGTCGTGGAGCGACGAAGAACGTGACCTCACGGCCTGGTTGGGTAATCCTTTGCAGGATGATGCCTACCGTGCATTGTACGACTTGAAAGCCAAGGTGCACCGTATCAAAGACGAGGAGTTACAGCAAGATTGGACCATGCTCCAGACTTCCGACCATTTCTATTACATGTGCACGAAGTGGCTCTCCGACGGCGTGGTGCATAAGTATTTCAACCACTATGCTTCGCCGTATGATGCATATGTCAACTACATGAATGTCTTGACGGACTTTGCCGATCGTGTGACTAAGCTGTCGAAGCGGAAAGTCAAAGCTGAATGAATCAAGATTCCCCTGCGGGGAATGGAGTAGGTAAACGGATTATCCTGCGGCGGTGGCAACTGCTACAAGTCAGAAACTGTTTTTGCCGCCGCTGGACAACAAAACAAGCACTCCATTCCCGCAGGGAATCTCAATGTTGAATTTTTGAATTTTAAATCTTGAATTTTAATCTTTGAATCATAAATGAAAAACCCCGAATACCTTTTTGAAACTAGTTGGGAAGTGTGCAATATGGTGGGCGGCATTTATACGGTGCTTTCCACGAAGTCGAATGTAATGCGTCAGCTGCTTGGCGACCATTATATTACGGTGGGTCCCGATGTGGTGAAGGAAGCCCATGAGACATTGTATTTTGTTGAAGACAACGAACTCTTTCCCGAGTGGCGCGAAAGGGCGTTGGCGCAGGGACTCAAGTTCCGCGTTGGACATTGGAAAATCGAAAGTAGCCCCATCGCCATCCTAATCGACTACACCACGCTTTACCAGTCGAAGAACGAAATCCTCACGCATCTTTGGGAACAGTATGAATTAGACAGCATCCGTGGTCAGTGGGACTATATAGAGCCTGTTTTGTTCGGTTATGCTGCCGGTCAGGTGATTGAGAGTTTCTGCAACTTCTATTTGCAACAAACCAACAACATCGTGGCGCAGTTCCACGAGTGGATGACGGGTTCGGGCGTGTTATATATAAAGGAGCATTGCCCGCAGATTGCCACCGTGTTCACTACCCATGCCACTTACCTCGGCCGTGCCATCTCGGGCAACGGACTGCCGCTGTATGACAACTTGAAGACCTACTTGCCTTCGGTGATGGCCATGCAGTTCAACGTGGTCTCGCAGCAGTCGATGGAGCAGAAGGCAGCCAAGAACGCCGATGCTTTCACGACGGTGAGCGACATCACCGCACAAGAATGTGAGCAGTTCCTCTATCGCAAACCTGATATTGTGACGAAGAATGGAATTGACCACACCTTTAGACAAGACGAGGCGGCCTTTGAAGAGAAACGTAAGGCCACTAGGGCACAAATCTTAAAGATTGCAAGCACGCTTTGTGGCGAAACGCTCGACCCCAATTGCTTGATGGTACTCAATAGCGGACGTTACGAGTTCAAAAACAAGGGCATTGATTTGTTCATCGAGGCTTTGCGTAGGCTGAATGAGGATAAGAACTTGAAACGGACGGTGCTTGGCGTGATTGCTGTGCCAAGCAACATTGCTGGTCCCTCCAAGGACTTGCAGCACCGTCTTGACGGCACCAATGCCATCATGGGCCATACTGACTTCCCCGCTACGCATCATGTCTTTGAATATGAGAATGATGCAATATTGAACACCTTGCGCAATTCGGGCTTGCAGAACGATGCCAACGACAAGGTAAAGGTGATGTTTGTACCGGCATACCTTAACGGCAGCGATGGCATTTTCAACATGACCTATTCCGAGTTCCTCACTGCGTTCGATTTCTCGGTGTTCCCGTCTTACTACGAGCCTTGGGGCTATACTCCTTTGGAGAGCGTGGCTTTGGGCATCCCGACTTTGACGAGTGATGTCTCTGGTTTCGGCAAGTTCGTGCAGCAGGAGTGCAAGGGTAATGATGCTGTGACTGTGGTGCCACGTAAGCAGGGCGATCCAAACAAGGTGATTGACGAAATCGTTTCCGCATTGCGCCATTTCCTGTCGCTGACGGAGAAGGGCGCAAGCCAAATCACTGAATCGGCTTTGCAAGTGGCCAACAAGCTGCTGTGGAAAGACCTGATTGTCAGCTATCAGAAGGCATGGGATGTGGCTCTCGAGAAGTCGGGTGGCCGCCATTACATGATGGAGCCGGTGCCTTATGCCGATATGATGCATGAGGTGGTTTACCAAAAGAATGATTCGCCGAGTTGGAAAAAGATTTTGGTAAAGCCCATCTATTCGCCCGAGATGAAGAAATTGGAAGAGCTGTCGCGCAATATCTGGTGGTGCTGGAATGTGGACGCCATCGAGTTGTTCGAGAGTATTGATGCGGAGGCATGGAAAACCACGGAACAGAACCCTGTTGCGCTGATGGAAGGCCTCTCGGTGGAGCAAATCAAAGCTTTGGAGAACAACAAAGACTTTGTGGAGCGACTGAATAAGGTTTACGACCAGTTCAAGCAATACATGTCGCAACCGACGCAACAGAAGGACCTCATCGCCTATTTCAGTATGGAATACGGTCTGATGAAGAGCCTCAAGATTTATTCGGGCGGTCTCGGCATCTTGGCGGGCGACTATATGAAGCAAGCTTCTGACTCCAATGCCAATATGGTGGGTATCGGTTTGTTGTATCGTTACGGCTACTTCGCTCAGGAAATCACTGTTTCGGGCGAACAACGTGCTGAATACATTCCTCAGAAATTCTCGCAATTGCCTTTGCAGCCAGTGCTTAATGACAAGGGCGAATGGGTGAAGGTGAGCATTGCTTTTCCGGGTCGCTCGGTCTTTGCTAAAGCCTGGCGCGTCAGCGTGGGTAGGGTAGGATTGTTCC
>CAMYYV010000079.1 GCA_947303625.1 uncultured Bacteroidales bacterium | reverse complement strand
ATGTCGCCGAAGGTGCAGGCCTTGCGCTCGCCGATGCGGCCACCAAAGCCTTGGGCACCGTCTTCGAGGACATAAAGCCCATATTTGTCAGCTACCTTGCGGATGCCCTTGAAATCGGCAGGCAGACCGAAAAGGTCGACGGCGATGATGACACGAGGTGTCAGTTTGCCGGCTTTTAACGTCTGTTCGATTTTATGCTCTAGATCCGCAACATCCATATTGAAGGTGTCTTTGTCGACATCAACGAAGACAGGCGTAGCACCTTGCATGGCAATGACCTCTGCCGAAGCAAAGAAGGTAAAACTGGGAACAAACACGGCATCACCGGGCTTCACATCCCAGGCCTTCAAGGCCAACAACAGCGCGTCGGTGCCACTGTTGCAAGCAATACAATGCTTCACGCCGACGTATTCGGCGAAAGCGGTTTCCATCTCCTTGATTTTCGGCCCCATCACGTAGGCCGACGAGGCGACGACGTCAAGGATAGCCTTGTCCATTTCGTCCTTTAGGACGGTATATTGGGTTTTTAAATCTCTGAATTGCATATTGTTATGGTATCGCTGGTAGAGACGCGATTAATCGCTTCTCTACAAATATCATTGTTTTGATAATTCTCCGTTTCGTAATTCATATTTCCGACCACAGGCACATTGCAGCGAGGCATCGAGGCGTTGGCCGCACTCGCACACCCATCCGATCTGTCGGGCGGGCACACCGGCCATCAGGGCATAGGGCTTCACGTCCTTGGTGACCACGGCACCTGCAGCGATGAGGGCACTCTTGCCCACCGTATGGCCGCATACTATGGTGCAGTTGGCGCCGAGCGAGGCGCCTTCGCAAATCTTCGTCTTGGCATAGACGCCATGTACCGGGAAATGGGCGCGCGGAGTGGTCACATTGGTGAACACGCAGCTTGGGCCACAGAAGACGTTGTCCTCAATCTCTACGCCCTCGTAAATGGAGACATTGTTTTGCACGCGCACACCATTGCCAATCTTCACGTTGTTGCCCACGTTGACGTTTTGTCCAAACGAGCAGTTCCCGCCGATTACGGCACCCGACTGGATATGGCAGAAATGCCAGATCTTAGTCCCTTTGCCTATGACGACATTGTCATCGACGTAGCTGCTTTCGTGTATGTAGTAGTCATTCATTGTTGTTTGATTCTATGTAAGCCGGCCCTTCGACGGCTCAGCGACCGATGGGGCCTTTGTTAGTTACTCCCACCCTGAGGCGAGCACATCGGCGATGTGGATCACCTTGATGGGCAGGTTTTCTTTCTCAATGTAGGCCCTTTGGTGCATCAAGCAGGTCATGTCGGTTGAGACGATAAACTCGGCACCAGTATTGAGGGCATTCCTCACCTTGTGGTTGGCCATGCCTTCTGACAAGGTCTCATGGTTCATCCTCAGCGAGAAGTCGGCACCACAGCACAGATCTGTCTGTTTCATCTCCACCAGTTCCAAGCCCCTCACTTTGGAGAGGAGTTGACGGGCTTCCTTGCCAAGGCCCAAGCCACGGAGGGCGCTACAGCTATCGTGGAAGGTCACCTTATAGGGGAACTCGGCTCCGAAGTCGTCGAAGTGTATCTTGTTGACTAAGAAATCGGTCAGTTCATAGACATTGGACACCATCCTCTTGAAATTCAAGTGATTTGCGGTATTGAAGAACAATTCTGGATAATGCTTTTTGATGTAATGGACACAAGCTGCCGAAGGTGCCACCACAGGACCGTCGTACGAGAAATCGTTGAGGAACTTGTCGCCCAGTTCTTTGGCTTCCTCAAGAAAACCGGCATGATAGGCGAAACGTCCGCAGCAGGTCTGGTCGGGGTTGTATTCCACTTCCACACCCGTGCGCTGCAACACCTTCATAGTATTGGCCGCGACCCTGGGGTAGAACTGGTCGATGACGCAAGGTACAAACAACTCAACTTTCATGGCATAATATGAAAAAATCGTGCAAAGGTACGGTTTTTCCTATTATAAAAGAGGAATAATTCCAAAAATGTCAGTTTTTTCCCATCAGGGCATCAAAAAAGGAGCATCATCCCAATAGTTAGGATACGATTTCTCCACCACCTCGGGATGATCAAAACCGACGGGCCCAAAGAGCAACGAGAGAGGTGCCAGAGCCATGACAACACGATGGTCGTTGTGGGCGCAAAAACGAATGGGTCGATGGTCCAGCTTGGACAGTTCTTGCCGCATGGCTTCCACCCTATCCGACTCTTTAAGGGTGAGGTTGTCGAGACCTGTAAAAGTGGCTTCAAAACCCAGTCCAATGCATGTGGCGGCCAAGGTCGGATAAAGATCAGGATGTTGGGAGAAGTCGAAGGTCAGCGGGCGTTTCTCGAAAGGGATTTTCCGCAAAACTACGGCATCGTCTCCAACGAAAGTGCCGACACCTAATTGGGACATCCATTCGGCGATAATGGCGTCGCCTTGAAGACTTGCGGTCCCTGAGTCTTGAGCTTGTCGAAAGGTCGAAGGGCCGCGCAACCCTTTTAACTGAATCTCACACTCCTCACTAAATGCCGCCATCTCGTACCAATAGGAGGCTGCGGTCCAATCTGGTTCCACCATAAAATACTGTTTTTGATAAGGTTGCGGCTTGACGATAACCTTTCGGCCTTGCCTTTCGGCCTGGGCCGAAAAACAGCTCAGCATGGCAACGGTCATGTCGAGATAAGGAAGGGAGTTGAGATCACCGGCAAGTTCCAATTCAAGGCCTTGGGACCACATCGGAGCCGCCAAAATCAGAGACGAAGCAAACTGACTACTTTGGGTCATGTCGATGGAAGCCTTGCCGCCTTGAAGGGGTTTCCCTTTGATGTGCAATGGCAGACAACCATCTTTTTCAACATATTGAATATCAGCACCCAAAACACACAACGCATCAACCAATGGGGTCATGGGACGTTGTTTCATACGGTCCGTGCCTGTCAGCACCCAGTCGCCCTCGTGACAGGCCAAATATGTAGTCAGAAAACGGGCTGCAGTGCCACAGTCAGCGATGTTGATAACGCGAGGATTACCTCCCATAGATTCCCGCTCTCCCACATCCCCAAACAGGAATGACATAGGAGCTAATCCTCGCAATGATTCCATCAGGATTTGCGTGTCATTTGAGTCAGAAATGTTCTGATAGTCCGGCGCGAAACCACCATATGCCGCAATCATTAAAGCGCGGTTGCTTTCGCTCTTGCTGGCGGGTAAGGTAACCTCACCAAAACGCACCATTCTCCCGTTTCTTGTCCTCATGGCGGAGAGACATCCGCCATCTCCCGAACATGACGGTGCTTTTTCATCGTTCAGGAGATTGCGGGTCTTCGCCCGCAATGAGGTCAAGGAAGTCTGGTCAATGTTTTCCGTACCCATTTGCTATGACGTATTCAAGTGACCTTTTGACGGTGTCATGGTCTACCGTAACATCCCACACGGGTTTTCCGACAGCCTCGAGCAGCACAAATTGAAGTTTTTCACCCTTGTTTTTCTTGTCGTGGACAAGATACTGCAAAACGGGTTCCATATCGGCTTCGGACAAGTGCAATTCAGCCTCCGAAAGTAACATGGGCAATCGCTTTTCATAATCCCTCAAGACTTTCTCATTTAGGCCGCATTGCTTCACCGACAACCATAAGGCCGCTACCATGCCCAATGCCACGGCTTCGCCATGGAGCAGAAGATGGCCTGTCGTGAGGCAATGACTCTCGAGGGCATGGCCGAGGGTATGGCCGAAGTTCAGCACTTTGCGAAGACCTGTTTCGTAAGGGTCGTTTTTCACGATTTCACGCTTGATTTCACCCGCACGGAGGATGTATTCCTGGTAGTTTTCAAGATTGATTTCCAACAAATTGGAATCGGCGACAAAACCATATTTCAGCATCTCAGCCATACCAGAGAGTATTTTCCTTCGGGGCAGGGTCGACAGAAACACAGGGGTGACCAGCACCTCCTCCGCCTCGGCGAAAGTGCCAATTTGGTTTTTAGCGCCACCGAAATCGATGCCCGTCTTCCCTCCTATCGCCGCATCCACCATGGCGAGCAAGGTGGTAGGCACATTGATGAAACGGATGCCGCGCTTGAAGGTGGAAGCCGCGAAGCCGCCTAAGTCGGTGACAGTGCCGCCGCCGAAGTTGATTAACAAGGCATTGCGATCGGCATGATGCCTCATCAGAGTCTTCCAGATACGTTGGACTGTCTGCAGGTTTTTATGCTCCTCCCCCGCCTTAATGACGATATCGACCGCCGATTCACAATGCAGCCAATGGGCCACTTCGAGCAGCCAGAATGGGGCGACATTCTCATCGGTTAAAATGAACACTTGCGAGGCTTTAGAAAGTATAGATCCCATGCCTGGCTCATCCCCCCACAGGGATGACATGCTTTCTAAAGCCTCAGGATGGATGTCATTCCCACGCAGGTTTGTGCGTTGGCGGGAATCTATACATTCTGAGGCTTGGGCCATATCGATTATCAATTTGTTCATTCTTCTACCACCTGACAATCAATGATACGCTCATCATCCGTTTCGCCATGCTGGATCTCCACGCGGATGTACTTTTCGGGCAGCAGCGGCTCAATCATCTCAGGCCACTCAATGAGGCAGAGATTGCCGCTGTAGAAGTAGTTTTCATAGCCAATGTCATAGGCTTCTTCCAATTTCTTAATGCGATAGAAATCAAAATGATAGACCGACTCGCCTTCCTCGGTGACATACTCGTTGACAATGGCAAAAGTGGGGCTGTTCACTTCGTCGGTGACACCTATCCTATGGCACAGGTTCTTGATGAGGGTGGTCTTGCCTGCACCCATGGAACCATAAAAAGCTATGACATCGGCTTCCTCGCGCAAGGAAATTATGTAATCGGAGACCTCTGAGAGGGCTTCTACGCCGCCTATTTTGAACGTTTTTTCCTTCATTGCAAACAATTCTCGTTGCAAAAATAGTTTTTATTTCATCACAAAACCTTCAAAACTCACAAAACTTTACTATAGGACACAGCAGCTCGCAACCGCTTGCCGCTGGAAAGCCAGCCGGTTGGCGTGGCTTTCCAACTATCTCCATTGAGTTTTGTTAGTTTTGTGACAAAAAATCAACGTTTCGCTGTGAGGTGCGTCACCGGAATCAGCATTTCGTTCATGGAAATGCCGCCGTGTTGGAAGGTGTTGCGGTAGTAGCTGACGTAGTAGTTGTAGTTGTTCGGATAGGCGAAGAAATCACTTTCACCAGCGAAAACGAAGGTCGTGCTGAGGTTGGCCTTGGGCAGGAAAATCTTCTCGGGGTCTTTCACCTCAAACACTTCTTTCGGGTTGTATTTCAGGTTTTTGCCGTATTTGTAGCGCAGATTGGTGTTCACCTCGCGATCGCCCAAGATCTTCACGGGCTTCTCAACATAAGTGGAGCCGTGGTCGGTGGTAATAATCATGTCGCAACCCTTCTCGGAGATGAAACGCATCATGTCGAAGAGACTGGAGTGTTCGAACCACGAATACATCAGCGAACGGTAGGCTTCCTCATCGTCGGCAAGCTCACGGATGATTTCCATCTCGGTACGAGCATGTGAAAGCATATCCACAAAGTTATAGACGATGACATTCAGCTTGTTGGGCATCAGGTTGGCCATCTGTTCGTAGAGTTTCTTGCCTGCCTGGAGGTTCAGCACTTTATTATAGGAATACTTGATGTTTTTGCCAAAACGTTTCAACTGCTCGCCGAGTAGCTCACTCTCGAATTGGTTCTTGGTGCCTTCCTCATCCTCGTCGACCCACCATTGGCGGTAGCGGCGGCGTATCTCGAGCGGCATTAGTCCGGCGAAGAGCGCATTGCGGGCATATTGCGTGGTAGTAGGCAGGATGCTGTAATAGATGTCGTCGGCCTCCACGCGGAAATAAGTCTCAACGAGCGGCTGGATAGCCTTCCATTGGTCATAGCGCAAGTTGTCGATGACGATGAGAAACAACGGCTTGTCGCTTTCGTCAAGGCGCGGAATCACCTTGTCGCGCACAACGGTGTGCGACATCACGGGCTTCTCCGATTTGCCTTGTATCCAGTCCACATAGTGTTTTTCGATGTATCGCGTGAATTGCGTGTTGGCCTCCTGTTTCTGGTCCGCGAGAATGCCCTTGATGCCTTCATCAGTGGATTGTTGCAGCTCCAGCTCCCAGCGCACGAGTTTCTTGTACAAGGCGACCCACTCGTCGAAGTCCAAATTGTCGTTCAAATCCATGCTGATCTGACGGAACTCCTGTTGGTAGCGCATCGACGACTTCTCGTCGCGGAGAGTGCGGTTCTCGAGGTTGCGTTTGAGTGAAAGCAAAATCTGGTTCGGGTTCACCGGCTTGATGAGGTAATCCGCTATGTTGGAGCCTATTGCGTCCTCCATGATACGTTCCTCCTCGCTCTTGGTGATCATTACCACGGGGAGGTTGGGGTATTCGCGCTTGATGACTTCGAGGGCCTCGATGCCCGAGATGCCCGGCATCTGCTCATCGAGGAAGACAATGTCGAAATGGCGTTGACGCACGAGGTCGATGGCGTCGGAGCCGTTGTTGGCGGTAACTACTTCATAGCCTTTTTGTTCCAAAAACATGATATGGGGCTTCAAGAGATCAATCTCATCATCTGCCCAAAGTATTGTCGTTTTGTCCATAAGTTATTCGTTTGTTTGGATAAACGTAAAATTAGGGTTTTTGTTTTATTATTGTTGTTTTTATTCCAAATTTGGAGCATCCCGATGGGATGCAGTGCACTGTAGACTGTTTTTACCGAACGGTAATCCCTACGGGATTCTTTCTCCAGCAGCTACTTAGCATCCCACGGGATGCTCGTTCGGTAAACTAAGATTCAGGTCCAAACATGCATCCCATCGGGATGCTCCACAAACGAAAAAAAAAGACTGATATTATCTTATGCAAAATAACTATGAGATTTTTATTATTTTTGCAAAGAAAAAACCGCAGAGAGAATAATTGATGGCAAACATTCCAAACAAAAAGAAGATCTTCAACGACCCGATCTATGGCTTCGTCAGCATCCCCGACGAGTTGCATTTCGACATCATCGAGCACCCTTATTTCCAAAGGCTTAGGCGCATCAAGCAGGTCAGCATGACCAATTTGGTGTATCCTGGTGCCAACCACACCCGCTTTGCACACAGCCTAGGCACCATGCACCTGATGCGCAGAGCCATACAACTATTGCGTGGCAAGGGCTACGAAATCACAGACGAGGAATTGGAGGCTGCATCGTTGGCCATCCTGCTCCACGACAGCGGCCATGGTCCTTTTTCGCACACCTTGGAGAACAGCATCGTCCAGGACATCTCGCATGAAGAGTTATCCTTGATGGTAATGCAGAAATTCAATGAAATCCACGAAGGACGTTTAGAGATGGCCATCGAGATGTTCAAAGGAGAATACGAGAAAGGCTATCTCACCAAACTCATTTCCAGTCAGTTGGATGTGGACCGCATCGACTACCTGAAGCGTGACAGCTTCTTCACCGGCGTGGCCGAGGGCAGCGTGAACGCCGAACGTCTGTTGGAGATGATGGAAGTGGTTGGAAATGAACTCGCCATCGAAGCCAAGGGCATCTATTCCGTGGAGAGTTTCATCGTGGCGCGACGCATCATGTATTGGCAGGTATACATGCATAAGGCAGTGCTGAGTGCCGAGTATATGCTGCGTAACATCCTGAAACGCGCTAAGATGCTCAGCCAGGAGCGCGACTTGTTTGCCACCCCTGCCCTGTCGTTCTTCCTCAAAAAACAGAATCCCTTTGAAAGCGACGACCCCGATTTCGTTTTGGACAAGTTCTGCCAGCTCGACGACTACGACGTGATGACAGCGGTGAAAGCTTGGCGCAACGACAAAGACCGCGTGCTTTCGGAGCTTTGCAGAAGGCTGACGGACAGACACTTGTTCAGGATCGAGATGCGCGACGGCGAGTTCGACCCGAACTACATCGAAGAGCTACGGAACAAGATTGCAAAGTATTATGGTTGGACATTAGAAGAAGCTGACTATGCGCTGTTGCAGGGCATTTCATCAAACCACGCCTACCATCCCAAGAAGCCGGCCATCAACATTTTATACAAAGACGGCACGTTGAAGGACATCAGTGAGGCCTCCGACCAGTTGAACATCTCGGTGCTCTCGCAGCCTGTGGTGAAGCATTTTATTTGTTATCCGAAGGAGCTGGAGCTATAAAACCGCTGGCATAGATTCCATGATTACCCACATGCCAGTGCAGGGATGACATGCCTGCTTAAGACCTCTGGTTCATTGCTTTTGCCCTACGTTTCGAGTCTTCCATCACCTCCAAAGCCTGCTGTTGCAAGAACTTTTCTTCTTCCGTCTCCGGTTCGATTACGATGCCATGTGGTCTAGAATGGTGGTTTTCGTCGAGATAGGAGAAGGTTGCGAAGCCATCGGCGGCGACCTTCTCTGGTTCACGGCTGCGGTACATCTTCGTGTAGACCGTCAAAGTGCTGCGGCCCACCGAGATGACCTTGCTCTCGAAAGTGACGATGTCGCCCGCGAAAATCGGGAACTTGAAGTCGATGCCATGGAGCACGAGCAGGACAGTGTCTTTCGTGTCAACATACTGAGCTACAGCAAAATAAGAACTCTCCAAGAACCACTCCGAGCAACGGCCCGCGAAAAAGGTCTGATGGTGGTTCAAGTCGGCGAGTTTGATCAATCTTTGGGAATAGGTTGCTTTCATATTTGTCGCTTTTATGGTATACACTTCGTGTAGAAATCTTTCAAAAATCTAATTATCAAAATCGTACAAAACCCTATTTCGCATTCATTTTTCATCTTCCATTGGATTTTTATTGATTTTGATAGATTTCTTGCGAAGCAATCCCAATTTTATACTTCAATTTTTAGTCCGTCATAAGCGAGCATCATGCCGTCGGGGAGCTCTTGGTTGATGTCGGCGGCAAGGCCCATGCTATGGCTGCAATGCGTGAACCAGGTCTTCTTTGCCCCCACCCTACGCGAAATTTCAATCGCCTCGTCCAAAGTGAGATGCGAATAGTGTTTCTTCTTTTGCAATGCCTCAATAATCAGGTATTCAA
>CAMYYV010000078.1 GCA_947303625.1 uncultured Bacteroidales bacterium | reverse complement strand
CCGCCGAGCCTGTCTCGCAAAACAAGATCAACTACGAGCGTAAGAAGCAGATTGACGCCAAATTACGCAAGGTCGACAAGGAAATCCAACGCCTAGAAGATGCCATCGGAAAGCTGGAAGCAGAGCTGGCCGAGCAGGACGCTATCATGGCCAACCCCGACCAGCATCCCGAAATCAAGATCGACAACGACTGGTATTGGGCTTACGGCAAGAAGAAGGAAGAGCTCCAATCCTTGATGGACGACTGGGGCGAGAAGCAATTGGAACGGGAAGAGGTGATGGCTGAATATGAGAAATGAAAAATGCGGAACGAGGTGCGTCGCTCCGCATTTTTCATAGTCCTATGTCAATGATTATTCTATAACCATGTCGAACGGCATGCGAGCTTGGATGCCTGTGTTCTTTTGCAGGTTCTCAAGGCCTTTCATGTAGTCGTAGTAGGCGCCGAGCTTGCTACGCATAGCAGCATCGAGTTGGTCTTCAGAGTCGTTCATCGATTCCATCATGCGGGTGAAGAAGTCCTTCTGCTGGGGCCATTCTGTCACCTTGTAGTCGTCGCCTAACTCGGCCTTTTTGGCAGCGAAGGCGATGGCGTCTTCCATGTCGCCCAGCTCGTCGACGAGGCCGATCTCGATGGCATCGACACCCGACCAGACGCGGCCTTGGCCGATGCTGTCAACATAGCTCTGGGTCAGGCCACGGCCTTCGGCAACGCGGTTGGTGAAGTCACCATAGGTCTTCACCACCATCTCCTGCAGCTTGCCGTATTGGAACTCGGTGAGCGGTTGGGTGATGCTGCCGAAGTCGGCATTCTCGTTGGTCTTGGCCACGTCAAAGGTCAGACCGACTTTGTCGTTAAGGAATCCCTGGGCGTTGGGGAAGGTGCCAAACACGCCGATGGAACCAGTGAGCGTGGTGGGGTCGGCATAGATGTAATCGGCCTTGGCCGAGATCCAGTAGCCACCTGAGGCGGCATAGTTGCCCATCGAAACGATGACTGGCTTTACCTCCTTGGTCAGGTCGAGCTCGCGGCCGATAATGGCAGAGGCTACGGCACTGCCGCCAGGCGAGTTGACGCGCAGCACGATGGCTTTCACGTTCTCGTCCTCGCGGGCCTTGCGGATGGTCTTGCTGAGGTTCTCCGAATAGATGTTGGCAGTCTCATCGCCCTTGCCGTCGTATATCTGGCCCGAGGCATAGATGATGGCCACCTCGTTTTTGCTTGATTTCTTGTCCTTATATGACTTTGCGTAGGCGGCGTTGCCCACCGCGTTGATGGTCTTGTTACTGCCCGTCAGACCTTTGAGTTCTTCAAGCACTTGGTCTTTGTAGTACAGGTTGTCGACCAGTCCGTATTCCAGAGCTTTGTCGGCATTAAAGACGGTTTCAAGGTTGTCGGCAATCTTGTTGAGTTCTTCCTCGCTGATATTGCGGTTTTGGCTGATGCCCAAGAGGATCTGTCCCCAAACAGAACTCAACAACTTGTCCATCTGCTCGCGGTTGGCCTCACTCATCTTGTCTAAAAAGTAAGGCTCCACTGCGCTCTTGAAGCGGTTGTTGGGACCGCGCACAATCTGCATCTCGATGTCAAGCTTGTCCAAGAGGTGCTTGTAGAAGGTGATCTGTGAGGCCATGCCGTGAAGGTCGAGTGCACCTTCGGGGTTGAGGTAGATTTTGTCTGCGACGGAGGCCATGTAGTAGGCGCTTTGCGAGTAGTTCTCGCTGTAGGCAACGATGAATTTGCCCGATTCCTTAAACTCAATGAGTTTGTCGCGAATCTCCTGCAAGGTGGCAGTGGAGGTGGGTATGCTGCTCAGCTCGAGATAGATGCCTTTGATCTTGTCGTCGGTCTTTGCGTGTTCGATGTTGCGCAGGATGTCGTTCAAACCCGTCATGTCCTGCGATTCCATGGTTTGGAAGTTGATGCCGCCGAAGGGATTGTCGGTGGTACGGTCTGGAATGGAATAATCGAGTTTCATGTGAAGCACTGAGTTCTGCTTGACTGTGGTCGACGTTTCGGTTGGCGACGACATGGCGGATATCATAGCCGACACCACGCCTATTTTGATGAAGAAGTTGATCACTAATGCAATCAATGTGCCCAAAAAGGCAGCCAATAAGACTTTTGAGAATTTCATGATGTTGTGATTTTGTTCTGTTAAGGATGCAAAAGTACGTATTTTGTTTAAACGACGGGTTGTTTTGTTATGCAAAAACACCTACCTTTGCAAAAAAATAGGCGGCAATGGAATTCTGTTACGTACTTTTTGGGTCGAATATGGGCGACAAAGAGAAGATTTTTGCCGATGCCTGTCTTTCTATTAATAAGAGGTGTGGCACTGTCGTGGCCGTTTCTGCATCCTACGAGTCAGAACCGTGGGGTTTCGAGGCTGACGAGATGTTTTTGAATCGGTTAATTGTGGTCAACACCGAGTTGACACCTGAGGTTATGTTGCATGAGTTGCTTGACATCGAGGCTGAGTTGGGTCGTGTGCGTCATCCCGAAGCGGGGGGCTACACCTCGCGGACGGCGGATCTCGACATTCTTTATTTTGGTTCTCGCATTGTGTTGACAGACATCCTCACAGTTCCGCATCCTCGACTGCATCTGCGTCGTTTTGCCCTGCTGCCTTTATGCGAACTGATACCGCAGTTCGTACATCCTGTGTTTAACCTCACCCAAACTGAATTGCTGAGGCGTTGCCCTGACGTTTCGGAAGTCAGAATAATCGAATGATCATGCAGTACAATTATATCGCCATAGAAGGAACCATCGGGGCAGGCAAGACGACTTTGGCCACCCGCATCGCCAATGATTTCAATGGAAAGTTGGTGCTTGAGGAGTTTGAAGGCGACAAAAACCCGTTTCTTCCCAAGTTCTACAAGGAACCCGACAAGTATTCCTTCCAGCTGGAGATGACCTTTATGGCATTACGCTATCAACAGTTGAAGGACAAGCTGGGCGTGCTCGACTTGTTTCATGACTTCATCATCTCAGATTATTACGTGGCCAAGTCGCTGATTTTCTCTAAAAACAACCTTCAGGACGACGAATACCAGCTCTTTTCGAGGTTCTTCAACATCATTTTCTCCGACATGCCTAAGCCAGAGCTGTTGGTTTACCTTTATTCCGACGTCGACCGTTTGCAGGCCAACATTCGCAAGCGTGGACGCAGTTATGAACAGGAGATAAGTGACGCTTATTTAGAGAACATCCAACAGGGCTATTTCGACTTTTTGCGACAGCAACAGAGTCACATGCGTATCCTGCTTATTGATACCAACCGTCTAGACTTTGTGGCCAACGAGAACGACTATCGCCGTATCATTGAGGTGATTGATCGGCCTTACGACATTGGGCTGCATAGGGTGTCGCTTTGATTCTTTTTTTTGTGTAGGTAAACAAAAAAAGCCGCTCAAACGAGCGGCTTTTCTGTTGATGGTCAGGAAAGAATTACTTCTGCACTTTCACTCTGATCGTTCTGGGAGTGACAACCATTTTAGGATGGTTCACCATGACCACAGCGCGACGGATTTGGGGCAGGATGTCCTTGTCACGGCCTCTGTCAAGTTGTCTTTCATAGGTGCGGCACAGATCTTCGATGGCGGAAGCTCTTCTGCTTCTGTTCATGTCGATGTTGCTCAGGATGGCGTCTCTGTCCTTGATGTCAGATTTCTTGACGAGTTCCTCAAACAAATCGAGGTCTTCGCCATGACCCTGGCTCTTGCTGCTGATAGAAATGCTCTTGCCTTTGGCTTTGGCCAAGTCTTTCACTCTTTCTTCAGCGGCTTTGTAACGTCTGGTGGAGAGGCCATTGTTGTGGTCTTCTTCGCCTTCAGGTGAAGCCCAACCAGCGATAACGATCTCGGTGGCACCGGATTCTAAGAAGGTGTTGAATTCCTTGTCGGCAGCTTTGTTGAGGTCCTTTCTTTCTTTGATGTTGTCTCTATCCTTCTTGAAGTAGTAGGTGCAAACGACATCATAGTTGTCGGTATAGGTGGTGTCGTACACGGTCTTTTCTTCCCATTCGTCCTTCGGAGTCACACCGTCGGCGAGGTGCTCAGTGGCGCCACGGGTGAAGTAGGTGTTCTTCACGATCTCATCCTGAGTGGGATAGATGGTGCCTTGGTAGACATAGAACATCGGGTCGCCCTTAAGTTCGCAGTCGGCCATTTCCTCTTGGTAAGGCATGCAGTAGTGCTTGGTGAACTCGCCGCCTTCTTTGTAGTTGACGCGGAAGTCGCCTTCGCCCTTGACCTTTTCACCCACGAAGGTGATGGGGTCGATGTCGATTTGGCCACCGTTGTAAGCCAGATAAGGCTTCAGGTTCATGACAGCCTTCTTCTCAAAGTATTCAGCCGGGATGGTGGTGATAATGTCGAAGCAAACGTTGCCATCATCGCCTTCAACCAGCGGGTCGGGCTCAACACGGTAGGTGATTTTCTTCGATTCGCGAGCCATTCTCTCGATGTCGCATGGATCGTTGAACTTGTAACGCAGGCCCAGGTTGAACTGGCTATACATATCCTTGTCGTTGATGATGCGGTTCTCTTCGTCGCGGGCAATCTTGGCCACTTGGTCGAGGTTGTCGGTGCCAGTGAAGAGGTAGGTGTAATCCAAGAAGATGTCGAACTTAGGAGCCAGGTTGAAGGTGATCTCCATACCGGCAGGAACCGTGAAGTTCAGTTCACGCTTGTCGGCTGCGTTGGCAATAGCGGGCTCTTCAGCGGCATCGCTACCATCTTGATGATAGACGTTGCCGGCTTGGTAGTAAATGCCACCGATACCGATGTGAGGCACCAGGTTGATGACTCTTCTCGGGTTGTAGTTGAACATGTTGAAAAGGTTGAAGGTCAAGTTCAGGTTACCTTCAATGTAGTTGGTTCTGTCAAGGCTGAGGTTGTAGCGCGTTTGCTCGGGAGCGCTGTTCAAAACCAAAGCTTGATCGTGCTTGTGACCAGCGAGGAGGCCGTAGCCGCCCTTCAGGTTCAAACCGATGACCTTGCCAAATTGGTAACCGAGGCCGAGGTGGGCATTCCAGTTCTTCAGGGCGTCACCATTGCTCCAGTAATGGTTGAAGTCGTCCCAAATACCACCATTGTAGTTGGCCAAATCGCCATGGTAGATGGAGAGACCTCCGTCAGCCTGAATGTACCAGTATTTCTCAACTGGCTTCTTCTTGTTGTTCCCTTCCTGGGCAAACATGCTGAAAGGAAGGACAGCCATGATGACGAGCATCAGCAGCTTTGAAATAGTCAAGTTTTTCTTCATAACGCAATTGTGTTAGGTTTGTAATTAATTATGTTGATTATTGATTTCTTTAAGTCTAATACACTCTAATTAGCGAACAAAAATAGGAAATATTTCAATTGACAACACTAAATTGTGTTTTTTTTTACGTTTTTTTCAACTTTTTTGCCCAAAAAGACCATAAAACCGTGTTATTTCCGCATCAAATAAAGCTTTTCGAAGGCTTTCCACATGACAATTCCGGCGCAAACCGACACATTAATGGAGTGTTTAGTGCCTTCTTGTGGCAGCTCGACGGCACTGTCGCAATAGGGCAGAGCCTCTTCGCTCACCCCTTCTACCTCATTGCCTAATATATAAGCGGTGTGCTCCTCGAAGTCGAAGTCCTGCAAGGGTATGCTGCCTGCCACCTGCTCGACGGCAAAAATCCGGTAGCCTTCCGCCGTCAGCGCCTGACACGCCTCGACGGTGCTTTCAAAGTAGCGCCATTTGACGGTTTCGTCGGCGCCTAAGGCTGTCTTGTGGATTTCGCGGTGGGGCGGACAGGCCGTGATGCCACATAGAAACAACTCCCCGATTCTGAAAGCATCGGCAGTGCGGAAAAAGGCGCCGACATTGCTCAACGATCGGATGTTGTCCAATACAATTATAATAGGCAGCTTCTTTGCCCGCTCATAGTCTTCCTTGCTGATACGGTTCAGCTCATCCATACTCAGTTTGCGCATGGCTTTCGTGATTTTGACGCAAATTAAGCGAAAAAAGACATTGCCCCGCCATCGATGCGGCATTTTTTTTGTAATTTTGTACCCCTCAATTCCGATTTCTTATGGCAGAAAAAGCGACTGAAACCCCGTTGATGAAACAATATTTCTCCTTTAAGGCGAAATATCCCGATGCCATGCTGCTGTTTCGCGTGGGTGACTTTTACGAGACATACGGCGAGGATGCCGTGAAATCTTCCGAGATTTTGGGTATCGTGCTCACCAAACGCTCAAGCGCCGTTGCCGACTCCATCGAATTGGCGGGATTCCCGCACCATGCCCTTGACACTTATTTGCCCAAACTGGTACGTGCCGGGCTGAAGGTGGCCGTGTGCGAACAACTTGAAGACCCCAAACTGGCCAAGAAATTGGTCAAGAGAGGAGTGGTGGAACTGGTGACACCAGGTGTGACCTATAGCGACAGCGTGCTGGAGCAAAAAGAGAACAATTTCTTGGCTTCGGTGCATCTCGACAAGGAGATCTCGGGCATTGCTTTTCTCGATGTCTCGACCGGCGAGTTTTATCTGACACAAGGCACTAACGAGTATATCGATAAGTTGTTGCAGAGCTTCAATCCTTCTGAGGTGCTGGTGCAACGCAACAAACGCAAGGACTTCATCGACCTTTTTAGCGCGAAGTACTACCTCACTGTGTTTGACGACTGGGTCTTCACCGATGATTATGCCAACGAGATCCTCAATAAGCATTTCAATACGGTCTCGCTGAAAGGCTTTGGAGTCGACGACTTCCCGAAAGGCATCGTTGCAGCAGGTGCGGCCATCCATTATCTGATTGAGACACAGCACGACAAGCTGAATCATATCACCTCACTCTCGCGCATCGACCAGGGACAGTATGTATGGTTGGACAAGTTTACCATCCGCAATCTGGAATTGTTGCATACCACTAACATTAATGCCAAGACGCTGATTGACGTCATCGACAAGACGGTGTCGCCAATGGGCGGCCGACTGATGCGCCGCTGGCTGAGTCTGCCGTTGAAAAACAAGGAACAAATAGAGGCACGTTATGAGGTGGTGCGCTATTTTGTGGAGCATCGCGAGCAAATCCAAAAATTCCAGGATGCTATCCGACAGGTTGGCGACTTGGAGCGCCTGATTTCCAAGGTGTCGCTGTCGCGCGTCAATCCACGCGAACTGCTGCAGGTGGGCCGAGCCCTGGATCAAATCGAGGTTTTGAAGAAGGCCTGTGGAGAGAGCCAATATCCTGCATTGCAGCGTTTTGCCGAACAGTTCAACCCCTGTGCTTCCATACGTGAACGCATTAAGAAAGATTTGAACCCCGATGCACCAGCTTTGCTCTCGAAGGGCAATTATATCGCTGAGGGTGTCGATCCGGAGTTGGACGACCTGCGCAGTTTGTCGCGCTCGGGCAAGGAATACCTGATGGGCATACAACGTCGTGAAATGGAAGCCACGGGTATCACCTCGTTGAAGGTTGGCTACAACAATGTGTTTGGTTATTACCTCGAAGTCACCAACTCGCACAAGGACAAGGTGCCGGCCGAGTGGATTCGCAAGCAGACCCTCACCAACGCCGAACGCTACATCACTGAGGAATTGAAGGAATACGAGCAGAAGATTTTGGGTGCGGAGGAGAAAATCAGTGTCATCGAACAGAGGGTGTACAATGAATTGGTCACTGCGGTGACAGAGTTTGTGGAACCTATCCAGGTGGATGCTTCCATTGTGGCCCGCATCGACTGTTTGGTGAGCTTTGCCGATATTTCATTGAAAAACAACTACGTGCAGCCTGTCATCGACGACTCGTTTGTCATCGATATCAAGGAAGGCCGCCACCCCGTCATTGAACAGATGATGCCAGTGGGCGAGAGTTATATTGCCAACGATGTTTACCTCGATCGCGACAAACAACAAATTATCATCATCACGGGTCCCAATATGTCGGGTAAGTCGGCCTTGCTGCGACAGACGGCATTGATTGTGCTGCTGGCGCAGATGGGCTGCTTCGTGCCTGCAGCATCGGCACGTATCGGATTGGTCGACAAGATTTTCACCCGCGTGGGCGCATCAGACAACATCTCTTCGGGCGAGTCGACCTTCATGGTGGAGATGAACGAGACGGCGAGCATCTTGAACAATGTATCCTCGCGGAGCCTTGTGTTGCTTGATGAAATCGGGCGCGGCACCAGCACCTACGACGGCATCAGTATCGCCTGGGCCATCACTGAATTTCTGCACGACCACCCCGTGAGCCGCGCCAAGGTGATGTTTGCCACGCACTACCATGAATTGAACGAGATGGAGGACTCTTTTGCCCGCATCAAGAACTACCATGTGTCGGTGAAAGAAGTCGGCAACAAGGTAGTCTTCCTGCGCAAGCTGAAACGTGGTGGCAGCGCCCACAGTTTCGGTATCCATGTGGCCGAGATGGCGGGCATGCCGCGCAAGGTCATCGAACGTGCGACCTCTTTGTTGACGGTTTTGGAGAAATCGCATACCAGCGAGGATGTGGAAAAAGCCGCCGCAAAGAAACAAGACGATGCCATGCAGTTGAGCTTCATCCAGTTGGATGACCCGTTGTTGCTGCAAATCAAGGAGGACATCCTCAACACCAACATCGACACTTTGACGCCTGTTGAGGCCTTGATGAAGTTGAATGAAATCAAGAAATTACTGAATCATTAGGCTGGTAGAGACGTTGTGCACAACGTCTCTACAAATGCTATGGTTTTATAAAATAATCAAAATCAACAGAATAGACGATAAGAAAGAAAATTTTTTCTATTAATTGCTTGCGGTATTGAAAAAAGTTGTACTTTTGCCGCGCTAAACGCAAAGCGGAAATCTTGGAAAGACAAGATTACCGATTGGTGAAGCCAAGCGGAAATAGCTCAGTTGGTAGAGCACGACCTTGCCAAGGTCGGGGTCGCGAGTTCGAGTCTCGTTTTCCGCTCAACGCAAAGCGGTGTTTTCGGAGCAGCGAGCGCAGAGGCAAATAAAGTTTGATTATGCCGAGTCGCGACGAAAACTCTGACTGGCGAAGCCAGGCGGAAATAGCTCAGTTGGTAGAGCACGACCTTGCCAAGGTCGGGGTCGC
>CAMYYV010000077.1 GCA_947303625.1 uncultured Bacteroidales bacterium | reverse complement strand
CGTTATCGGGGAACTCGGCCACTTCCCAGAGGTTTTGGTCCCAGCCGCGACCCAAGAGCCATTCGGCAGGGTAGAGGCTGTCGTGTACTTTGAGGCGTTCGATGACTTCATCGTAGGAGCGGCAACCTTTCAGGTCGGCCCAGCGGACGAGGTTCTCGCCGTAGCCCGTGAAGTGGCTGTGCCCGTCCATGAAGCCGGGATACACCGCATCGCCTTGGGCATCGATGGTTTCCTTGGCGGCGTATTGGCGCATGATGCTCTCTTCATCGCCGACGGCGACAAACTTACCGTCTTTCACGGCAAAGGCTTGGGCTTTGGAGAAATCGTTGTCGACGGTGTAGATATTGGCGTTGTGGACGATAAGGTCAACGGGTGTTTTTTGGTTGCAGGCGGTCATAAAGGTCAGAATTGAAGCGATTAACGCTAAGGTTATGTGTTTTGTATTTGTTTTCATGGTCTGTTTTCTATGAATGAGACGACAAAAATAGTGAAAACTGCGTTACAGCCATTCCACTTTTCCGCTTTGGAGATCGTAGAAAGCTGCAACGACTTTGGCACCAACATGATGTACGATTTTGTCCTCTTCGATCAGTTTTGTCATCCTTTTGGCATGTTGCTTCGCATTGTCATCGATGCAGCAGTTTGTGTTGATTGAAGGCTTGATGCGTTTGGCTAAATCAAAGATGTGTCCAGGCAAGTCGCCACCTTGGCAGGTTGCTGTGACGGCACCACAGGATGCGTGTCCCATGACGACCACCAACGGCGTCTCCAGATGCTCAACGGCATATTCTATGGAGCCGAGGACTTCCTCATCCACGATGTTGCCTGCATTGCGAATGACGAAGAGGTCACCGAGTTTTTGGTCGAAGATAATCTCGGGTGCCACGCGGCTGTCGGAGCAGCAAAGGACAACGGCAAAGGGATGTTGGCCGGCAGAGAGCTTCTCTCTCAATGCTGCATAGTTGTCTTTTTGTATTAAGTCACCTGAAACAAAACGGGCGTTACCTTCTTTGAGATGGTTTAAGGCTTGTTGTGAATCTGTTCCCATGGTCTATTCGGAATTTTCTGCAAAATTACAGTAAATTCCGAATTGAATTACAAAATCTCCCGTGCAATCCAAGCGCAAGCTTCGGCATCTGCCAAGGCGTTATGGTGGTTGATTAAATCGAAGCCGCAGGCTGCCGCTACGGTGTGCAGCTGGTGGTTGGGAAGTAGCTTTCCGAAATGTTTGCGCGAAGCGCGGCAGGTGCAGTAGAACTGATAATCGGGGTAATCCATCTGGTAGCAGCGCATCACGGCCTTGAGACAACCTTCGTCGAAAGGACTGTTGTGCGCCACAAGAGGCAGACCCTCGATAAGCGGCTCAATTTGTCGCCAGACATAAGGAAACACTGGCGCATCCTCGGTGTCTTCCTGGGTGATGCCGTGGACGAGCGTGTTCCAATAGAGGTAATAATTTGGCTCGGGCTGGATGAGAGAATAAAACGAGTCCACGAACTCGCCCTCGCGAACGATGACTACGCCCACACTGCACACACTGGTGCGCTCGTTGTTGGCGGTCTCGAAGTCTATGGCGGCGAAGGAGTTCATAAGGTTTTAATTGCGACTGCAAAATTGATGAATTTTTTGAAAAGCAAGGATGCTTTTTCTTATTTTTGCCCCAACAACTATTGCTGTTTTAAACATTATTCCATGAGAATCTGCGTAATTGGCGGAGCGAATGCCGACATTATCGCCACGAGTTTCAGTGCCTTTGTGCCTGGCGACTCCAACCCTGGCACGGTGCGCCTGACTGCGGGTGGGGTAGGGCGCAACATCGCCCATAACCTTGCACTGCTGGGCGACGAGGTCGTCTTTCTGACCTTGTTCGGAGGCGACGACTTCGGTCGTTTCACTGCCGAGAGTTGCCGTAAAGCCCACATCGACATCAACCTCTGTGACTATGCTCATCCAGGTGCACGCTCTTGTTTCTTGAGCATCAACGACTGTGACGGCGAGATGGTCGGTGGCGTGGCGGATATGGCTGCTGCCGATGGCATTACTCCCGAATGGCTGGCACCAAAAATGGAACAGCTGGGCGATGTCGATGCTTTCGTGGCCGATGCCAACATCCCCGTGAAAACCTTGGCCTATCTCATTGACCATACCGACAAACCCCTTTATGTGGATGCCGTTTCGGGAGCCAAGGCCGCCAAAATCAAAGAGGCCATGGCAATGTCGGTCAAGAAGCATTTCTTCACGCTAAAATGCAATCAAATCGAAAACGCCATCCTTGCCGACATGAAAGGTGTCGATAGGCGATTTATCAGCCTCGGAGCAGATGGCCTGGATGTCGTGGAAGGCGAAGCTGAACATCATTTTGCTGCTCTACCTTGCCATGTGGTGAATGCCACGGGGGCCGGCGACGCACTCATGGCTGGCATTATTCATGCAGGTCCCGAAGCTACTATCGCAGAAGCCGCGCACATCGGCCTGCTCTGTGCAAAGAATAACATTGAAAGTCCTGATACCGTAAACCAACTTTTTTCGACCATGACCATTGACCATGACCCTGACCAATCTCACCCAGAGTGCATTGGTCAGGGTTTGGGTCAACGGTCAGGGTAAAAAGGCTCGCACCATAAATCTTAAGCTATTGAAGTTTAATCTTGAACCATAGAATATGAACAAATACTTAGACCTCTCGCCCGAAGTGGCTGAAGCATTGCAAAGCGGGAAGCCCATCGTGGCTCTCGAATCGACCATCATATCCCACGGAATGCCTTACCCACAGAATGTGGAGACGGCGTTGCGGGTGGAGCAGACCATCCGCGACGAAGGTGCCGTGCCTGCCACCATCGCCGTCATCGGAGGCCGCCTGAAGGCTGGCTTGACTCCGTCGGAGATTGAATATCTGGGCAAGAAAGGCACCGCTGTCACCAAGGCCTCGCGCCGTGACTTGCCTGTGCTCGTGGCGCGCGGGCAAGACGGTGCCACGACGGTAGCCACGACAATGATCATCGCGGCTTTGGCGGGCATTCGTGTATTTGCCACGGGTGGCGTGGGCGGCGTGCACCGTGGTGCCGAGGTCACTATGGACATCTCCGCCGACCTGGAGGAGCTGGCCCGCACCCCCGTCATGGTCATCTGTGCCGGGGCCAAGTCGATTCTTGACCTGGGACTCACTCTCGAGTACCTCGAGACCAAGGGCGTGCCGGTGATTGGCTATGGCACGGAGGAGTTGCCTGCTTTCTACACCCGTAAGAGCGGCTTCAAGGTGGATTACCGCCTTGACACCCCAGAGGAGGTCGCTAAGGCCTTCGTCACCAAGCAGGAGATGGGTCTCGTGGGTGGCATGTTGGTCACCAACCCCATTCCCGAGGAATACTCCATGGACGCCGACCGCATCAATGCTGCCATCGATGAGGCTGTGGCCGATGCCAAGAGGTTAGGCATCCACGGCAAGGAGACGACACCCTATCTGCTGGCGCGCATCAAAGACCTTACGGGTGGCGACAGCCTCGCCTCCAACATCCAGCTGGTGCTCAACAACGCCCGCTTGGCGGCACGGGTGGCTAAAGAAATGGAATAAATGATTATTCTATCACCAAATCGGACAACACAACAAGTTGGACTTTATTGAGGTCCCTCGATTAGCTTTGCATGGGTGTATTTTCCTTCGCTGATTGTTTCCTTAATGGTTGTACCATCAAGGATATAGTACTCGTCATAGTCTGCTCGGTAAACCAAGTATCTCGCGTAGTCAAACAATTCTTCTAAAGTTTTCTCGGTTAGCGGCTGCCAGGGGATTTGCGGATGCTTGTCGGCATACAAACCTCCAGCAATGAAGGCGTTAACGATGTCGTCCCATTCGTATTCTGTGTGCTCAAAGATATACCAGTTATCAACCTCACAGGCGTGAAAGAATGACGTAGTTCGCCAATTTGGCTTTTACGGATTCTTTCATTAACGGCATATCCTTTCAATTGATAGTCTTTCAGTACTCTGTTTTCCCATTGACGGAACTGAACGCCGCGTTGGCTTTTGACGCGATAGCCTACGGAAATGATGACATCGAGGCTGTATATCTTCACTGGTTTATCAGAAAGAGGAATGTGCAAAAAATGCACATTGCTTTTCATATCTAATTCTTTTTCAGCAAACACATTATTAATATGACGAGTAATGACGGATCTATCTTTTTGAAACAATTCCGTCATCTGTGCCTGCGTCAGCCAAACAGTTTCGTTCTCCATGCGGACATCAATGGCCGTTTGCCCGTCGTCCGTTTTGTATATGACTATTTGATTCTCGTTCATTTTTCAGTAAATTGAATTGCAAAAATAGTAAAAACCAACATAAAAGGAATTGGCATTTCGCAGTTATTGCGACAACCACTATCAACGCTCAAGAAATGCGTGTTGTTATCCTTGCCAAAACACTTTCTTAACACAACTGGTCTGCGCACTAAACACGCAGACCAGTAAATAATCTTTATATTGTTCTATCTGTTTGCAGAAGACCGTCTCAAATGAACCCAATCTTCCTGCTTCCTTGCTGTTCCAAACGCTCGCTATCACAATGCGCCATGAGCTTCTCCAAGGAGGAAGCTGCGTCGCTGTGCAGGACGGTGTCGATGGCGTAGTGACGCGCCACGTTCTCGATCTGGCCGCCGCTGAAGTCGTACTTCTCGGCCAAGGCCCGGATCTCGGCTTCGCCCAGCTCGGGCAGCATCGTGTGCCAAATCTGCATCCTTGCCTCCAACGAAGGCTTGTTGAACTTGACCTTGTAGAGGAATCGGCGCTCGAAGGCACGGTCCATGTTCTGGGCGAGGTTGGTGGTGGCGATGAGGATGCCGTTGAGGGTCTCCATCTCCTGTAGGATGATGTTCTGGATGGAGTTCTCCATCTTTTCCACGGCACGCTCCGCGCCCTCCTGACGCTTGCCGATGACGGCGTCGGCTTCGTTGAAGAGCAGGATAGGGGCCAGGGAGGCCTTCTCGACCTTCGAGCGGTACTTGTCGAACACCGCCTTGATGTTCTTCTCGCTTTCGCCCACCCACATGCTCTTGATCTCGGAGATGTTGACCTGCATGATGTCACGCCCCGTCTGACGCGCCAGCTGCAACGCGGTCTCGGTCTTGCCCGTGCCCGGTGCGCCATAGAACAGGCAGGTGAAGCCACTGCGATAGCCCTTCGCTTCCAAGCGGCTGCAGATCTCGTTGTAATGTGCCTCCTCAAGCAACTGTCCCAAATCGGCGACTTGTTCAGCGACACTTTTGTCATAGAAGAGTTGTTTCTCCACGATTTCCTCGTGCTTGATGACGCCCTTCCTGTCACTGTTTGGATTCAGCATGACCAGATTCAACTCGGGAAACAACGCCTCCTTAGCCATCCAAGTCATGCGGAACGACTCGCGGTTGACGAAGCCGTCGTCGTTGTTGAATTCAATCATCTTGGCATCCTGAAGGCTGTGCGCGTTGTTGATGAGTCTGGACTTGATGATGTTCCACTCGCACTTGTGGTCATAGAAGGAACTCAAGTCAAAGTATCCGATGTTGTCGTCGTTATTGTTGGCAAACAGATGGGAGAACTGGATGAGGAGGATCTCGTCTTCTTCGTTGAAACGGAAGCTCTTCAGCCTTTGGACAAAGATGAGGTGCTTGTTGCTGTCCAGCAAGTCCTGAAGTCTCCGCACGGCCGCAGAGGTGCTCAGCTCGTTGTCTTCTCTCATGGCCATAATCTCATTAATCACGGCAAACAACTCCGCACAGGTCAAATTAGTGTGCTTGCTGGGTTCGTATTTCTCGTTGTTTCTGAAGGCTTCCACCACTTCGAAGGGCACACGATAAGCCACGCCGCAGCGTTCGCGGCAGCAGCTCACCAGACCTCTTTCTTCAATCTCACGGATGTCGGACATGAGACGAAGCACCCTCGTCGTGTTGCAACCCAGATGGTCGGCAAGGTCGCTGATGCGGATGTTCGTGTTGTTGCTGTTGTCGATGAAGAGCGCCATCAGCACGCTCTGTTCTTTGGTGAGTCCCATCTTTCTGGAGATGTACTTGATCGGGCGTGAAGCCGCGTTGAAAAACTCAGGTTCCAGTTTTGAGTCTTTCGACAGGTCCACAATCATTTCCACTGCGGTCAGCAGGTCCATCTTGCTGGTCTTCTTTTTCGGTGTCTCCATGGCTTCCTTTTTTTGTTCAACTATTACTTTTAGAAGCAAATGGTCGTTTTTTCAACTACGGCTGAAAAAAAATTTTTTTTCGTGTGCTTCACGGTGCAAAGAAAAAGAAAGCCTGTGCCGTTTTGTGGCACAGGTTGAAAAAGAATGTTGCTGTTTTTTTCCGTTTCGGTACATTTTTCACAATGCAATGCCAAAAAATGGCAAAGAAAACTATCAAACAACTGGAATATCCCTATTTTTGTCCTGGATTATGCGCAATACAACGTTGTTTATATTGTTTTTGCTTTTGGCAGCCGCTTGTGGACGAGCGCCATCGGTAGAATGGACCGAAGGCGCAGCAGAGTCCGACGGTCGTGCCTTGCATACCCTTATGCTGCACGATGTTCCCAAAGACTCGCGCGTGTGGTTCCAAGAGCTTTTCGACGGCAAGACTTCCGTGGAGGGACCGACGATGAACCATTACCAAGGGACATCATGGTACATTGACGTACCACAAAACGGTACCGTCACGCTGAAATACTATGGCCGTCCATTGCCAAGGCATTCCTGGGCTCCCGAGGCCTTCGTCCTGCAGCAAAAGGGGAGACCTGACTTGCCTATGGAAGTGCGTTACCATTTTGTAGAGCGTCCCGAGACGGAGAGCAAGAAAAACACATTTGCTGGCAATTATGAAGTCCAGCCCGCCGACATCATCCCACAAGTCAAGCGGGTCGCTTATGGAAATGAACCTTTGGAAACGCTAGAAATGCATCCTGCAGGATGGTATTGCATCACTATTGGAGCCGATGGCGAACCTATTGTGGAATCCGATGACGAAGATGGCGCCTTTTACGCCCAGACCACCCTTGCCAAACTGCCACGCCCCTTGCGACCCATGACTATCGAGGACTGGCCAGATTTCCCTTACCGAGGCTTCATGCTCGATGTGGTGCGCGACTTCCGCACCGTGGATGAAGTGCTTGAAATCATCGACTTGATGGCCTCCTGGAAACTCAACACCTTGCATTTCCACCTGGCCGATGATGAGTCGTGGTGTCTGGAGATTGAAGATTTGCCCGAACTGACGGACTATGGCGCGCACCATGCCCTGCCGGATTGGGATTTGCAAGAGACTGTGGCATTGAAACCCACTGCCAATGGTCGGATTGGGAACGCGACGTTCTATACGTCAGAAGAGTATAAACAGATCCTTCGCTATGCATGGGAACGTCGCATCGCTGTGATTCCCGAATTCGACACCCCTGGTCACTCACGGGCATCCATCAAGGCGATGCGGGTCTATGAGCAGCGTACGGGCGACAGCAGTTTCCGCCTGCAAGACCCTGCCGACACTTCGCATTATTGGTCGGCACAGGACTTTACCGACAACGTGTTGAGCGTATATCTTCCTAGCGTTTACAATTTTTATGGCACGGTCTTCGACGAGGTCATACGTCTCCACAAGGAGGCAGACGTGCCGCTTCCCGCCATCCATATCGGCGGCGATGAGGTGCCTGATGGTGCCTGGTCAGGTCATGACCGCCATGAGATGAAGGAAATGTTTACCAATAGCATGCTGGACCTCGCCGAGGCTCGTGGTATCCGACTGGCGGGCTGGGAGGACATTGCCAAGGGTTTGGAACCCGCGACAGAGGAACGACTCAAGCGCTCCTTGTATTTCCTGAATGTATGGAATACCGATGGCATCGAGGGCTTCCCCGTGGTGCTCTCTCCAGCGGCCTACACCTATTTGGATTTGGCCTATAGCGATGCTCCCGAAGAAATCGGCTTGTCGTGGGCAGGGTATGTCGACGAGCGTAAGACCTTTGCCTTGCAGCCTAACGACTATAAAGGCGATGTCATCGGCATACAGGCGCAGCTGTGGTCATCGCAATTGAGGAGTTTCGACGATGCCACTTACCAGATGCTTCCCAAAGCACTTGGCGTGGCTGAAAGGGGATGGAATGCAGAAAAGGGAGATTCTTTCGATAATGCTTTTGAGCGTTTCTATGGCATTGTCATTGCTCGGGAAATGCCAGAGTGGGAGAGGAAGGGGTATATGTTTAAGAAAAGGTAGCTTTGATGGAATTCTAGACAGTCTGCAAGTTTTATCTAAAAACAGATGCAGAGACACTGGTTTTTGCCGTTATCGGCAAGAAAATACATGAAAATGAAATAAAAAAGGCTTGTTTTGCCGATATCGGCAAGTTTTTGAAGGATTATTCCCACTCAGAAATCCATCCCTCAATTTCCTTCACTCGCAGCGCGTATTTCTCCAGCTGCCCTTCTATGAAGTCATCGCTGTATTTGCGGTCGCAAAAGCCGTTGCCGCGGGCCACAAAGTCGTCGTCCTCGAGCGAGCCGAGGATATCTTGATAGTTCTCGTAATACTGCTGGTTGTCGCTCAAAAGCCTTTGCAAGTCCTCAAGGTCGGCCTCGATGTGCTCTCCCGTGGAAAAGGTGAATCGCTTTTTCATGGCTTATCCGATGGACTGCAGGTCGGTCAGTTTCTTGTAAACACCACCCAAGGCAATCAAGTCATCGTGCTTGCCGCGCTCGATGATCTGGCCTTTTTGGAGAACCACAATCTCATCAGCGTATTGGATAGTCGACAAGCGGTGGGCGATGACGATGGAGGTACGCTGACTCATCACCTTGGACAAGGCATCCTGCACCAAGCGCTCGCTCTCGGTGTCCAACGATGAGGTGGCTTCGTCCAAGATGAGGATGGGCGGGTTCTTCAGCACGGCGCGGGCTATGCTCAAGCGTTGGCGCTGGCCGCCGCTGAGGTTCATGCCACGGTCGCCGATGCGGGTGTCGTAGCCATGCTCCAGCTCCATGATGAACTCATGTGCATTGGCGATCTTGGCGGCTTCGATGACTTGCTCCTTTGAGACATTCTTCATGCCAAAGGCGATGTTGTTGAACACGGTGTCGTTGAAGAGGATGGTCTCCTGCGACACCACGCCCATCAGACCGCGCAGGTCGCCGATTTTGTAATCGCGGATGTCGTAGCCGTCAATGCAGACGTTGCCGCTACCGACTTCGTAAAAGCGTGGCAAGAGGTCAGCCATGGTCGACTTACCGCCACCGCTTTCGCCAACAAGGGCGACGAACTTGCCTTTTGGTATCTTGAGGTCGATGCCTTTCAGTACCTCGT
>CAMYYV010000076.1 GCA_947303625.1 uncultured Bacteroidales bacterium | reverse complement strand
GCAAGAATATTTTTCTAAATCTGACCTCAGATTAAGAAATTATTCGTATTTTTGCAGTCGCAAACCAAAGGAAGACCCTTATCTCGGTAAGGGTCTCCTTTTTTCACACTTTTTTTGAGTAAAACCAAAGTCATGTCAGAAATTAAATACTTTACCCCTGAAGGGTTACAGAAACTGAAGGACGAGCTCGACGACCTGATCCTACGCGAACGTCCGCGCATCGTGCAAGCCATCCAGGAAGCCCGCGACAAGGGTGACCTCTCAGAGAACGCCGAATATGATGCTGCTAAAGAAGCTCAAGGCCTGCTCGAAGCTAAAATCGCTGAACTGCAAGACCTCATCTTCAACGCCCGCATCCTCGACGAGTCGAAGATGGACAACTCGAAAGTGCTGCTTTATTCGACGGTCAAGATCAAGAACGTCAAGTCAGGCATGGTGATGACCTATGCCATCGTGCCCGAGAAGGAAGCCAACTTCAAGGAAGGCAAGCTCTCCATTAACTCGCCCATAGGCCAAGGCCTGCTGGGCAAGCAAGTGGGCGAAGTGGCCGAGATACAGGTGCCCGCCGGCAAAGTGAATTTCGAAATCATAGAGATCACCCGCTAAAACCGACGACCATGGCTACCATATTCTCAAGAATCATACAAGGTGAGATTCCCTGCTATAAGATTGCCGAAGACGAGCGCTTCTTCGCCTTTATGGACATCAACCCCGTGGCGGTGGGCCACACTTTGGTGGTGCCCAAACACGAGGACGATTATATCTTCAACCTCGACGACGACGAGATTGGCGCCATGATGGTCTTTGCCAAGAAAGTGGCCAAAGCCATCGAGAAAGCCGTGCCTTGCAAACGCATCGGTGTGGCCGTCATCGGCTTGGAGGTGCCCCATGCCCACATCCACCTCATCCCCATCACCCAAGAGGGCGACATGGACTTCAAGAAAGAACACGTCCACATGAGCGACGAGGAGTTTCGCGAGGTGCAGAAACGCATTGTGGAGAACCTGTAAGGTGTTTCGACATTTCTGAATAGTAGAGACGTTGCACTTAACGTCTCTACTTTTTTTGTTATTTTTGCAGCAAATATAGACACGATGAAAAGAATCGCCTTATTAATGATAGCCCTTGTCGCGGCAACCAGCCTCTTTGCACAAGAATTAGAGCTGCTCTGTAGCAACATCAACTACAAGCCCGAGGTGCAGACCGTACTGCTCTATGCCGACGACAACCAACTCAACGACCCTATCATTGCCTTGGACGACATGATCGGTCGTCTCACCCTCTCGTTCGACATCATTGACGGCGAAGGCGAGGTGCTCAACTATACCTTCATCCATTGCACACACGATTGGTTCCCTACCGACCTGCAACGCATGCAGTATGCCTCGGGTTTCGAGTCGGACCGCCTTGACGATTACGCTTTCTCACGCAACACCCTCATCGAGTACGTCAACTACCACCTCAAGTTTCCCAAGGATGACATGAGGCCGCTGCTATCTGGCAACTATCTACTCATTGTGTTTGGCGACGACATCCACGACATCTATTTTACCCGCCGTTTCATGGTGGTCGACGAGAAAGCTCACGTGGGCGCCACCGTTCCCCGCTATCCCGACGAGCTGACACTGACCGACACCCACCAGCAACTCAATGTCAGGGTGAACATGAACACCTATCTGACAGGCCACACACAACAATACAGTCATCTGACCATCCGGCAGAACGGCCGCTGGGATAATGCTGCCGAGGGCCTGCAGCCCACCTATGTCTATCCAGACTACCTCTCGTTTGAGCACCATCCGCAGACCGTTTTTGAAGCCACTAACCAATACCGTCGGTTCAACACCAGCAACTTCTACTTCCAGTCGGAGAACCTGGCCCATATTAGGCAGACCGACGTGTCGTTTGAAATCGACATCGCCACCTGCGAATCGCGGGCACGACAAGCCTATGCCTCCTACGAAGATATCCACGGCGAGAAATTCGTCTACGTCGAAGACGAGAACCTCGACAACGCCACCGAAGCCGACTATTGCCTTGTCAACTTCTTCTACAAGAGTGAGGCCCCGCTGACGCATGAAGACCTCTACATCATGGGTGCCCTTAACGACTGGTGCTTCAACGACAGCAACCGGATGACTTACGACTACCGCCTGCACGGCTACACCTGTTCGATGATGCTCAAGCAAGGCTACTACAACTTCATGTTCGTCACCATCGACCGCAACACTCAGGTGGTCACTACAGAGCTCACCGCCGGCAACCATTGGGAAACCAACAACGTCTACAAACTGTATTTCTATTTCTATAATGCCCTCAAAGGCTATGACGAATTGGTCGGGTATTCCGTTGTCAACTCTCATTAATCGTCCCCCTTTTAAGGGGGGCAGGGGGGATTCAAACAAAACCCATTCCGAAGCAATCTAGACATGAATCTTTCAACTTCCGATAGAATCACCCTTTTTGCGGAGGTCCTGCTGCCTATCCCAGTTCCAGGCACCTTTACCTATCGCGTGCCCTATGCCTTAAACGATACGGTGCGCGTGGGACAAAGGGCTGTGGTTCAGTTCGGCAAGACCAAGATCATGTCGGGACTCATCGTGAGCCTCACGGAACAGGTGCCTTCGGTAGAGGTGAAATACCTAACCGATGTGCTCGACGACCAGCCCCTGGTCAACGCGAAACAGCTGAAGTTCTGGGACTGGGTGAAGACCTATTATATGTGCCATACTGGTGAGGTGATGCAGGCCGCCCTGCCTTCGGCGTTGAAGCTGAGCAGCGAGACGACGGTGGCACTTGCCCCCGACTACCAGCTCGACTCGGTGGCACTGAACGACTTCGAATACCTCATCGTGGAAGCCCTTCAGATCAAGTCCAAGATCACCGTCAGCGAGGTGAGCAAAATCATCGGATTCAAGAAAGTGATGCCGCTGGTTCACAGCATGATGGAGAAGGGCATCCTCGTGATGGAAGAGGAGCTGAATGAGAAATACAAGGCCAAATATGAACGCTTCGTGAGGCTCGCTGTGGAATATCGCGATGAAGCCAAACTTCAAGATCTGATGAACCGACTCGAGCGACGCGCCTACAAGCAGTTAGAGCTACTGCTGGCTTTCTTCACCCTGGGCGGCGATGCCGACAATGAGGTCATGGCCAAGACCCTTTTGGAGAAAGCCAACGTTACTTCCGCGATACTGAAGACCATGGCCGAGAAAGGCATCTTCGAGGTGGGCGAACGCAAGGTGAGCCGCTTGAAGGAATTCAAGGAGCAGACCGATGTGGATAGTATACAACTTACTGAGGCACAGCAGAAAGCATACGAAGGCATTAAGGCTGGATTCGGCGAGAAGAAGCCAGTGCTACTCCACGGTGTGACCTCCTCGGGCAAGACCGCCATCTACATCAAGCTCATCAAGGAAGCCATCGACCAAGGCAAACAGGTGTTGTATCTGTTGCCGGAAATTGCCCTCACCGCCCAGATCATCAACCGCCTGAAAGAATATTTCGGCGACCGTTTGGGCGTGTATCACTCGCGTTACGGCACCAACGAAAGGGTAGAGGTGTGGGAGCAGGTGCGCGACTTCGGAAAGACGCAGTCGCCCAAGCATCAGATCATCATCGGCTCGCGTTCGGCTATCTTCCTACCTTATTCCGACATCGGCCTCGTCATCGTCGACGAGGAGCACGACAGCTCGTTCAAGCAAGTCGACCCAGCGCCGCGCTACAACGCCCGCGATGCCGCCATCGTGTTGGCCGCCATGCACAATGCGAACATTGTGTTGGGCTCGGCTACGCCGTCGTATGAGAGCTACTACAACGCCCTCAACGGACGCTATCATCTGGTGGAGATCACCGAGCGTTACGGTGGTGTGCAGATGCCCGAGATCATCCTCAGTGATATGCGCGTGGAGCGGCGTCGCAAGACCATGAAGGCCGACTTCGGCAGCACTTTGATCGATGCCATGAAGGAGACCTTCGAAGAGCACAACCAGACCATCCTGTTCCAGAATCGGCGCGGCTTCTCGCTTCGTATCGAGTGCGACGAATGCCATTATGTGCCGCAGTGCATCAACTGCGACGTGAGCCTCATCTACCACAAGAGCCAGAACGTACTGCGCTGCCATTATTGCGGCTACACAGCCAGCGTACCCTCCGAATGCCCCGTGTGCCATAGCCCCAACATACGGATGCACGGCTTCGGCACCGAGAAGATTGAAGAGGACCTGAACCTCGTCATGCCCGAAGCCAAGGTGGCGCGCCTCGATCTCGACACCACGCGTTCGAAAAACGACTACCAGAACATCTTGGAACGCTTCCAAGACAAGGAGACCGACATCCTTGTGGGCACCCAGATGGTCACCAAGGGATTGGACTTCGACTCGGTGAAGGTGGTGGGCATCCTCAATGCCGACAACATGCTCTCGTTCCCCGACTTCCGCGCCCACGAACGTAGCTTCCAGCTCATGGCCCAGGTGGCGGGTAGGGCAGGGCGCAAAGGCAAGCAAGGCAAGGTCATCATACAGACCTACGAGCCGGCGCATCCCGTGCTGCAGGACGTGCTGCGCAACAACTTCCGAGGACTCTACGACAAGCAGATGGTCATCCGACAGCAGTTCGGCTACCCGCCGTTCTACCGCCTCATCCTCATCCGTCTCAAACACAAGGACTATCAGAAACTCAACCCTGCGGCGGCGGAGCTTGCCGCCATGTTGCGACCCATCTTCAAACAAGACCTGCTCGGCCCGGAATACCCTGTCGTATCGAGGGTCAAGAATCTGTATATCAAGCAGATGATGGTGAAGTTTAGGCGCGACTACAATACCCAGAAAGTCAAGGAATTAATCGCCGAGCAGATCCGATTGTTCCAGCAGAATACCGACTACAAATCCGTCCAAGTACAAATCGACGTGGATCCGATGTAGGGTGGACTGTAGGGCTGTCACACCGTGGCAGCCGGAAGAATTATCCCAAAAATCCAAACGACAATTGTCCAAAAAAGCCTATTTTTGCAGTCTTAACGAGCAGAATCTGTTTTATGAAGAAAAGCATCCTATTCGTCCTTGCACTCTTGTGCAGCGTCCAGATATCCTTTGCCGCCATCACCGTGAAAGGCCGCGTCTATGACAATGCGACGGGTCATCCCATGGAATATGCCACCGTTCGTGCCTGCACCTTGCCCGACACCACCTTCGTTTCCGGTTGTGTCACCGACCCTTCGGGGCATTTCACGATGGCACTCGAGAAAGGCCGCTATGTGCTTGAGGTGCAGTATATGGGCTTCATCACCAAGTTCAAGAACGTCACCCTCGACGGCACCAAGGGCACCGTCGACGTGGGCAAGATCAGCCTCTCGCCCGACAGCCGCATGCTGAGCGAGGTGAACGTGGTGGCCGAGCAGAGCACCTACGAGATGACCCTCGACAAGCGCGTCTTCAACGTGGGCAAAGACGTGGCGAACACCGCAGGCAATGCCATCGAGGTGCTGGAGAACGTCCCCGCCGTGTCGGTCGACGTGGAGGGTAACGTCAGCCTGCGTGGCGACGACGGCGTGCGCATCCTCATCGACGGCAAGGAGTCGGGCCTCTCGGGCATGAGCACCCAAGACGCGCTGCGCACCTTGCAGGGCGACATGATCGAACGCATTGAGGTCATCACCAACCCGTCTGTGCGTTACGAAGCCGAAGGCTCGGCAGGCATCATCAACATCATCTTGAAGAAAGATAAACGCCAAGGCTTCAACGGCGCGGTCAACCTGCGCACGGGCTATCCTTGGATGTACGGTGCCAGCCTCTCGGGCAACTACCGCCTCAAGCGGTGGAACCTCTTCGCCAGTTATGGCTTCAATAGCCGAAACAACGTCGGTGGCGGCGTCAACCTCACCAAGCGTTTCAGCGACATCATAGAGGGCGACACCCTCTTCACGCAACTTACCGACCAGACCACCGAGCGCCGCATGCGTCGCATGGGTCACAACGTGCGTGTGGGTGCCGACTACTACATCACTGACAATGACATCATTAGCGCGGCTTTCGTTTATCGTTACGGTCGTTTGGAGACGCATCCCGTGGTGAAATATTTTGACGAATACCCGCTGACAGGCATCTCCACCTACGACGAGCGTGCCGAGGACTACGTGGAATACGAGCCCATGTATGAGGTAACGATGGACTACGACAAGACCTTCGAGCGCAAAGGCCGTAGCCTGAAGGCCAACGTGCGCTATTTCACCAATGCCGAGAACTCAAGTTCCGACATCACCGAGAAGATCTATCCCAATAAGGATATGCTGGAGGTCTTGGACGAAATCTATCAGAAAACCAGCAACGACCAGAGCATGCGTAACCTGCAGGCTAGCGTCGACTATGTGCATCCCTTCATGGAGAAGGCACAATGGGAAATCGGCGCGAAATACACCTACCGCAACATCAACAGTCTCTCGCTTGTGTTAGGCCAGGCCAGTGATGGCGCCTATCACCCGATTTATGACTTTTGCTACGACTACGAATACAACGAGCAGGTGGCGGCCTTGTACACCAGCCTCGGCAACGAATGGGGACGATGGTCGGGACAAGTAGGTCTCCGTGCCGAGTTGACCGACGTCATGACCAACTTGAAAGGCTATGCCCACGATGGCACCGACTCCATCAACGGCGGCAAACCCTTTGTTGACTTCTTCCCGAGTGCGCACCTCAACTATTCGATGGACGAGAGCAACCAACTTCAGGTGAGCTATACGCGCCGCATCCGTCGTCCCGGCTTCTGGCAGATGAGTCCCTTCCGTTCCTACAACGACAACCGCAACATCCGCATGGGCAACCCGGCCTTGACGCCGACCTATATGGATAGTTATGAGTTGGGTTACATCCACTTTTGGGACAAGGCTAGCTTTACCTTCACGACGTATTACCGCCATGGCACCAACATGATCCGTCACTACACCTACGAGGACGACGGCGTGTTCTACAGCATGCCCATCAACTTTGGCAAGGCCGACGATTTCGGTGCGGAGATTGTGGCACAGGGACAGATGACGAAATGGTGGAACCTCAACGGCAATGTCAACTTCTTCCGTTCGCATTTCGATGGCAAGATCAATGACAAGGTTTACAACGACGCCACTTGGATGCTCTTCGGACGTGCCGTCTCGAAGTTCAAGGTCAGCAACTGGTTCGACCTGCAGTTGACGGCCCATATCATGGGACCGCACAAGGAGCCATTGGGCATGCACAAGGGCAACTGGTGGATGGACCTCGCCGTGAGCAAGGAGATCCTCCATGGCAACGGCACCCTTACTTTCAACGTGCGCGACCTCTTCAACAGCCGCAGCCATGGCGGCGAGTCGTGGGGCGACGGTTTCTGGCAGTACAGCACTAGCACCTGGAACCGCCGTTCGTTCTCGCTCAACTTCAACTACCGCATCAATCAGCAGAACATGAAGCGCAACCGTCCCGACGGCGAAGGCTATGATGAAGGCGGTGGTGGAGAGGAGCAACAGTCTGATGAAGGGTATTAATACAGAAAAACCGTCACAAATGTGGCGGTTTTTCTTATTAGGGTATTCTACCTAGTTCATTCATGTGCGACTACCATGCGTTGCGTTTCTCCGCTGCTGGTCTTGACGAAGTAGATGCCGTTTTGGTATTGGGAAGTCGGGATGACCAGTTGCGATTCCTCGGAGAAGAAGGTGTCGACCTTTTGTCCCATTGTATTGTAGATGCTTATTACGCCAAGGTTTTCGCCATGAATGGTAACACTCTCGTTGGCAGGGTTGGGATACACGGCCAGTGTCGCGTTGCTTTCACCTATGCCGAGGGTCGTTTCGTAGATGATATTGACTTCAAAGTCTCCCGCCGAGGTGTTGATATACATTTTCCCTTCAAAAGACTCCTTAACGGGTACATCGACATAGACTTCCACTATAGCAGACTGTCCGGCGGCTACCGACATGCCTTCGGTGACATCTTGCCCTTCATTCATGCAGCGTAGTGCAAAAATGGGGTCGGCGGTGAAGGCATTGACGGTCACGTCGTCAGCGGTCATGTTGGAAATGGTTAGCATGCCAGGTTCGTAGGTTTGTTCGTCGCTATAGATATGTAATGTTTGCGGATTGACGGTCAGTGTACCGGTACAGTCGTGAGGTTGCAGGCCGTTTCGTTGCATGGCATTGACCACATCTTGCACCGACATGGGATAGAGATCCAGCAGTCCCTGGATAGGAATGCTGCGGTCGGGCATGATGAGGACAAGCGTGGGACAGGCTTGGATGCCGTAGAGGTCGAAGACTTCGTTACCGCCGCCATCCCTTCCGACTGTGGGAAATTCAACGCCATATTCGTTGGCCCATTGTTGGCAGACGGCATCGCTGTCGATGTAAGAGATTTCAATATAGAACACGTCATGCAAGTTGCAACCCATTTGGGTATAGGACCCTGTGATATAGGGTGAAATCACCTGGCATTGGCCGCAGGAATAGAAGAAGAAATCGATGAAGACGGCTTGGCCGCGGTCAAGGATTTCGAAGAGGTTGTAAGTCTGTCCGTGGCAGTCGGTGACGGTGAAGTCGACGGCCTCGGTGAGGTTGGTTTGTTGTGCGCTAAGGCCTGCACCAAAAAGCAGGAACGCGAGGAGGATGTAGAGTTTTTTCATGGTTTCTAATTGTTCAAGGTTAAACTTTAATTTCTACATTGGCTGTAAGCTATCAGCCGTCAGCTAGCAGCAAGGTAGCACGGTGGCTGATAGCTGATAGCTGACCGCTGAAAGCTATTTGTATTAACTTAAAAAACGCAACATTATTGCTTTGAAACGAGTTTCACGCTTTCTCCGTTTTCAGTTGCCACGCGTACCATATAAATACCTGCCTGATATTGGCTCATGTCGAGGGTGGTCATGTTTCCATCGACGTTGCTGTCGTAAACCACCTGGCCGAGTGTGTTCATCACGGTGACGTGATTGATGCCTGGGGCAACGATGTTCACATTGTTCGTGGTGGGGTTGGGATAGACAGAGACAGATTCGTTGCTCTCGTTGATCCAGTCGTAGCCGTCGACATAAACCCATGCCAGCCAGCTGTAGACCTCGCTACTGACAGAAGCCACGTCCATCCAGCCATAGCCGTCAATACCGAGCCAACGGCTATTGGGGTTGCCCACGTCGGCAACGGCAGGAGCGGGATATTGAATGGAGCCGTCATGGTAGAAAGTCAACCAAATGTTTTCCGTGCCATCGATTTCGACGGGTGTTTCAAGCCTGAAGGTGACAACATCGCCGACTGTGCCGGAGATGTCAAATTGTTGGGTAGCAACCAAGGTGCCAGGAGCAGTATCTCCACCAAGATAGAAGTTGACGGTGTAGGAGGTGGCAAATTGTTCTTCTCCAGCATCCAGGAAAGCGAACTGAGTGAAGGAGCAACCTTTGTATTCGTTCATCAGTTCTGCAGGAAACATGTAACCCCAATTGAAGGGCATCCCAATGCCGAT
>CAMYYV010000075.1 GCA_947303625.1 uncultured Bacteroidales bacterium | reverse complement strand
ACAAAACGGGAGTTAAAATGAAAACGGTTTCGTACTGATTCATAACTGTTTGATTATTAAATTGTTAAATTGTTAATAGGGTTTGCTTTATTAGCGGGTGCAAAAGTACGAAAAAAATCTTTATATTCAACACCTGTATCAAAAAAAGTCTACATTAGTGTTGGATTGCAAGTTTTCGTACTGCGAAGACCTTATCGCCCGCGACTTTCACGAAATAGATGCCTGTCGGGAGGTCATAGGTTGGTATCTCGTGGAGGGTGCCTTGCATCGTGCTGCTGTAGCAGACCTTGCCTTGGAGGTCGTATACAGTCAGTATGGCATGATGTACGGGCTCGCAGTGTTACAGTGATGCACGTCGTGGCAGGGTTGGGAGCCATGGTTATCGCAGTCTCGCTGGTTTCGGCAACGAAGTCGGGCATGGGGGGCAGCTCGGTATACCAGATGCCACTAGCCATGGGAGAGGCATAAATGCGGTCTCCCTCTATGCAGATGTCGAGGACAGGCCCTTCGACGGGGATGTGCTCCATTTGCTGCCACTCGTCACTGCCGTCGTATTTCAGGTAGATGGAGCCGTCTTCGCAGCCCACGGCAATGATGGTGTCGGTGGTGGTGATGTGACGGATGGTGGCGTCGATGGGCAGCGCTTCGACAGTTTGCCAAGTCTCGCCCATGTCGTCGCTGAAGTGAAGGCCATGCTCTCGGGTGCCCAGATACAATCTGTTGTCGTGGTAGCGCAGTGTGGTGTAGTTGACTCCCTCGAAGGGGGAGTCGAGGACTTGCCAGTTGGAGCCTTGCTCACGGCTGTAACGCAACACGCCATCGTATGAGACATGATACATGATGCTGCCGTCCCACGTGAGGTCGACGACGTCGATCTCAAGGGGCAGACAGGTGGGTACATACCATTGCTCGCCAAGACCGTAGGAGACATACATCCTGTCCTTGCTTCCCGCCACAATTTGCGAGCCACAGCGCAAAAGGCTCTGGAGCCATTGTGCTTCAGGTAGTCCACTTCCAGCCGAGTTGAACGAAGTGCCTCCGTTAGTGGAGAGGAAACTCCCCAGCATGTCGGTGCCGATGCAGATGTTGTTGCCTTCCACCATCATGCCGCGTATCTCCACTGTCCCGATGTTGGAGCTTTGTGTCCAGGTGTTGCCATTGTCGGTGTAGAACATATCGGAGCCGTGGGTGGCAGCCAGCACGCGTTCGTTGCTAATGCCGATGTTGCCCACAGTGGCGAGAAATGAGGGTGTATTGGTACGAATCCAGTCAGTGCCGTCGCTGTTGCCACGGTAGATGCGGCCTTCGGTGTCGCCGACAAAGAGATACCCATCGCGGGCATCCATGCACCATAGGTTCTTCGACGGAAGGTTGGAGTTGAAGTCATGCCATGTGTTGCCATTGTCGAAGGTGGCGAAGACACCTTGCCCGATACAGGCGGCGTAGAGGGTGTCGCCCAGATGAGCATAGCCTTTGGCCTGTTTGTTGAGGTTGGCACTCGTCCAGGTGTTACCGTTGTCACTACTCATCATAACGCCTTGGCCGAGAACGGTAGCAAAGACCTTCCCGTTGTGGCAGTAGATGCCGAGGACGTCTGGGTTCAAGCCGTTGCTGCACGACTCCCATGAGGCTCCGTCATCAACGGAGCGGTAAATGCCTCGCCTGTAGGTGGCGATAAACATGGCATCTTCGTTGTCAGCCATGTAATAAGGATAGCGCACGTCACGGGGGAAAGCGTCTGAGAGGTATTCTCCCTGTGTTCCGTTGATGGATTGGTAGACACCTTGCACGTAGGTGGAGGCGATGAGATAGCCGTGGTGGACCAGTATGTGTTTGATGTAATGGTTGTGTAGGTAAGGGTCGGGTGTCCAATGGAGACCGCCATCAGTAGTGCGGAAGATGTTCTCGTCGGTGGCAAGGAAAACCGTGTCGTTATAGGTGGCGAGGCATTTGGTGTCGCACGAGGTGAGGCCGTCGTTGCGAAACTCCCAATGAAGACCATGGTCGCTGCTCACCATGACGCCACCGCCCGTGGCGGCATAATAGAGGCTGTCGGTGCAGAGGATGCTCCTGACATAGCGTCCTTGTGGTCCGTTCATGGAATGCCATTGCGCTTTGGCCCCATTGAAGAGGAGCGTGAAAGCAAAGAGAAGCAATAGGACCTTGCTTTTCATTGTTATTTTCTCGTGTTGGTGAGTAGCATCTGTTCAAGCATAAACTCGGCAGCATGGCCGTCGCCGAAGATCTCGGGGAAGATGGTCGGCGGATTGTTCTTGAAATGTTGCCAGGCTTGCATGATACGGCCTTCGTCGGCGTCGGCGAGGATGGCGTTGCCCGTCTCCACGATCTCCACCCATTCGGTCTCGGGACGCAGGATAATGCCAGGCTTCTTAAAGAAATAGGCCTCTTTCTGCACACCGCCTGAGTCGGTCATCACCAGCTGAGCGTGACGCTCCAAGGCAATCATCTCCAAGAACGACACAGGCGGAATGAGCTTGATGTTCGGGCTGCTGAAGATTTGTTTTTGTAGGTCTTCGTCGAGGTTGGTCTTCAGGAGTTTGGCTGTTCTGGGGTGTAGCGGCAATACGACCTGACACTCTTTCGAAAGTTGGATGAGCGCCTTGAAAATCGCACTCAGCCTTTCAGGTTGGTCGGTGTTGCTGTCGCGGTGGATGGTGGACAGGATGAAAGGCTTGCCAGTCAGTCCCAGGCGTTGTATAATGTCGGTCTTCTCCTCGGCGATGTCGGCAAAATGCAAACTGTTGTCGTACATGATATCGCCGCAATGATAGACTTTCGGGTTGTCGATGGTCGGGACTGCGGTCGTTGAGCCTGTCGAAACGCCGCCTTCATCAATAGAAAATCCTTCGCGTTTCAGGTTCTCCAGTCCGGCCTTGGTGGGCGTGAAGAGCAGTGTGGAGCAGTGGTCGCACACGATGCGGTTGATCTCCTCGGGCATGCTCTTGTTGAACGAGCGTAGCCCTGCCTCGATATGCACGATGGGCACATGGATCTTGGCGGCGGCCACGGCACCGGCGAGGGTCGAGTTGGTGTCACCATAAAGCACGATGAAGTCGGGTTGCTCCTTAATTAATAAGGCTTCGATGCCCTCGGTCATGCGGGCGGTCTGCACGCCGTGTGAGGCCGAGCCGACATGGAGGTTGTAGTCGGGACGCGGGATCTGCAGCTCGTCGAAGAAGACTTGCGACATGTTGTCGTCGTAGTGCTGCCCTGTGTGGACAATGACTTCCTGTATCTGGTCGGCATAATGGTTGCGAATGGCGCGGCTCAGTGCGGCGGCTTTGATGATCTGGGGGCGTGCCCCTATGATGGTGACGAGTTTCATGGGTCGTTCGGTTTTAGAAGGTCATTTCCCCGTGGTCGAGGAAGCTGTAGTAGCGTTCGTTGCCGATGATGATATGGTCTTTCACGGTGATGTCAAGTAGCTTTCCTGCCGCTACTAGTTTTTGTGTCAGTTTGCGGTCGTCGGCGCTGGGACGTGGGTTGCCCGAAGGGTGGTTATGTCCAACGATGATGCATGTGGCGTTGAGCTTCAGGGCGTTCTTGAAGATGATTTTTGGGTCAGCGATGACATGGGTGGTGCCGCCATTGCTGATGCATTTCACGTCCAGTGCATGGCTGCTCTGGTCGAGGAAGAGCACAAGGAAATGCTCTTGCCTCATATCGTCGATATGAGGCAGGAACCGCTCATACGCGTCTTTGGAGTCTTTTACTTCGGCGGGCACGGCGGCTTCGGCGGCGCGGCGGCGTTTGCCCAGTTCAAGTGCCGCCATGATGGTGATGGCCTTGGCCTCACCGATGCCTTTGTGTTGCATCAGGTCGTCTATGGTTAGGTTGGAGAGCGCGATGAGGTCGTTGCCGACGTCGTCAAGGAGGGAGCGGGCCACGTCCACGGCCGATTGGCCTTCCTTGCCAGTGCGCAGCAGGATAGCCATTAATTCAGCATTGCTGAGTGCGGCCTTGCCTTTGGCCATCATCTTCTCGCGTGGCTGGTCGTCGGGAGCCCATTCCTTGATGGATTTTTTTTCGGTCATTGTGCTGTTGTTAGGAGCAGGGACTCACGTCGCCTGCTTACTGGTGTGTCGCCCCTACTGGGCTGGGTGTGCTGCAAAGATAGGGAAAAATTCTTATCTCAAGCAAAAAAGCCTCTTCCGCGGATTGCAGAAGAGGCACCAACATGTATGAATAAAACTTCCAATTATGCCAATTTGTTCGTGAACTTCGTCAGCTTCGACTTCAGGTTGGCGGCTTTGTTCTTGTGGATGATACCGCGCTTGGCGACCTTGTCGATGATGGAGTACAGCTTCGGGAGTTGGCTCTCGGCGGCTGACTTATCGGTTAAAGCTCTGAATTTCTTCATCTCGTTACGCATGTTCTTGGCATAGTAACGGTTGTGCAAACGTCTCTTTTCAGTCTGACGAATTCTCTTGATAGCATCTTTGTGGTTTGCCATATCTTTACTTCTTTTTTTGCTTTATTTCTTTTTAATTCGGGCTGCAAAATTACAACTTTTCTCTGAATTGACACTCAAAAACTTGAAATTTTTTCTTATTTGGATGCAATGGTTTGATTTATAATATGTTGAAAGCCATTTTGTCTTCATTCTCACGATGGATGATTTCGCCAAGCCTTAGATTAATAAAGGTGTTCTTTTCCAGATCTTTCCCGCTGGCGATGATGGGAATGTAGTTCTCTCCATAGCCTCGTGCAATACCCTTGCTGTCGATGCGCTCGATGAGCATGCGTTGCGTATTGCCTTGCATCATCTCGAAATACTTGATCTTGTTTTCCAATGAGATCTGTCGCACGACCTCACTGCGTTCGGTTTTCACTTTCTCCGGCACTTGGTCGGGCATGACGGCAGCTTTAGTACCGTTACGCACCGAGTATTTGAAGGTGTGGATGTGGCTGAAACCGATTTCTCTCGCAAAGTCGCAACTCTCCTTGAAGGTCTGGTCGGTCTCGCCCGGGAAGCCCACAATGATGTCGGTGGTGAGGTTGAAGCCGGGACGGAAGGCCTTGATGCGTTGGCACATGTCGCGGAACTGGGCGACGGTGTAGAACCTATGCATGCGTTTCAAGGTATCGTCAGAGCCGCTTTGCAGGCAGATATGCATGTGAGGAGCGAGTTTCTCGTGTTGGAACAGGCTTAGGAAACGGTCACTGAACTGGTCGGGTTCGATAGAGGAGACGCGCACGCGGAAGTCGCCATTAATATTGAGGATGTTCTCCACAAGTTGCTCGAAGTTGGTGCCTTCGTATTGGTAACGCCCCATGTTGACGCCCGTCAGTACGACTTCCTTGAAGCCGTGTTCTACGACCTCACGCACATTATTGTAGATATCTTCGGTAGGACGGCTTGTTGAGCGCCCTCTCACCATCGGGATAATGCAATAGGAGCAGAAGTTGTTGCAACCGTCGTGGATCTTGATGAGGCTGCGGGTGTGGAAGGTGTCGAAGGCTGGCTGGTAGCTGAACAGGTCGCGGTCGTAGCCCTCGGGGTCGCTGTGACCCGTGCGGAAATGCTCGTCGATGATGTCGAACAAGGCGGCCTTGCGTTCGTTGTCGATGACAAAATCGGCAATGCCCGATTGCAGCAGTTCCTCTTTCCTGTGGTTGACCATGCAGCCTGTGACGGCAATGAGCGCCTCGGGGTGCTTGCGTCGGATCTGGTGTATGGCCTGCCGGCATTTCTGGTCGCTGGTATTGGTGACGGTGCAGGTGTTCACGACGAAGACATCGGCGTCGGCATTGCTGTCGGCAATGTCGTAGCCCGCTGCCTTGAAGCGCGACGCCAAGGCGTCGGTTTCATACAGGTTGAGGCGGCAGCCTAATGTCTTGAACGCGATTCTTTTCATCCGACCAGTTCTCCTTCAATCGACAGCGGCGAAGCCGAAGTCACCTTAACATTCACGATTTGTCCGATGAGTTTCGTGTCTCTTGACGCGAAGCGAATGACGATCTTGCCCTCGGTGTGTCCGGTGAGATAACCATTTTTACGGTCGTGGCTCTCCACCAGCATCTTGACGGTTTGCCCGATGAGGCCTTGGTTGTAGACGAGACTATGCTTCATCAACTCCTCTGTGAGGCGGTGGTACCGTTCGCGTTTCACTTCCTTCGGCACGTCGTCGTCCCATTCGGAGGCCACTGCGCCTGGACGCACGCTGTATTGGGCGATGAATGCCATGTTGTACTTGAATTCCTCCATGGCCTTGCGCGTGTTCTCGAACTCCTCTTCGGTCTCATGGGTGAAGCCAACGATGATGTCAGTGAAGATGGTCGCCGTCGGCAGTTTCTCGCGGATGGTCTCGATGATGTGGCGGTAGGTGGCCAGATCATGGTGGCGGTTCATGCGTTGCAGCATGTTGTCGTCGCCCGATTGGATGGGGATGTGGATCTGTTTGCCGAGGCAATCGTATTGCGCCATCACCTCGATGACGTCGTCTTTCATGTCGCGGGGATGTGGCGCGGTGTAGTACACCCAGAACTCCTTGCCGCTGGCCTTGCCGTATTCACCTACGCGGCGCAGCAGCTCCGCGAAGTCGATCTCTTCGCCTTTCTTGTCGAGGCCGTAGGAGTTGACGTTCTGTCCCAGCAGGGTGATGCTCTTGTAGCCTTTCTCTACGAGTTCCTTCAACTCGGCAAGGATCTCTTCCGAGGGACGCGACACCTCACGGCCACGGGTGTAAGGCACGGCACAGTAGGTGCAGAACTTGTTGCAGCCGTTCTGGATAGGGATGAAGGCCTCGAAGTTGGAGGTCTGCGTGGGTGTGATGGCCCAGAACTTGTCCATGTTGGCCGACGGATTGATCTTGTCATCCTTGTGAAACAGCGGTGCCAAGGGTTTGACAACGGGTTGATATTCTATCTCTTCTCCAAAGCGCAACGAGGCGGGCGTGACGATGCCGTATTGGCGGATCATGTCAGGGAAGTTGGGTAGCTCGTTCATGGCGAAGACCAGGTCGAAGAGCTTGAGAAAACGCAGACGGTCGGCGGGCAGGATGCAGCCCGAAACGAAAGTGATGACGTTCTGGCGGTTCTTCATGGCGTTCCATTTCTCAATGCGGCCATACACCTTGTCGATGCCTTTCTGGCGCACCGAGCAGGCGATGATACCCAAGATGGTGGCCTCGTCTTCTTTGTCGGTTTCAAAGAAGCCCATGCCGTTGAGCACCGTGCGCACGCGCTCTGTGTCGCTCAAGTTCATCTGGCAGCCTAAGGGGAGAAGATAGTATTTCATATTCGTATTTGTAGGGGCAGACCCACGTGTCTGCCCTGATTTAGTTGAAAGTTATCAGTTGTTCAGTTGACGCAGGTTGTTGAGCCTGTCGAAGCACTGTCATTCTATCGGTCGGCCCTTCGACCCTTCGAGGGTCCTCAGGGACCGCAGGCTCAGGGACCTTAACCTGTTAAATCGGCCTGCAAAAATACGGTTTTTTTATTCAGCCGAAGATCAATCCCATGATGTCACGTAGGATTTCATTATCCTCGTTAAAGGCGGGCATCGTTTTCGTGCTGCTGCCTTGTAGCAGTTGTTCAGCCTGACGGATGGTCTCTGGCTCAAGGCAGTCGGAGGCGATTTGTACCTCGGTGATGACGGCCTTGGCCTCGTCAATCTGCAAGGCGATGTCGACATTGCCCCAAGGGAATTGCGCCTTTTTTGTAGTCTTGAACTGCCTCCAGCGACCGAAGAGGAAGTCGTCCGAAGCGATATGTTCTCGGATGGTTTGCACTACCTCGTTCTTAACCAAGGTGTCGAAATCCAATAAGGTGGCTATGCCTCCGTAGACTTTCTCAAACGAGGCAATCAACGGCTGCTTGATGTTCTCTGAAGTCAAGTTGGGCACGAGCTCGCTGAGGTTGATGACGCGACTGGCCACGCTCTTCACGCCGTTTTTCATCAGTTTGGCTTTGTCGACGATAAGGTAACGCTGCATCATCGCACCGTCGGTCTTGATGAGGATGGTGCCATGGTGAAGGTCGTTCTTTTTCCCCTTGCCGAAGGCGTTGCCCGAGAACTTTCTTCCCTGGCAGGTGAGGTCGTTTCGCCCCGATATTTCGGCTTCCAATCCGTAGGCGAGGAGGGCGTCTTGGATGACGGAGAGTTGTTTGCGGATGTCGTACAGCGACTTGTCGGCAACAAACGAGAAGTTGATGTTGCCCAAGTCGTGGTAGACGGCGCCACCTCCCGTGCCACGACGCATCAGATGACCACCTTCGTCAAGCAAAAGTTGCACGTTGCATTCCGAATAGGGGTTTTGGTTATAGCCGATGACGACAGTCTGCTGATTTTTCCACAGGTACATAGTGATCGTACCTTCCTCTTGGTTGTCCGTGAGATACTGCTCCATGGCACGGTTGAGGAAAGGGTCGTATTGGGTGCTGATAATGACTTGCAGATTGTTCATATAACAGGGGATGGTTTATTTCGATGGTTTAAGAGGCTCGTTTTGGTTTTCCGGGAAAATCCAACCTATTTTGAAAGTTTCTGAGAAGGTCTCACCACAATGGAGACATCTAAATGTTGCTGATTTTACGCCCCAACGCCAAAAAGACGGTTTTCTGATGGTTTTTGTTTCAACATTTTTCAATAGGAGGGTGTTGCATTTTGGACAAAGGGAGAAAGATTCGAAATGCTCGCCTTTTTCAATTATTACATACTCGTGCCCGGAACTGCAGCGGAAAGCTTCGAACCGATACGACTCAAACTTTGATTCATGTGCCCGGTTTTCTGGTAATTGAAAGAGAGAGTTTTTTTCAATGTGTCCACCGCAGGTTGGGCACCAAGAATCTGGAGTGTTTTTTAGTCTTTTCTTGAAAGCAAAATAATAGAAAGTGCCAAGCCATGGGGCCATCCACATGGCAAACCTAGTTGGCCAATAATTGAATGCCGTCTTGTAGACTTCATTAGGCTTAATAGCCTCTTTTGCAAGCCGATCGGCAATCTTTAATGCACGATGGTTTTGTCTGAAACAAACCCAAGTAAAATAGACGAATAGGGTGACCACGCTTGAAATAAAAAACAATTGCGAGTCATCATCGACACCTAACATAGCCACAATGAATATAATAGTAGCATAAAAAGCCAAAGGGGAGAATCCAACCATCAATCCTCCGAGATATGGATTGCCCTCCCACGGCGAGCCAGACCACTTTTCTTTATAGTTGTGTAAATAGGTAATATCCCCTTCTTTTATTCCATTTTCCAAATCAGATTTCAAATTGTATCTGCCAGTTTGTCTACTGCTTCTCCAATGTAAATGACCCAGAAAAGTGGTTAAAGCAACGAAAAATGTGAAAGCAATGCTGAACCCATCAGCAAAAGTAGTAAATGATATGGCACCCAGAAAAAGACAATTGGAAATTGGTACTATCATAATCCGATGTTTACATAGTAAAAATCCCTAACTTGTAAGGTTAGGGATTTTTGTGTTTTGTAGTCTCTCCGGGATTTGAACCCGAGTTACCAGGATGAAAACCTGACGTC
>CAMYYV010000074.1 GCA_947303625.1 uncultured Bacteroidales bacterium | reverse complement strand
CCCGTGCGGCCGACCACACCAGCGGAGTGGCTCTCGTCGACCATCACCATGGCGTTGTATTTCTGTGCCAGTTCATAGATCTTGTCGAGCGGGCAGACGTTGCCGTCCATCGAGAACACACCGTCGGTGACGATGAGGCGGAAGCGGCAGCCTTGTGCATCTTGCAGTTGCTTCTCAAGGTCGGCCATGTCGGCATTGGCATAGCGGAAACGCTGGGCCTTGCAGAGGCGCACGCCGTCGATGATGGAAGCGTGGTTCAAAGCATCGGAGATGATGGCATCATCGGGACCGAGCAGCGGCTCAAACACACCGCCGTTGGCATCGAAGCAGGCAGCATAGAGGATGGTGTCTTCCGTGCCGAAGAACTCAGCGATCTTGGCTTCCAACTTCTTGTGGAGGTCCTGGCAGCCGCAGATGAAACGGACCGAGGCCATACCGAAGCCACGGGCGTCCATGCCGTCCTTGGCAGCCTGGATCAGCTCGGGATTGTCGGCCAAGCCCAGGTAGTTGTTTGCACAGAAGTTGAGGCACACCTTGCCGCCAACCATGATTTCGGCGCCCTGGGCGCTTTCGATGATGCGTTCATGTTTATAAAGGCCATCGGCTTCAATCTGAGCCAATTCCTTTTTCAGATACTCTTGAAAATTAGCGTACATTGTATTTGAGATTTAGGTTATTGAATTGTCGAAATAAAGTTGTTTTTCTTAGGTGGCAAAAGTACGAAAAAACAATTGATATTTGTTCCAACGTCACTTAATATCCTTGATGCGACCTTCGGTGCCTGCATATTCGGCGCCGATATGGTTGTTTTTGTAATTCTCCATGAAGTTCTGGATAATATCGGTGTCAAGGACACCGGCATCTTGCAAATTTGTGCAGCGGCTCATCATGGCGAAGCCATCGCCGTGGTCAACGGCCACATAGCTGGAAGCCGCGAAGGTATAGCTCTTTTTAGGATCAAGAGGCTCATATTTTCCGGTCTCCTTGTTCAGGATTTCAACCTTTTTGACACGACGTTCGCCGTTCACACCATCAAAGTCATGGTTGGCGTTATAGACCACGGGAGACGGAATGCTGGAGTCGTATTCGAACCTGATGCCAGAAACCTGCTGGAAGCCTCCGAATTCACCCGGGGCAATGGAGACAGAAAACTCGAGTATGTCGAGCAGAAGTTCACCAGTGCATTCACCCTTGCAAGTACCGTTCTCGAACGGGAACATGGTGTAAAGGTCGTTGAAAGTCACATCCCCCTTGGGAAGATCGGCCCTAATGCTACCGCCACCAAGGAAAGCTATGTCGGTGTCGAACACCGTTCTGTAGGCATCGGTGCAGAAGTTTCCGATATTGGTTTCCTGATTGCGGACAAGGCGGTTTTTCTGGTCATCAAACGCGGCCAGTTTGACATCACTGGTGAAGATGACTTGCTCAGCGACTTTCTTATAGCCTTCCTTGATGTCTTCAATGACCTTAAACACCGACGAGTTTTTCTTAGGATAAGATTCCGTCGAGATAAGCTCGGTCTTGAATTTTCCGTCAGGATGAATGGTAAGTCTGCCCATATACTGGAATTTGGTGCCCGTAGAGGTCAAGGTGACGTTCTCACCCTTTTTGTTCTTTACTATTGAGTCAAGAATCACACTATGGGAGTGTCCGTCGAGAACGACATCAATACCATAGGTGTTTTCGATCATACTGGGCGAGTTGATTCCGCCTTCACCTTCGTCCTCGTCTCCAAGGTGAGATAAAACAACCACAAAATCAGCGCCTTCTTTTCTGGCTGAATTGACTGCGTTTTGGACCACATCGTAGAAATTCTCGATGCAGAAACTATACACATAGTTTCCGTTGTCATCTTTGAAATAAGTGGGTGTTGAAGAATTGATTGTGTAGGGGGTGGACATTCCGACATAGGCCACATCGAAATCACCATAATGGAGGATACGATACGGTTCGTAACATTGTTTACCCGTCCTGAGATCCTTGAAGTTGCAGCAAATGCATTCGGCATCAAGAGCATCCATAAGCTCCATCTGACGGGGAATGCCATAGTCGAACTCATGATTGCCTAAGGTGACGAGATCATAGCCCACCTCGTTCATGATATTGATGATGTTACGTCCATGAGAGGAAGCGCCCAAGCTTCCACCCTGAACAAAATCGCCATTAGAAACAACTGTGACGTACTTATGAGATGACTTCATCTCATCTTTGAGAGCGGCAAAATTGGCGTATCCATCAACGCCGCAGTGGACATCGTTTTCATAGAGGACAATGACGTCCTGCGATGAAGAATTAGAAGCCTGTTTACTCGAACCACAAGAAACCGAAAGGCAGCAGCAAATGATGCTGGATGCTAAAAACAGTAAGAATTTTCTTTTCATCTCAACAGATATTTGAATTTTAATTAAACATAATTATTTGGGTACAAAGGTACGAAAAGGATTGATTGGTTGAAACGATTTTTTTGTTTTTTCTGACAAATCAAATGACATTCCTCAAAACCCACCATAGGCACACTGCTCCGCAATAAATATACAATGCGACAGGTGCCTGCACTATCTTTCTCACCTTTAAAGGGAAACCCTTATTGCTTCTCAATGTAAGCAACAAGGGTATCACATAAGGCAATGACAGCATTGTGAAGGGGTTGTAGTGGAAAGCCTCAACGATCCTTCCATGTACCAATGCATGCACCAAACGTTGATTGCCGCAGGAAGGACAATCGTAACCCGTCAATGCCTTGAGCGGACATTTCCAGGCCCATCCCGAGGATGTGGGGTCGAAGAAATAATAAAGGCACACCAGGGCAAGCAGCCCTATTACCACCAGCGCAATAACAATAATCTTACGTTTCATCCGTAAGGAACCATTAACCCTTGCGCAAGGCAAAGATTATCAACAAAACTGCAAGGTGCATCAATAAAAAGCACCCATTCCTACCAAGAAATAATAAACAAACGTAATCACGTTGGCGATAATACCAAGAATTATGGCTGTCGACGAGGCGCTGCGAGCTCTATCTGCAGCGGCAATGGCTTCTTCTTTCTGTCCTTTATCCCACAAGGAATTCACTTTCGCTGCATTGATGATGCCCGAAAACCCAAAGGGCCAGCATAAAATCACACCAGCGATTGCCTTACCAAGATAATTGTTAGGCCTTTCTTCTGTGTCGTCATCCACAACTCGAGCAACTTGAGTGGGAGCGCCGACTTTGCTACCGCAAAACTCGCAAAACACGCTATCGGCTTCAATGTCGGCTCTGCAATTGGGACATTTTTTCATCGCCACACCTTGGATGGGCGACGACCCTTGAGTGGAATCTGAAAAACCATTGTTTCCGTAATTGTCATCCATATATTTTTGATTTAAAACATTTTATAACAATATTATTGATGAATCTATCGTCTTGATCATCACATGCCACCCAGCATCTCTATTAGCGCTCCACCAATCGTTCTCCATTCCAAAATGCAAACGGCGATACCGGCAATGGCAAAAAGCAGGCCGACAATGGTCAGGCCTTTCTTCCTATTCTTGAGGAACAAGCCAATGAAACACAGCAGGAAACCAAGTCCGCATAATGGCAAGCTAGCAATGTTGATTACCGGAATCCAACAAAGGATCAGGCCTATCAAGGCCAAAATAAAACCAGCGATACCAGGGCCGTTCTTTCTTTTCATGACTTTATCCCTAATACGTGTCGGGCGCAACTTTTAATGAGTGTGAATTGATTTAACCGTGCAAAAATAAACTATATTTCAATATTTCCAACGTTTTGGGCATTTTTTCTCATCTTCTTCCATTTATTTGTTTAATTCTTAAGCCACGTGGCGCCCACCCTACCGCAATATTTTGTACTTTTGCCGAAAATTCAAAAAACACCAGTAAAATGAACGGCACCTTATATATCTACAACAGCCTTGCACGCTGCAAGCAGCCTTTCAAACCCCTAAACGCACCGCATGTGGGCATGTACGTTTGCGGTCCCACCGTGTACGGCGATGCTCATCTCGGTCACGCCCGTCCTGCCATCACCTTCGACTTGGTCTTCAGATACCTGCAACACCTCGGCTATAAAGTGCGCTATGTGCGCAACATCACCGACGTGGGCCATTTGGAACACGATGCCGACGAAGGCGAGGACAAGATCGCGAAGAAAGCCCGCCTCGAGAACCTCGAGCCGATGGAGGTGGCACAATACTACACCAACCGCTACCATGCAGCAATGGACAAGCTGAATGTGTTGCGTCCGTCCATCGAGCCACACGCCTCGGGCCACATCATCGAACAAATCGCAATGGTGCAGAAGATCCTCGACAACGGCTATGCCTACGTGGAGAACGGCTCAGTGTATTTCGACATCGAGAAATATAATAAGGAGCATCCCTATGGCATCCTCTCGGGGCGTAACTTCGAGGAGATGCTCAACACCACACGCGAGCTGAGCGGTCAGGAAGAGAAACACAACCCCGTCGACTTCGCACTGTGGAAAAAGGCCGAGCCTCAGCACATCATGCGTTGGCCCTCGCCTTGGAGCGACGGCTTCCCGGGCTGGCACATGGAATGCTCCGCCATGGGTTGCAAATACCTCGGAGAGACCTTCGACATCCACGGCGGCGGCATGGACCTCCTGTTCCCCCACCATGAGTCGGAGATCGCACAGAGTGTGGCGGCCAACGGCAAACAACCCGTCGTCTACTGGATGCACAACAACATGATCACCATCGGCGGACAGAAGATGGGCAAGTCGTTGGGCAATTTCATCACCTTGGACGAGTTCTTCAACGGTACCAGCCATAAGGACAAGGACGGCAACGAGATGATCGCCCAAGCCTACAGCCCCATGACCATCCGCTTCTTCATCCTGCAGGCCCACTACCGCAGCACACTCGATTTCAGCAACGAAGCCCTGCAAGCCGCCGAAAAAGGCTACAACCGCTTGATGGAAGCCGTGAAAGCCGCCAAGAGCCTGAAGGCCACCGAAGGCGCTCCCGCTCTTGACATCCAGAAGATTGTAGACGCCTGCTACGAAGCCATGAACGATGACTTCAACAGCCCCATCGTCATTGCCAACCTCTTTGAGGCCGTGCGCATCGTCAACACCGTCAAGGACGGCAAGGCGCAAATCAATGCCGAAGAACTGGCGCTGCTCAACAAACTGTTCAACGATTTTGTTTTCGACATCCTCGGCCTAGTGGAGAGTGGTGCGGCAGAAGGCAACGGCGACCTCGTCGACGGCCTCATGCAGACCATCATCGACATCCGCAAACAAGCCCGCGCCAACAAGGACTGGGCCACCAGCGACAAGATACGCGACGAACTGGCCAAGCTGCACATCACCTTGAAAGACGGCAAGGATGGCACTACCTGGGTAAAGGATTGACCATAACCGATGACCCTGACCAGATTCTTTCATGGACTGGTCAGGGTCATGGTTCATAGTCAGGGTAAAAAAATAGCAAGACTATGACAAAAAAGAACCTTCACGACTATCACTTCCGCAACCTCGTCTTCGAAGGCGGTGGCGTGAAAGGCATCGCCTACGTGGGTGCATTGGAGGTGCTCAACAATGAAGGCATCCTCCCCAACATCGAGCGTGTGGCCGGCACCTCGGCAGGCGCGATGATAGCCGTCCTGGTAGGGCTGGGCTACACCACCGAAGAGATCAGCAACATCCTTTGGGACCTCAACTTCAAGGAGTTCTTGGACAGCAACTGGGGCCTTGTGCGCAACACCAAGCGCATCCTTGAGGACTACGGTTGGTATAAAGGCGACTTCTTCCGCAACCTGATGGCCGACTTCATCGAGGCCAAGACGGGCAACGGCGAGTCGACCTTCAACGACATCGAGGGGATGAGGAAGAAAGGCAAGGCCTTCCGCGAGATCACACTGATTGGTGCCGACCTCTCGACGGGCTATTCCAAGGTGTTCAACGCCGCACTCACCCCCGACGTGAAAGTAGCCGACGCCGCCCGCATCTCCATGTCGATCCCGCTGTTTTTCGCTGCCATCAAAGGCATCGGAGGCGACGACCATATCTATGTCGACGGTGGCCTGTTAGACAACTATGCCATCAAGGTGTTCGACCGTGTGAGCTACGTCACCGACGAGGCCAACATCAGGCGCACCGAATACTACCAAAAAATCAACGAGAGGCTTCAAGCCAGCAAGCTGAAGAAAAGGAGTCTCAGCCCCATCAACGAATACATCTACAATAAGGAGACGTTAGGATTCCGCCTCGACGCGCAAGAGGAGATCGACTTCTACCTCGACCCCAACGCCCAACCCAAGACCAAGGAAATCAAGAGCTTCTTCACCTATACCAAGGCGTTGATCACCGCCCTCGTCGACTTCCAGAACAATGTGCACTTGCATAGCGACGACTGGCAACGCACGGTCTACATCGACACGCTGGGTGTCAAAGCCACCGACTTCGACATCTCGGACTCAAAGAAACAAAAGTTAGTCGAGTCGGGCACCACTTACACCGAGGCCTACATTGAATGGTATAACAACGACGAAGAGAAGGCCAACAAATAAAGAATCTTTTATCCAAAACCAAACCATAAAATGAAATCCTTTTTTAAGAACCTTTGCAAAACACTGGTTTTTGCGACATTCACCATTGCCTTGTGTTTTGGCAAAACAGCCAAGGCACAAGAGTCATTCTACAGTTACGACAACCGCACTTTTTTTGAGGTTGACGGCCGCCTAGGCAAGTATTTCCCCTTCGAGGAACGCCATGCCTACATGAAGGTGCTGCCCCAATACGGCCTCGACCTGCGCATCGGGCGTCAGACCGACGGCCGCATGCAGTGGGAACGCGACTTCGGCTATCCCTCCTACGGTGCCTTCCTGCGCTTCGAGAAAAACAACGTCGACAGCATCAAATTCGTCGACCGCGACGCTTTAGGCTATGAACGCGAGTCCTGGCGTCCGCTTGGCGACTGCTACTCCTTGGGCGGCTTCATTAACGGACACTTCTATCGCGGCAAATACTGGTCGTTCGACTACGACCTCATGGGCGGCTTCTCGTTTTGGACCAAGCACGGCGACGAGTTCATCGGCTCCGTGGCCAACGTCCACCTCGCCATCGACGCGGGTCCGACCTTCATGATCGAGGATAACTTCGACGTCACGCTGCGCTACCAGTTCTCGCATTCGTCGAATGCGGCGCTGCGTCTGCCCAACTGCGGCATCAACGTGTTCAGCTGGGTGGTGGGATTGCGCTACCATCCAATGGGTCGTCCCGACCTCGTCCCCAAGGAGAAACCACACCCGAAGTTTGAAAAGAGCACTTCCATCTTCGCCACCGAGTCGGTCGGCCTGCTGCAGACCAACGAATGGATGCGCAGCTACCAGACCGTCGACGGCACCATGGTGAGCGACCTGCCTGTGGAGCGTCCTTATTACTTCGCCGACGTCATTCAACTGGGCGTGCACCGTCGCTTCCACCCCAGGTTCAGCTACGATGTGTGCTTGGACTTCGGCTGGACAGGTGAGACCAAGCGCATGTATGAGAAAGCCCATCAGATGTATGGCGACGGACATGAGTACTTCACCGGCGACGACCCCATCCCGCTGATGGAATACAGCTTCGCCCGCGGACTGCACCTCGCGCCCTCCGCCATGTTCGAGATCAACTACAACAGATTTGCTTTCTGCCTCGGCGGCGCCTACTATCTATGGCACGGCATCTACTACGGCACCGACCAGAAGAAGACCTGGGGACTGTCCGAGTCGTCGGAGAGCAACTTCGAGGACACCTACCTGCCGCCCTGCTACCGCACCTTCTACGGTCGCCTAGGATTCAAGTATTACTTGGGTAAGGACCACAACATGTTCGTCGGGTCGTTCATGAAAGTGCATGAGGCCGTCATCGACTACGCCGAGTTCACTTTCGGTATCAATCTTTACTCTTGGGGGAACAAGCCCGTACAGTGCGGAGAATAAACGTGCCGAATCGGCAACACCAGAGCCATCACTTGCCTTCTCCGAAATCGACTTCCCTGACGAGGTCGCCCAGCTCGTCGTAGAACTTCCATTTCCCGACGTGCGTGCCTTCCTTATAATATCCTTCTTGGTATTTGTTGCCGTTGGAGTAATACACTTCGGCGGCACCCGTGCGCTTGCCATCCTTGAAGAATCCGTGGCTCTGCACACGGCCGTCAGGGAAGTAAGAGGTCCACTCCCCTTCCATCTTGCCGTTCTTCATGCCGCCTTCCATCTTCACTTGACCCGAGGCGTAGTATTCGGTTTCCTTCACACAGCGATCCTGTCGATCATAATAACGCACAACCTGAGCCTGGCCGTTGGGGTACTTCACCTCCACTTTTTCGGTCAGCTGGCCAGAACATGATGCCAACAGCAACATAGAGGTCAAAATCAGGAATATCTTTTTCATGGTTGAATCATTCTATCGGTTAAACATAAGTCTTTCACCCTTGTTCTCTTCATGGAAAACGCCGGACTCAAATACCAAGTTTCCGTTCACAAAGGTATGGGTCACGCGGCAACACGATTCCATGCCCTCGTAAGGCGACCAGCCGCATTTGTCATACTCGCCATTATCGGAAACCACATGGGGCACATTCATGTCGACCAAGGCCAAATCGGCATGATAGCCCTCGCGGATGAAGCCACGACGGTCGATTTGGTACAAAACGGCGGGGTTGTGGCACATCAGCTGCACCAGGCGCGGCAGTTCGTCGGGCAAGACCTTAGCCATCACCTCAAGCGAACGCTGTATTGACGGGAAACCTGACTTGCTGGTGAAGTAATCGCCTGTGAACTTCTCCTCGCGCAGATGCGGTGCATGGTCGGTGCCGATGGTGTCGATGCGGCCCTCGCGAATGGCTTGCAGCAAGGCTTCACGGTCGCGGTGCGACTTGATGGCAGGGTTGCACTTGATGGCGAAACTCTTTGCCTCATAATCATGGGCATCAAACCAAAGGTAATGTGGGCAGGTCTCTGCTGTTATCCTCTTATCTTTCAAAAGAATGTCATTTCTAAACAATGACAATTCCTTTTGGGTGGAGATGTGCATCACATGCAGACGGGCTCCGAACTTCTCCGCCATATCGACGGCCTTTGATGACGACTTGTAGCAAGCCTCCGATGTGCGGATGAAAGGATGGATACTCGCATCGACGACGACCTCTCCTTTTGCCGCCAGGTCTTTGCAACAGACTGTGTTCTCATGGATGGTCTGCTCATCTTCGCAATGTGCAGCGATCAAGCAGGGTGACTCACGAAATAGGCGCACCAAGACCTCGTTCTTGTCCACCAGCATATTGCCTGTGCTGCTGCCCATGAAGAGTTTGATGCCACACACCTGCTTCGGGTCGGTCTTGATGATCTCGTCAAGGTTGTCATTGGTGGCACCGAGATAGAAGGAATAGTTGGCCAACGACTTCTCAGCGGCGAGGTCGAACTTCTGTTTGAGCAGTTCCTGTGTCGTGGTTTGGGGTACCGTGTTGGGCATGTCCATGAACGAGGTCACGCCACCTGCCACGGCAGCGCGGCTCTCGGTGTAGATGTCGGCCTTGTGCGTCAGGCCTGGCTCACGGAAATGCACATGCTCGTCGATGATGCCGGGGATGAGG
>CAMYYV010000073.1 GCA_947303625.1 uncultured Bacteroidales bacterium | reverse complement strand
AGGAGCTGGTGGCTAAGGAACTGGGCATCCCGGTTTCGAGAGTCTACGGCATCGTATCGTTCTATTCCTTCTTCACCATGACGCCGAAGGGCGAGCACCCGATCAGCGTTTGCTTGGGTACCGCTTGCTACGTGCGTGGTGCCGAGAAGGTGTTGGACGAGCTGAAGCGTCAGCTGGGCATTGGCGTCGGTGAGGTCACTCCCGACGGCAAGTTCTCACTGACCTGCCTCCGCTGCGTCGGTGCCTGCGGTCTGGCCCCCGTCATCGAAGTCGGTGACAAGGTCTACGGCCGTATGACCCCCGACCGCGTGAAGGACGTGCTCGCTGAGTACAAATAATTTGGTTGTATGTAGAGACGTGCCTGGCACGTCTCTACAACAACACCTATTTATATTAATAGGGACAGCAAAAAGCTCCATCTCAAAAGAGGTGGAGCTTTTTTTGAATAAACCGAGAAAATTAGCAATCTCAATTAATGGGTACATTATTGAGATGGAGACTTTTCGCATTTAGAAGCAGGGGAGAGGCTTACTTCTCAGCGGGTGCTTCTTCGCCTTCGTCACCGATGCCAAGACCTTCCTTGACACCGTCGATAATTCCGTTGAACACGTCTTTGCCTTGTTGGATGGCATCTTTGAGGCCGTTGCCAGCTTCTTTGGCTCTTTGTTTGACGATGGCTGCGTCCAACTCGGCTTCAGCCTTAGCAAAGGCGGTGCGTTGCTCAGGGGTGAAGTCGCACTCCTTGGCACGTTCTTGGAGCATCTGGTGCTCGTAGTTGATGGCTTCCCATTCCTCATCGGTGAACGATTCGGTCTGGTTCTCGACGCGGTCGGCAAGAGCGTTCATCTGGTCGATGAGCTTTTCCTCTTTGGATTGGCACGATGTCATGAATGCCACAAATAGGCATAGCGTCAATGCTTTTAATACGTTTTTCATTTTTGATTAGATTTTAATGTTAGTTGAGTTTACTGTTTTGTTTTAGTTGTCTCTTTCGTGTTTAGCTTATTAGGCTTTTAGCTGTTAGCTATTTGCTTCGTTATTACCGAGCTAATAGCTTACATTCATAGTCAATGAATGGCTTCAGCCACGGCCTTACCCAGGTTGTATAGCTTGTCCCAGTCCTCTTCGCGGATGGGGGCGCCTTTCACCTCGACGCTCTCGGCCACGAGGTTCCATTTGCCTTCCTCGGCGTATTTGGCCAGGGTCTTCACGCCGCCGCCGCTCCAACTCATGCCGCCAAACAGGGCGTAGCACTTGTCCTTGGGCTTGAACTCGTTGATTTCGTGCACGAGCAGGGTCATGTCGGGGAACATGCTGCCGTAGTGGGCGCAGGCTCCGATGATGACGCCTTTGTATTTCCAGATGTCGCTCATGATGAAAGACACCTCGGTCTTGGCCACATCGTAGACCTTCACCTCTTTGATGCCAGCCTCGGCCGCGCCACGGGCCACAATATCGGCCATCACGCCCGTGTTGCCGTGCAGCGAGCCGTAGACGATGACGATGCCTTCTTCCGGCTCCTGCTTGCTCCATTGCGTGTATTTGCCGATGACCCAGGCGAGATTGCTGCGCCAGACGAGGCCGTGCGATGGGGCGATCATCTTGATCTCCAAGGCGCTGAGCTTTTCGATGGCCTTGAGGGCTTGCATGGCCACCTTGCCGACGATGTTGGCATAGTAGCGTCGCATGTCGTCCTCATAGAAGGCGATGTTGACCTGGTCGTCGAAGATGCCGCCGTTCAAGGCGCCGAAGCCGCCAAAGGCGTCGTTGCTGAAGACGATCTTGCTGCTTTGCTCGTAGGTCAGCATCGACTCGGGCCAGTGCACCATGGGCATCATGAAAAACTGGAGAGTGTGGCTGCCGAGGCAGAGGGTCTCGCCCTCGGCCACAACCTTCTTGTTCTCGATGGGGCCATAGAAAGCCTCAAGTGGAGGGAAGGTCTTGGCGTTGCCCACGACCTGCACCTCGGGCCATTCGCGTATCACGGCAGCGATGCTGCTGCTGTGGTCGGGCTCGTCGTGATTGATAACAAGGTAGTCGACCTTGCGGCCTTGCAACACGCTCTTCACCTTGAGGAGGTATTCCTCGATGAAGCCAGCCTCGACGGGGTCGATTAGCGCGACTTGTTCGTCGACGATGAGATAGGAGTTGTAGGACACGCCGTTGGGCAGGTCCATGTGGTTCTCAAAGCGTTCGCTGCGGCGGTCGTTGACGCCGACATAATAGATGTTTTCGGTTAATTGTATTTGTTGCATAGAACAATTTGTTTCTGTTTGATATTTGATAGAAGAAAGGGCAGGTCCCTGAGCTCTGAGTTCGTCGAAGGGACGAAGGGCCGTTTTTTCGTTGTCAGCCACCCTTCACATGAGCTCTTCAAAATCCTCCACGCCGTGTTTGCACAACGGGCATTCGAAATCGGGTGGGAGTGAGTCACCTTCATAGACATAGCCGCAGACCTTGCACACCCAGCGGCGTTTGCCGTCCTTGGGCTTTTCGGCTTGTGGCTGAGGTTTGGGTTTGATGTTTTTCTGATAATAATCGTAGGTCACCGAGGGCTTGTCGGACAGCACCTGGGCATCGAGCACATCGGCAATGAACATAGTGTGGGTGCCGAAGTCGATGCTCTTTGTGACACGACAGGCCAGGAAAGCGTTGGTGTACTTGGGGATGTATAGCACATGGTTGACTGCACGATGCTCGGACTCGCAGTCCGCGAACTTGTTGACTTTGCGCCCCGACTGGAAGCCGAAATGCTCAAAGACTTTCATCGGCGTCTCGGTGGTCAGCATCGAGACGTTGAACACGCAGGAGTCCTTGATGAGGTCATGGGTGTAGTTGCCCTTGTTGACCGTCACGGCAATCTGCAGTGGGTTGCTGGTGACCTGGATCACCGTGTTGACGATGCAGCCGTTGTCAATGTTGTCGTAGTTGGTGGTCAGCACATAGAGGCCGTAACCTATGTTGAATAAGGCTTTGGTGTCCATAATTTGTGTACATTAAAAGACGCGGGACTTTTATTTGACCATAACTACTGACCATGACCCTGACCATTTTTCACCATGGGTGAGATGGTCAGGGTTTGAGTCAGCGGTCAGGGTAAAAGCCCCGTGTCTCATGTTTATTCCATGACAGAGAAGCTGTCCTTGCCGATGCCGCAAAGCGGGCAGGACCAGTTGTCGGGGATGGCTTCAAAAGGAGTGCCGGGAGCGATGCCGCTATCGGGATCGCCTTTCTCTGGGTCGTAGATGTAACCACAGACGTCGCAAACGTACTTTTTCATCTTTGTTTGATTTAAATTATTGAATATGAATTTGTTAAATAGTTTTAAAAACGAGAAAAGGGTAGGAGTGAACTCCAATTTTGGGCAAAGTTAGGATTAATTTTCGGAAAAGCAATGCAAAATACGTAATTTTGCGCCCGTTATGAACTTGAACCGAGATAAGCGAAAGATTGGTGACTGGCCTGATGCCGAACGCCCGTCTTATGTACCCAAATACCATCTTCACGACTTTGCCGCCATTGACTTTGAAGGGGCCAACGGCGAGGTGACGAGTGCATGTAGCATGGGTGTCGTCATCGTGAGGGATGATGAGATCGTGGAGCGATTCTACAGTCTGATCAAGCCAGTGCCGAACCGTTATGATTTTTGGACGACGAAGGTACACGGCATCACTTATAAGGATACCAACCACGCACCGCTGTTTCCTGAGGTGTGGGACAACGTCAAGGACAAGGTGAGAGGCTTGCCTATGGTGGCGCACGGCATCTCGTTCGACGAGCGCGTGCTGAAGGCCTTGCACGAGTTGTATCACATTCCATATCAAGATTTTAAATTCTACTGCACCCATCTAGGGTCGGAGTTGCTCGTGCCTGATCTGGAGAATCACAAGCTGCAGACGGTTGCCAAACACTTTGGTTTCGACCTGGCAGGGAACCACCATAACGCTGCCGCTGATGCTGAGGCTTGCGCGGTGATTGCAATGAATATATTCTGAAACCTTTCAATCCTGTGTGGATCAATCCCAGCCTTTATAGATTCCCATGGGAATGAAAAAATGCTGGGATTTTGCCAAAGCGGGGGATTCTTTCGCAGATACTATTTAACATAATATGTATTATTTTCGAAAAAGGGCAAAAAGGAAAATAGCCAAAAAAAGTGCAATTTTTCTCGAAATCCATTGTATATAACCAAAATGTTAGGTATCTTTGCAACGAGGAAAACAAGCGATTTGTAGAACCCTAAACAACACACTTATAACTAATTAAACCCACCCATTATGGAAATTATCGGAAAAGTGGTCAGACTTGGCGCTCTGACCGAAGGAACCAGCGCCCGCGGACCTTGGCGTAAACAAGACTTAATCATTGAGACTGAAGAACAGTATCCCCGAACCGTCTGCTTGACCTGCTGGACTAATCAAATCGACGAGATCCAGAAATTCGCGCCTGGACAGACCATCAAGGCACAGATCGAGATTTCGTCACGTGAATTTAACGGCAAATGGTACACCGACGTGCGCGTGTGGCGCTTTGATCCGGTTGGAGCCACTGCTGCCCCTGCTGTTGCTGCCGCACAACCCGCTCAGCCTGCGATGCACCAAACTCCGCCGCCTGCAGCTGCCCCCACAACGGAATACTATCCTCCGGCGGAAGACAGCACGGACGATCTGCCCTTCTGACATTATGTTAAATCGAACCTTCGATAATGACACCATTTGCGCCCTTGCCACACCCCATGGCATGGGCGCAATTGCTGTGGTACGCATCTCAGGGCCACAGGCTTTTCCTATCCTTGCCACATTGTTTCAATATAAAGGCAAATTATTGGAAATCAGCGATATTGAGCCTAATAGAGCCTATCATGGATACCTTATTAATAATAGGGAAATGCTCGACGAGGCCGTGGTGACCTTCTTTAAAGCCCCCCACTCTTTCACTGGCGAAGACACCGCCGAAGTCAGCGTGCATGGCTCGGTATATGTACAACAGAAGTTGCTCCAAGTACTGGTCGCACAAGGCTGCCGTATGGCCGAAGCTGGCGAGTTCACACGCCGCGCTTTTGTCAACCGGAAGTTCGACTTGACCCAAGCCGAAGCTATAGCCGACCTTATCAGCTCGGAAAGCGAGGCATCCCACCGCGTGGCTATCAACCAATTAAAAGGTGGATTCTCGAAAGAACTTCAAGTGATGCGCTCCAAGCTATTGGAAATGACATCGTTGATGGAGCTTGAACTCGATTTCAGCGAAGAAGACGTGGAATTTGCCGACCGTAGCAAACTTAAAGCATTACTTGAAGAGACTTTATCTAAAGTAAACGATCTCAAGGATTCTTTCCGACTTGGAAATGCTATAAAGAACGGCATCCCTGTGGCCATTGTGGGCCAGACCAATACTGGCAAGAGTACGTTGCTCAACGCCCTCTTGGGTGAAGACCGGGCCATCGTGAGCGACATCGCCGGTACCACGCGCGACACCATTGAGGAGACTTTGAACATCGATGGGATTCTCTTCCGTTTCATCGACACGGCTGGCATTCGCGACACCGACGAGACCATCGAGAAAATCGGCATCGAGCGTACTTTCAAAAAGATCTCGGAGGCCGACATCGTCCTGGGCATGATTGATGGCACCTTGCCGTTTGAGGACATCAAAAAAGCAGCTGAAGACATTATCAGTACAGTCAACCTACTGGAACAGAGGCTGATGCTGCTGATCAACAAAGAAGATTTGATCCAAAACAACAGGATGCAACACTTGGACATTGAGATGTCTGATGCCCTGCGCGACTGTTATGCGCGCAATGTGGTATCGCATGGAGCCCACCTCGTCGACTCTCATGGATACACCTTGGGTGATGTCCATTATAGTTTGGCCGGTCTGATGAGCTTTGGCTACCTCTCTGCCAAAGACCCCCAATCCGTGAAAGGCCTGAAAGAACAAATTGGCCGGCATGGCAGGCTGATGACTCCCAATGACAAGGCTGTTTTGGTCACCAATATGCGGCATTATGAAGCCTTAATGCATGCTTCCGAAAGCCTGCAATTAGTTAAACAAGGACTTGAAATGGATATTCCTACCGATTTGATTTCGCAAGACTTACGTCAATCACTTTATTACCTCGGAAGCATTACTGGAGAGATTACCACAGACGAGGTGCTAGGCAATATCTTCTCCCGTTTCTGCATCGGGAAATAAGGTCAAGAATAACTTATGATCATCCCCTCCTTGCCTCCTGCAAAGGCTGATCCCATAGCACCTTCCCTCTTATCGTTTCGGCGAGTTGGTCGATTTCTGCCGGGAACGTCTCCAACAAAACCTCTTCCCTTTTTTTCGAGCGGCGGCCTTTGGACTCATAGAGCACCTTGCTGAGACAAGCATCATAAGACACGGCATAGTCTTCCTCGTCACGATGCGGGAAGAAGGTCACAGCCGCCTCATAGCGGATATGGCCTTCTTCCGAAGTGGCGACGAGCATCACCTTGGCACCGTAGCGCGGCACACCGTCGTATTCGGCCTCGGCAGCAAAGTATTGTTCGTATACGTTAACAGTAGCCATATACCAAGTTATTTTACTACAACGTTACGGTTGTAAACCCCGTTTTTGGTTACCATCTGAATGGTGTAAAGTCCTGACGGATAGGATTCAACGGAGAGCGTAAATTGGTCAAGGAGGTTGACCTTTACGGTTTCGACCAGCTGTCCCATAGCGTTGTAGACATTGACAAGTTGTAAACCGTTTGCGATGATATTTATTTGGCTCTCAGCGGGATTGGGATAGACAGCGACATTGCCGTTTTCCAAATCGTTCACCGAGTTTGGAAGGCCTTCGCCGATAAGGGTGTCTGATGCGGCTTCACAACCATCGCTATAGACGGCCATAATAAAATACTCAGCCTGGACCCCCACAGTAATAGTGTCCAAATAGTCGTACCAGTTCACTCCCAATTCATAGACCACTTGGGCAATCACCGCATTGTCGCGATACACTTCAAAATGCTCTAACTCGCCAGTAGAACCTTCCTCAGGGGTTTCCCAATACAACCAAAGGTTGCTCAACTCCTTGGTGATAGGCTCCATAATCTCAAAATTCCTCACCGGATGGCAATACACTTGCGGCGTCTCGCCCATAGGATTGGCGATCTCAGCAAGGCAAGCGATGTTCATCTGGCAGTACTGCTGCGACATCTCGAAGCTTGTCACACTCAAGCCGATCAAGTCATTGGTTGTGTGGATATAAGGGCTGTAGTTTTGGTAGTCCTCAAAAGGATAGATACCCATGTAGCCGTGGTTATTGAACGAGGTGTGGTCGCTGTCGCCATCGTTAAAGTTGACGTGCTGGATGGGCAGTTCAGGGTAATAGACCTCGCCGACGTTCCTGTAATATGCACCGATAGGCTCCACTGAGTTGGGATAGATGCAGTCGATATGGATCTGGTCGCCATAGAGGTAGCCGTTCATGTCGTTGTTGAAATAGCCGATGATATCCATCCCCTCCTCTTGGCAACGCGTTGCATAGGCGTTGCTGCCGTAGAGTCCCATCTCCTCGCAACCGAAGGCGCAATAGATGATGCTGTATTCAAACTCGTATTGCGTCAAGATCCTCGCGCTTTCTAGTACGCTGGCCACGCCCGTGGCGTTGTCGTCGGCACCAGGAGCAGCGCCGCCACCATACATCGCTTGATACGAGAACGAGTCGAAATGGCTGCCACAGACCACGTAGGTATCGGGATAGAGCGTGCCGCGTTGGATGCCGATGACATTGGGGGCTGCGTTACCACTGCCCATCCATGTGTTGGCATAAAAAGGCTGTTGCTCCACTTCCAGTCCGAGTGCCTCCATGCGTCCTGCAATCCAGTCGGAGGCGGCATAAGCGTTTTCTGAGTTCCACAGGCGATGGCCGTAGTCCTGCAGGTGTTGCACGGTGGCTTCCAAAGAGTCCATGTTGACCTGGTCGAGCATCTCGCGAATGGTCGGGTTCACTTCGGTCACCACTGGGAAGTCGCGCGTCAAGCGTGGCAGGTTGGCTTTCTTGTTGAAGATGGCCACAGTGCCGTCGTTTTTGTAGGGCATGACAGATTCTTTCGTTATAAAATAATCCTTTAATTGAGCAATTGCATTGATTTTGTTTTCAACAAGATACGATCCTTGCATCGATGCTGGACAGTAGACCAAGGTATAGGTCTCGTTCCCATTGAAGGCATTCTCATCGAGCAGGGTCATCGAAGAGGCATCGAAGCGTTCAGCGGTGGCGAAGACCTCACTATTCGTGTAGTAATGCACGGTGAGGTTCGGGTCGTTGAAGAGGCGTTCCAGTTCGGCTCGTCCCGAATAAGAAACCATGACGAAACTGCCGGCCATCATCATAGATGACAGCATGATAGCGACAAAGGTAAAGAGTGTTCTTTTCATGTTCTTAGTTTTTTATGTTTAACGTTTGATTATTATTCATCCTGTTTTAACGATAATTGTTTTATGGCACGGTCGAAGTCGCTTTCAAGTAGTTCCATCTCACGCTTGCGATAGATCTCAAACTCCTGTTCTGCCTTTTTGATGGCTTCTTCGTGCGAGACACTCCCCTTCCCTTCCAGAACCTTTCTTCTGTTGGCAAGAATCTGGTTATCAAGCGATTCAATCCAATCTTGCATCCGCATGGGCTTCATCTCAAGGGCTTGAAATTCGGCAAAGTCCAAAAAGCCGGAAACAAGCAGATTAAGGCGCTGCAATTCCAGTTCAGAAAGATAGTTTTTGGCTATCTTTACATCGTCTTTGGTGACATAATTGCCTTTGAAGTTGGTCATACCGACAAACGGTTTCTCATTATCCACACGATTGTAGATCACCTCGGCGGCAGTTTGCTCATGCACGGCATAATGGAGTTTGTTCTGCACCGTCGCGAAAAACATCCTTGTCATCTCGCTACGCGGGTCGTAGTCGATGGCAGTAGCATAAATATCAGTGACTTGCTGGTAGAAATTGCGTTCCGATGAGCGGATGTCGCGGATGCGCTGCAATAGTTCCCTGAAATAGCGGTTGCCACCCTGTTTCAGGCGCTCATCGTCCAAGGCGAAGCCTTTCTGTATGTACTCGTGCAAACGTTGCGTAGCCCAACGACGGAAACGCACTGCTATTGGGGATTGGACGCGATAGCCAATAGCAATGATGACATCCAGATTATAATGAGGCAAACTTCGCTCCACATTTCGATTTCCTTCTTTTCGAACTAGCAAAAAATCTTTGCAAGTTGCTTCTTGCGAAAGTTCGCCATCAGAATAAATATTATTGATATGGTAATCAATAAGTTGCCTCGATGTTGCATACAATTCCGCAATAAGATTATTGGTCAACCAAATATCTTCTTCGGCAAAACGGACATTTACGCTGACTTTACCTTCGGCGTCGTTGTAGAGGATGATGTTGTTTTCTTTTCCGGGCATTTATCATGCTGTTTTTATAATGCAAAGATAATGAATTATCTTGATTTGTGCAACAAAAAAAAGTAGAGACGGTGCACGCACCGTCTCTACAAAAGGGCCATAATCAATACTGATTATTTTTCCATTTCCTTCTTCAGTCTCTCCGTCAGCATGGGGACAATCTTGTGCAGATCTCCAACGATGCCGAGGTCGGCGACGCTGAAGATGGGTGCGAACTTGTCCTTGTTGATGGCGATGATGAAGTCGGACTCTTCCATACCAGCCAAGTGCTGGATGGCACCGCTGATACCACAAGCCATATAGAGGTTCGGACGGACGGTCTTACCTGTCTGACCCACCTGACGGTCATGAGGCATCACGCCGTTGTCGACCATCGCACGGCTGGATGACACCACGCCGCCGATGACATCGGCCAGAGCTTGCAGCTTGTCGAAGCCTTCCTTGTTCTGGACACCACGGCCACCGGACACCAAGATCTTGGCATCGGCGATATCGACCACGGTCTTGT
>CAMYYV010000072.1 GCA_947303625.1 uncultured Bacteroidales bacterium | reverse complement strand
TTTCTGCGACATTTCCACCAAAATCGATCTCATAAAGCAGGTGGCTAGAATCAAATTAGATGAGGAAGGCACCGAAGCCGCAGCCGTTACAGTTATCGGGAGCAAACTCACTTCTGCTGCTCCAAGAGAGCCTGAGCATGTCATCTTTCATGCCAACCGCACCTTCCTTTATGTCATCAGCGAACAATCGACGGGAGCCATCTTCTTCATCGGAAAGTATACGGGACAATAGGCAGCACTTTAGCATTGTCTTTCCAAAAATATGAAATTTAGAGACGCAGACACCTGCGTCTCTATTTTTTTGTATTTACTTGAATCAAGGATTAAACCCGCCCGTACACCGTCGCCACACGGCTCACGTTGTAGATCTTCATGGTGATGTCATCCTTCACTTTTTCTGAGGGGAACTTCACGCTAGTATCAATGTTACCGAAACCTCCATAAGCCTTGTCGTCGGAGGTAAGGAGGATGCGGTAATCGCCTGTCTCTCTAACGGGAACTTTGTAGTCTGGAATGGATTTGGGTCCCCAGTTGAAGACGAAGATTAAGTTGCCGCGCTCATAGACGACAGTCTTGTTTTCCTCATCGGCATAAAGCATCCAAGCAGGCGAAGCCTGCATCACAGGATGACGTTTCACGAAGTCGAGCATGGCCTTATCGAAGGCTCCCATATAGCGGTACTTCAAGTTCGGATTATCCACCAACGACCACTGGCGGCGGGCATATTGGTAACTCCATCCATTGTCGAGACGCGGGAAGTCAATCCACTCGGGATGACCGAACTCGTTGCCCATGAAATTGAGCCAGGCCTCACCGCCCAAGGTGAGCGTGAAGAGTCGAATCATCTTATGCAGGGCAATGCCACGGTCCACCGTCATGGATGGCGTGTCTACACTCATGGCGGTGTACATCTCCTTGTCCATCAGACGAAAAGCGATGGTTTTGTCGCCCACCAAGGCTTGGTCGTGCGACTCAGCGTAGGCCACCGTCTTGGTCTGCGGCAGATGGTTGGTCATGGTGAAGAAGAAGTTCTTCATGTTCCATTGCTCCTCGGGCTCGTCTTTCAGCACCTTAATCCAAAAGTCTGGCAAGCCCATGCCCAAACGGTAGTCGAAGCCCATGCCGCCGTCGGCAATCGGGTTGCAAAGGCCGGGCATACCACTCACATCCTCTGCAATGGTGATGGCCTGCGGATTCAACTGATGGCACAAAGTGTTAGCCAACTGCAAGTATGTGACTGCATCGGCATCCACATTCTCGTTGAAGTATTTCTCAGGAGCATCAAAAGTCGTCCCGATACCATGGTCGAGATAAAGCATCGAGGTCACGCCGTCGAAACGGAAGCCGTCAAAACGGAACTCCTCTAACCAGTAGCGCACGTTGGAGAGCAGGAATTGCAATGTCTCTTCTTTGCCGTAGTTGAATAGTTTGGAATCCCAAAGGTTGTGATTGCCGCGCTCGCCGGGATGCAGGTATTGGCTGTCGGAGCCGTCAAACAGGTTGATGCCCTCGCGGATGTTCTTCACCGTGTGGGAATGCACCAGATCCATAATGACCAGCATCCCCATGCCGTGTGCCGTGTCGATGAGTTCCTTCAACTCCTCGGGCGTTCCGAAACGAGACGAGGGCGCAAAGAAATTAGAGACATGATAACCGAACGAACCATAATACGGATGCTCAGCGATAGCCATCAATTGTATGGCGTTGTAACCGTCCGCTTTGATGCGCGGCAGGATGCGCTCAGTGAATTCTTTGTACGTCCCTACCCTTTCCTCCTCTTGCGCCATACCGACATGCGTCTCATAGATCAGCAATGGCACATCCTTCAACTGCGGCGCAGCATGCTTAAATATATAAGGTGTGGGCGGATTCCAAAACTGGCCCGCAAAATCCTTGTTACCCTCATCCTGAATCACCCGTTTGATATACACGGGAATGCGCTCATGCTCCCCGATTTGCGACTGCACCAGCACCTTCAGTTTGCTGCCATGAACCAGACGATGGGCAAACTCGCTGTCGGGCAGGAAAATCTCCCAAAGACCGGCACCAGCCAGTTCTAAAGGATATTCATAGCGGTTCCAATCGTTGAAATCGCCCATCAGCGAGAGGTAATGCGCCGCAGGAGCCCATTCGCGATACCACCAACCGTGGCGACGTTTGTCGTAGTTGAAGCCCAGAAACTGATGCGCCGTAGCAAATGTCATCAGGCTGCCGTAACGGTTTTTGATGCCATTGAGCCGTTGTTCATAACGGCCGTGGCGCTGTTCAACAGCATTGTTTACAGGTTCTAACCAAGGGTCGTTTTTTACGAGAGGAAGCATGTCACCATATATTTCATCGCAAAAGTAAAAAAAATAACCCGTTTACAACACTTTTGAAAAGATTATCTATTTTTGCTCGCAAAACCAATAAAATCATTAGAAATGAGAAAAGCACTCTTTTTGGCAGCAGCATTTATCGCATGCTTCGCCTTTAACTCCCAAGCGCAACTCCTTTATCGTATTTCCGGCAATGGCCTTGAAACTCCCAGCTATATTGTCGGCACCTACCATTTAGCTCCAGCCTCGTTTGCCGACAGCATTCCAGGTATGAGTGAGGCTATCGAAAACACCCAGCAAGTTTGCGGTGAATTGGACATGATGGATGCCTTCAAACCCGAAAACGCTGCACGCATGATGCAATCGCAGATGTTGCCCGAAGGGGTTACCTTATCCTCGCTGCTCACCGCTGAGGAACGCACACGGCTAAACGCCTTGCTGCTCGAGGTGTTAGGCACAAATCTCGATGACGAGGCCTATGCCGCCCAAGTTGAATACGTGAATCCTGCCACCCTCTCCACCACGCTCTCGTTGGCTGCCTACATTAAGAAAGCCGAGTCGTTCAACCCCATGGAATTGCTCGACAATTACTTCCAGATGCTTGCCCTGCAAAACGGCAAAAGCGTCAAAGGATTCGAGACTGTCGATTTCCAGATGAGCGTACTCTATGGCTCAGAGTTGCCAAAACAAGTGGAAGACCTCATGTGTCTGGTGGACCATTTTGATGAGAGCACCCAACTGGTCGACCGCATCACTTCTGCCTATTACTCGCAGAATTTCCAACAACTCGAAGCCATTCTTGAAGAAGAGATGGAAGGACCGTGTGCCGCTTCGCCTGAGGAAGAGGCCAACTTACTCGACAACCGCAATCATAACTGGATCAAGATTATGCCCGACATGATGGCCGAAAAGCCAACTCTCTTCGCCGTGGGTGCAGGTCACCTCTGTGGCGAGCAAGGGGTGCTGAAGCTCCTCGAAGGCTTAGGCTACACCGTTGAAGCCATGAAATAAGTTCTACTTAAGGATTTCCAAACACAACGCCCCTCGAATCCAAATCGATGACCTTCGTCTCGGAGGGTTCCAGATGCACAGGAACCATCTCCGAGGCAAAGTCATTCATGTCAAATTCATTGGCTTTGCTTCGTCCCATCATCGCCAGGGCATCGTGCGGGATCTTCACCTCTACATCGCGTGCTTCTGTACGGTTGAAATTCATGACCACTAACAAGCGTTCCGTTTCGGAATAGCGCAAAAAAGCATAGACAAACTGCGGGTCGAAGTTCATATACCAAGGATTACACCACATCAAGTCATAGAACTTACCTTCTTTTATTGCCGAGTGTTCATTTCTGAAATACAGTAGTTTACGGTAATAGCCAAACAGCTTCTTCTGCGCCTCTTCAAACCCACCGCCATCGAACTTGCCGTTATTCATCCACTTTTGATGCTCGGGCATGTGACAGTAATCAAAGATAGATGTACGCCCATCCTCGCCGCTGTAGCCCACTTCACCAACGGCATCTTCCCCGCTCTCCTGACCGTTGTACACCATGAACGGACCCGTATTCATCAAGGCGGAAAGCGACACGGCGGGCAAGGCAGCAAAGGCATCGCCCACAAACTGCGGCGAAGTCAAACGCTTCTCGTCGTGGTTTTCCATGAAGCGTAGCATGTGCTCATCCATGTCGTGTAAGTCTTTCCAAACCTCACTGATTTCTTTCGCCTCGTGACCTTGGCAAAGCACACGCTCCAAAGTGTTGTATAAGCCGACTTTGTCATAGAGGTAATCGAAACCTGCTTCCAAGAAAGGCGTATATAGGTCAGGCTGATAGATCTCTGCAATCATCAAAGGCTGGTAATCCTTACGCAGTTCCGCTATCACCCACTGCCAAAACGCCACTGGCACCATCTCGGCCATGTCCACACGGAAGCCATCGACGTTTTTTGCACACCAAAAACGCAGTATTTCCAGCATCTTCTCCCACGTGTCGTGCTCTTCGTAGTTCAGTTTGACCGTATCGTACCAATCGTTAATGCTCGGATTGGAGGCAAACACATTATTGCCCGTTGCTTTGGCGGGATACTCCTCGTAAGGTTGCTCCACGACTCGACGAGGCGAAACAAAGCCTTGTCCCTCACAATAATAGAAATTGCATGGGTCAAAGCCTTTGTTCTGTCGCGCCAAGTGATTGGGAATGAAGTCGATGATGACTTTCATCTCTTTTGCATGGATGCGCTTAACCAATTGCTCAAAGTCGGCTATCGTACCCAGATCAGGGTCGACGGCATGATAATCCGTAACAGCATAAGGCGAGCCAGCGCGGCCTTTGGTGATGTCAGGGTGTGTACCCGTACTCTCGGAAGCGTGCTCCAAGATGCCCGTCAACCAGATGTGGGTGAAGCCCAGGTCCTGGATAGCATCGAGGGCTGTTGCGTCAATGTCATTGAAGGTACCGCAGCCATTCTCGGCCTTACTACCGTTCAGCCGGAAATCAGTACATTTATTGCCGAAGAGTCGAGGAAAAAGTTGGTAAATGTTCATACGGCAAAATTAGGAAATAATATACAATTATCCAAACCAAGGAAAAATGTGTTACTTTTGCACATTATGAAAGCAAAGAAAACTCTATTCATTGTTACAGCGTTGCTGTTCTGCAACCTCCTTTCCGGCCAAGTTGAACCTACTTGGGAATCCATCAACGAGCGGAGTTATCCGCAGTGGTTCTCCGACGCCAAGTTGGGCATCTTCATCCATTGGGGTTTGTATTCCGTGCCCGCCTACGCCAGCCTTGAAGGCTATGCCGAATGGTACTACCGCGGCTTGATGACCAACGACGACCGCCAAGCCTTCCAAGAGCGCATCTATGGCAAGGACTTCAAATATGAGGACTTTGCACCCTTGTGGAAAGCCGAGCTTTGGGACCCCAACGAATGGGCCGAGCTGTTCCAGAAATCAGGAGCGAAATATGTGCTTCTAGTCTCGAAACACCACGACGGCTTCTGCCTCTGGCCAAGCCAATATGCACCCAACTGGAACTCGGTGGATGTCGGGCCACACCGCGATATCTGCGGCGAACTAACTGAAGCCGTGAGGAAAAAAGGGTTGAAAATGGGCTTCTATTACTCTCTGCCTGAGTGGACCAGTCCCATCCACCGCTGGTACGAAGACCCTGACGAGAACATCGGCACCTACGTGGACACACACATGATCCCACAATTCAAGGAACTCATCACAAAATACAAACCCACCATTCTCTTCACCGATGGCGAATGGCGCAACAGCGCGGAGCAATGGCATGCCACCGAACTCATCTCGTGGTATTACAACACCGTCGGCAGCGAAGCCATTGCCAACGACCGCTGGGGCGGCGGCGGGCAGCATGGCTTCCGCACGCCTGAATACAGCGCGGGCATCACGCTCACCGACCGCCCATGGGCCGAGTGTCGGGGCTTGGGTCGAAGTTTCGGTCTCAACCGCAACGAGCCTCTGGAGAACTATTTGACCTCTGATGAACTCATCCGTCATTTCTGCGTCCTCGTGGCGGCAGGCGGTGGCATGACACTCAACGTGGGTCCAGCCGCCGATGGCAAGATACCGCTTCTACAACAAGAACGTTTACTTGACCTCGGCCGTTGGCTCGACACCAATGGAGAAGCTATCTATGGCACACGACCATACAAGAAATTCTACGAGATGAGACCCATCAGGGTTTCGCGCAACGACGCAGAAATCAACTTCGACTGGAAACGCAACTCGCCCGACCCCGCCATCAGCTGCGACCACTTCCAAGCGCATTGGCAGGGTGTGTTCTCCTGCCCTGCCGACACATACACCTTCGAAATCCAGACCGATGACAAGGCAACGCTAGTCATCGACGGCAAAACTGTCATCGAAGATACCCAAAAATCGAAGACGGGCAAGATGAAACTAGTGCAAGGCCAACACAGCATCGAAGTTTCCTACGAAGAAGACGAGCTAGAAGCCAGCATCACCCTATTTTGGTCATCGAAAAAGATGGAGCAACAGGTGATGACGGGCTTCCAGACGGGCGCCATGCTACCCACACAAGGGCTTAAAGCCACCTACACCTGCGAGCAACCCAACATCTGCTACACACAAGGCAAGGACGCTCTCTATGCCATCGCTTTGGATTATCCTGAAGACCAATTGGTCTTAAATCTCGACAAGCCTGCCGACAATATGAAAGTCACGCTATTAGGCTGCCCAAAAACCTTACCTTGGAAATACAAAGACGGCCAACTCTACATCGACACGAGCGGATTGAAATACTCCGACTTGAAGAGCACAGCGGCTTGGGTGTTCAAGATGAAATGAAAAAAGCGGCGTTTGCCGCTTTTTTCATTCTTAATCCGTCAGTGCCTTAATGCCTTGCAGACGGATGATATGATTCGTTCCTTTAGGCACTCGGGTGACATAGAAGCGCTCGTCCTCCTGCACGAACTTGAAATGCAGCAAGTCGCCTTTCGGAAAGCAGTCTATCGCCCTAATCCTCATGATATTGTGTGTCTGATAGGAGAAATCCGAGGTCTTCACGAAGGTGACACGTTTCCCCGATTTGAGGATGCTAGGGGTGAAACCGTCGAAATAGTTGCGGTTGCGCCACTTCCCTGCAAACTCTGCCGGGTCTTTCAAGTCATGGATATAGACGCGGAACTGCTTGTCATTCTTAGGCTTCAACTCAAGCACTTTCTGCAAGACCACTTTCTTATCCACCGAGGCTTCGAGATAAAGCCATTGGAAACGGTTGCCCGAGTTCTCCCAAATGGGTGTAAAATGCACGTCGGCCGTGGTTGAGTCGTTGACGACCATGGTGTAGTCGCCCTGAATGGTACGGTAAAACTGCTTCGCGTCTTCTTCGGTAAACTTAGGCTGTTTTTGAGCAAAACCACTAAATGCCAACAATATGGCGGCAATAACCAATACTATTCTCTTCATATCAGATTCTTTCTTCGGTTTGAGTGTGCAAAAATAGCAAAACAAATCCTCTTTTGTCAAGGAATTATGAATTTCCCCTCTTTCGTATCTTCTTCAGCGATTCAAATGCCTTGTCAAAATCACTCTCGGTGTAACTTTCGTCATACACATAATGCTCAGGGCCCATGGTTCCGTACATCGTGTTCTCGAAACGAAACAGCAAGCGCCCCGTTTCAATGAGCTTGTCGTTATCATAGTCCTCGGGAAACGACCCCAACCTGTCGAAAATTTCCTTGGTGATCTCATAAAGGAAGCGAGTTTGTCCTTCACGGTCGGTATACATCAGGTATCCATAGTATTTACCACGTTCCTGGTCGTAACAGGCCTTCCAATAGTTGCCTTCTTTATAAAGTTTCATATTCTATGTTTTTAGTTTATATCATTCCCAATTCATCAAGCATGAAAGCATACTCCAAAACGACTTCCTTGTAACCCTCGAAGCGTCCCGAAGCACCGCCGTGGCCATAGTCCATCTCGGTCTTGAGATACAGCGGATTGTGGTCGGTCTTCAATGCACGGAGTTTGGCAGCCCACTTGGCAGGTTCCCAATACTGCACCTGACTATCGTGAAGTCCCGTGGTGATAAGCATGGCAGGATAGTCCTTGGCCTCCACGTTGTCGTAAGGCGAATAGGACAACATATAGTCGTAATACTGCTTCTCATTGGGGTTGCCCCATTCGTCGTACTCGCCCGTCGTGAGTGGGATGCTCTCGTCGAGCATTGTGGTGACCACATCGACGAAAGGCACCTGCGCGATGACACCCTTCCACAGGTCGGGGCGCATATTAACCACCGCACCCATCAGCAAACCTCCCGCGCTACCACCCATGGCAAACAACTTCTGCGACGAGGTGTAACCCATCTTAATAAGGTATTCCGCACACGCGATGAAATCGAGGAAGGTGTTTTTCTTGTTCAGCATCTTGCCATCTTCATACCACTGACGTCCCATCTCCTCGCCACCACGGATGTGGGCAATGGCCCAGACGAAGCCACGGTCCAAGAGGCTGAGGCGCGCCAACGAAAAATAGGCATCCATGCTCGAACCATAGGAGCCATAGCCATACAACACAAGGGGACAATTAAGGGTCCCTGAGCCCGTCGAAGGGCCCGATCCTTTTGCTTGCGGCCCTTCGACAAACTCAGGGACCGCGTTCTTCTTATACACAATCGAAATCGGCACCAACACACCATCATGCGAAGGCGCCATCAAGCGCTCCGTGACATACTCCTCGGGGTTGTATCCACCCACGATCTCCTGCCTTTTAAGCACGGTCTTGGTGCGCTGCTCCATGTCCCATTCATAGACCGACGAAGGTGTCGTCATCGAATTGTAGGAATAGCGCAGTGTGGTGGCCTCAAAGTCGGGATTGGCACCCACACCGGCAGTATACGCCGGCTCACCGAAGTCAAGGTAATAATCAGTCAAGCCATCCCACGAGGTGACACGAATCTTGACTAAACCGCCCTCGCGTTCCTCAACAACGAAGAACTTGTCGAAGATGGTAAAGTCCTCTATCATCACCGTCTCGCGACATGGCACAACCTCCTCCCAAAACGGTTTCTCTGTCTGCTCTACCGGGGTCCGCATAATCTTGTAATTCTTAGCCCCATCGGCATTGGTCTGGATATAGAAATGATCACGATAATGACCGATTCCGTATAGCATGTCAGGCTGCCGTTCTTGAAACACACGGAACTCACCTTCGGGTTGGTCACTCTCAAGAATACGACACTCCGACGACAACGTCGACTCAGAGCTGATGATCAAGTATTTCCTCGACTTCGTCTTGCTGACATAACACACAAAAGCTTCATCTTTTTCCTCATACACCATGACATCTTCTTTCGGGTCGGTACATAAACGATGGCGCATGATTCTGCATGGTCTTAGGGTTTCATCCTTCATACCATAAAACAGCGTCTTGTTGTCGTTGGCCCAAATCACATTTCCCGAAGTACCAGTAATGGGTTCTCCCAACAGTTCACCCGTCGTCAAGTCCTTGACGTACACCGTGTAGATACGACGGCTCACCGTGTCGACAGAATACGCCAGCAAATTGTCGTCTTCGCTCAGGCTCACCGCCCCGATTTCAAAGAAGGCATGGCCTTCGGCCAGGGCATTGCCATCGAGGATAACCTCTTCTGGGGATTCCAAGCTATGCTTCTTCCGGCAGTAGATGGGGTACTCTTTCCCTTCCTCATAGCGCGTGTAGTAGTAATAATCGCGGATTTTGACTGGCACGGAGTTGTCGTCCTGCTTGATACGTCCCGTAATCTCCTTAAACAGCTGCTCTTGAAGGGGTTCGGTATGCTTAAGACATGCATCAGCATAGTCGTTTTCGGCTTCAAGATAAGCCAAAACCTCAGGATTCTCGCGCTCGTTGAGCCAATAGTAGTTGTCGATACGGGTATGGCCGTGCGTCGTCATCGCATGGGGGCGTATGGCGGCCTTGGGGGGATTCGGTAAAGTCTTCATGAGTCGGTCAGGATTCAGAACGACAAAGTCATGCCCAGTGTCGGCAAGATGGGCAGCTGGCGCGACACCTCGCTGGTTACCAGGTTGACATAGAACACATTGTTGCGGTTGTACACGTTGGTCACGCCAAGGTCGAGCTCCAAGTTGACATTCTCACTGAAATAGAACCTTCGCTTGATGTCAATGTCGAAGCGATGGTAGGTAGGCAGTCGCCCTTGGTTCAGTTCACCGTATAGCACACCGAGTTCACCGTTGGTGGTGGTATAGTCGAAGTTGATGCCGTCCTGGAAGGAATAATACTCATAGAAGCCTTG
>CAMYYV010000071.1 GCA_947303625.1 uncultured Bacteroidales bacterium | reverse complement strand
TGCGCATCATGGCTTCGCGGTCGATGTTCTTGAATTCCTTGAATTCCGAGAAAGTCTCTACTAATTTGTAGTTGTCCATTTTTTATGTTGATTGTTTATTGTTTTCTTGTTTGGCCTCTGGCCTCTGGCTCTTGGCTTCTGGCAGCTCCGTATACCTTTCCTTTTGTTGAAGCAGCCAGGAGCCAGTTGCCAGTAGCCAGCAGCTTAAAATATAATTGCTGGTTTGATTTCCACTTTTTTACGTTCGAAGAACAGGTTGGCGGGTTCCTCTGCGGGTTTCTTCTTCGAGACTTTCTTTGGCGCGGGGGCGAACTCCACCTTCTCGGCGTCGAAGCCCACCAGCGTGCCTTGCATCTTACCCATCTCCTTCGTCTTCACTTCCACATCCTTTCCGACATATTTCTGCAGCTGGCGGTCCATTTTTAAGGCACCCGAGAGGCCCCATGAAAACACGGTCAGCTCATAATCTTCCACGTCACGGTCGAGCTTCTCGTTGACGAAGCGGCTCAACTCGGCGCAGTGGTCGATGTTGACGGCCGTGTCGGAGTCGACATAGACCTCAATCACGTTGTTGGGTTTCACCTTCACGTCCACGAGGAAGCGGTCGGTATTGGCGAGGGCTTCTTCACAGAGGATTGTTACTTGTTCTTTCGTTATCATTTAGTCTTCAATGTTTTATGTCGGCCCTTCGGCCCTTCGACAAGCTCAGGGCTCAGGGACCTTAGCTTTTACAACAAAAAAACCTGTTACTCAAAGTAGCAGGTCTTTTCTTCCACCTCAAGTTGTCGAGCAAGGATTCGAACCTTGACAGGCAGAACCAAAATCTGCAGTGCTGCCATTACACCACTCGACATCATTCGTTTCCGAATGCGGCTGCAAAAGTACAACTAATTTCGTTACGCGCAAGCGTTTTTTTCGTTTTTTTTCGAAAAAAGTTGCATTCTTATACTACAAACCGCGTTTTTGGTGTTTTTCGGATAGGGACAAAACAAAAAAGCCGTATCTTTGCAGTTTGGCAACAGCCCAATTGAAGCGATAAATAACAAAACAGTTTTTATATTATTATGACTTTCAAAAGGTTAAACAACATCACTGGATGGCTGGCAGGTATCATCGCCACCGTCGTGTATTTCCTTACGCTGGAGCCCACCGTGAGCTGGTGGGACTGCGGCGAGTACATCTCAACGGCATACAAACTGCAAGTGGGTCACCCGCCCGGGGCACCTTTGTTCCAGATGATCGGGCGTTTCTTCTCGCTCTTTGCGGGCGGCGACGTCACCAAGGTGGCCATGATGGTCAACGTGATGTCGGCCCTTTGCAGTGGTCTCACCATCGTCTTCCTTTTCTGGACCATCACCATGATGGTGCGCAAAGTGTGGATGAAAGAAGGTGAAGATGCGCCTTGGGTTAATAAAATAGGAGTGTTATTGGCCGGCTTCGTCGGTGCGGTAGCCTATACTTTCACGGAGTCGTTTTGGTTCAACGCTGTCGAAGGAGAGGTCTATGCCATGTCGTCGTTCTTCACCGCTGTCACTTTCTGGGCCATCCTGAAGTGGGAGCAGGTGGCCGACGACCCGAAGAGCACCCGATGGATCATCTTCATCGCCTTCCTCATCGGTCTGTCAATTGGCGTGCACCTTCTCAACTTGCTGTGCGTGCCCGCATTCGTGTATGTGGTATATTTCAAGAAGTGGAAGAAGACATCTTTTGGTGGCTTCCTGCTGGCGGGCATCGTCTCAGTGGCACTGCTTTGGTTCCTCAACATGTTCCTTGTGCCTCAAGTCATCAACTTGGCAGGCAAGACGGAGTTGTTCTTCGTCAACTCGCTCGGCATGCCTTTCAACTCGGGTGCCATCTTCTTCTTTAGCATTGTCATCATCCTCATCGTCTTCGGATTGTGGCTCTCAAACAAACTGAAGCATGTGATTGTCAACACCGCCATCCTCTCGCTGATGTTCATCCTCATCGGCTACTCCTCGTTCTTCATGCTGATCATCCGCGCCAACACCAACACGCCCATCAACGAGAACGAGCCCAAGGAGGCCCTTTCGATGCTGGCCTATATCAACCGCGACCAATACGGCAGCTGGCCTTTGCTTTACGGTCCCTACTATAATGCACCCATCACCGACCTCGTTGACGGCACGCCTACATACGTGAAAGACAAGGCTGCTGGCAAATACGTCATCACCGACGACAACAAGCGTAGCAAACCCGACTATCCCAGCGAGCTGAAGACCTTCTTCCCACGCATGTGGAGCACGCAAAGAGGCTCGCACTCCGAGATGTACGAAAGCTACCGTAAGGACAAGAACGGCAACATCAAAGGCACCAACGTGCGCGTGAAGAACTACCGAGGCCAGGCCGTCAACGTCAGCAAGCCCACCTTTGGGCAAAACCTCAAGTTCTTCATCGACTACCAGTGCAACTGGATGTATTGGCGTTACTTCATGTGGAACTTCGTGGGCCGTCAGAACGACATCGAGAGTCAGGGCGAACTCAACCACGGCAACTGGATCAGTGGCATCAACGCCATCGACAGTGCCCGCCTCGGCAACCAGAAGGACATCCCTGCCAGCTTGCAGAACCCAGGCCGCACCACTTATTACTTCCTGCCGCTCATCCTCGGCCTCATCGGCTTGATATGGCTGCTCAGTAAAGACCTAAAGCAGAGCTGGATCATCTTCCTCCTCTTCTTTATGACAGGCTTGGCCATCGTCATCTACCTTAACCAGACACCCAACCAACCACGCGAACGCGACTACAGTTATGCTGGCTCGTTCTATGCCTTCGCCATCTGGATCGGCTTCGGCGTAGTGGCCCTCATCGACTGGATCGGGAAGCTGGTCAAGAAAAACACCATGGTCACCACCATTGCTGTGGGATTGGTTTGCTTTCTCGCCGTGCCTTGTGTGCTGGCCGCCAATGGTTGGGAGGAGCACAACCGTTCAGGCAAGACCTCGGCCCGTGACTGGGCACGAAACTACTTGGCCCAGCTACCGCCCAACTCGGTCATCTTCACTCGTGGCGACAACGACACCTTCCCCTTGTGGTATGTGCAAGAGGTGGAAGGCTTCCGCACCGACGTGCGCGTGTGCAATTACATGCTGTCGGGCGGCTATTGGTACGTCCACCAGATGGGTCGCAAAGTGTATGAGTCGGAGAAACTCCCGCTCACGCTGAGCCAAAAGGAATACGACAACGGCATCAACGAGTCGATTATCGTGGAGGAGGAAGACTACTTCAAGGGTAAGGACATCGAGCTGAAGCGAGTGATCGACTTCATCCATGACCCCAAGGCGGTGAAACACTATGCAGGCGGCACCTACAACTATGTGCCCTGCCGCAACGTGAAGCTCACCGTCGACAAAGAGGCTTGCATCCGCAACGGCATCGTGCCCGAGAGCATGCAAGACCGCATCGTCGACGAGATTACATGGGAGATCAAGGACGACTACCTCTACAAGAGCGCCATCATGCTCTTGGACTTCATGGCCACCAACAACTGGGAACGCCCTGTGTATTTCACCTCGTTCAGCGACATGTCGAAGGTACTCGGCATCGACAAGTACCTCCACATGGAGGGCTTGGCCTACCGTTTCATCCCCGTCGAGGCCGAAGACTTCGTGAAGGCCTACCGTGGCGGCGTCTATCGTGACGGCAGTTACGACCTCTTGGTCACCAAGGCCGACGAAGGCATCGTCAACTGGGGCAGCATGAACCAGGAAGGCGTGGTACCCGACCGCGAGAGCGTGCGCAACTTGAGCTATGCACAGCTGGCCTACTCGCGTTTGGCGCAGGCCTTGGTCAACCACGACCAGATGGACTCCGCCGTCATCGTGATGGACAAATACCAGGAGTTCTTCCCCAACGAGAAGTTCCCAGCCGAAATCCACACCTACCAATTCCCTGAGATGTACTACATCTGTGGTGCCACCGACAAGGGCGACGCCTATATGATGAATCTAGTCAACAACTACAGCGAACAGGTGAGGTATTATGGCAGCATGAAGCCGAAGTTCAAGAAATACTACGAGGACGACATTGACGAGGCCATGAGCTTGCTCAAGCACTTCAACGGCGTAGCCAAGAAGTACGAGCGCAACGAGCTGGCTCAGGAAATCGAAAACCGTATGCTGGAGTTCTTTGGAGCGTATTACGACGAGTAAGGTGCTTGCTCGTAAGTAAAAAAACAGCGTTTGGGATTCCAAACGCTGTTTTTTTTCATCCTTGATTCTCCAATTTCCTCCGCTTCACAAAGCTCCACACAATCATCCCGATACCAATTAGGACGAAGGGGACGCTCAACCATTGGCCCATGTCGAATACCATGTTGCGCTCGAAGTCGACTTGTACGTTCTTCAGGAACTCGATGGCAATGCGCGAGCCGAAGATGATGACAAGGAAGGTGCCGAACATCAGGCCTGGCTGCTTGTGGCCGAGGTCACGCTTGTAGTACATCCACAACAGGATGCCCATCGCCACGAGGCAGAAGAAGGCCTCGTAGAGACCCGTGGGGTGACAAGGCAGCCACTCACTCTGCGGACAGCAGTTACCAGCGGTGCAAGCCGTGTAGTTGTCGACAGTGCCGCAGAACTGCTCCTGTCCGAGCAGGAAAACGAACCCCCAAGGCAACGACGTAGGTGTGCCGTATATCTCATGGTTCATCACGTTGCCGCAGCGGATCAAGGCACCGACAAGGCAAACAGGCACCACCACACGATCGAGGATCCAGATATAGTTGATGCGCTGCAGGTCAGTCTTCTCCTTTTTGTTCGACTTATTGTAGCTGCGCACATAGAACCATAGCCCCAGCAAGATGCCGATGGCACCACCATGGCTGGCGAGACCTCCTTCCCACACAGCCAACATCTTCAACGGATTCGAGAGATAGAATTTAGGCTCATAGAACAGGCAGTGGCCCAAGCGTGCACCCACGATGGTGAAGATGAGCATATAGAACAGTAGTTTGTCCAATGAGTCGGCAGCCATCTTCTCGCGACGGTAGATGCGGCGCATGACGAAATAGCCGAAGAAAAAACCCAAGGCCCACAGCAGGCCGTACCAACGGACATGCACATTGCCGATGGAGAACAGCACGGGGTCGACGTTCCAGGTGATGTAGTTCAGAATCATAGTATAGAAATTTGAGCGCAAAAGTAGGAATATTTTTGTGTTCCCTTGTAACTTTTCGCCCATTTCTCCGTATTATCAATACCAAAGATGGACAGACATCAGTACAACCAATGCGTGGAGCAATATGCCGACCGGCTTTTCCGCTTCGCGTTCGCGAGCCTCCGCAACCGTGAGCAGGCCGAGGACGTGGTGCAGGAGAGCTTTGCCCGCGTATGGGAGAAACGGAATACGGTGGACTTCGCCAAGGCAAAATCTTACCTCTTCACCACCGCCCACCACGCCATGGTTGACGAAGTCAGACAACGACAACGGACGAATGACATTGAAGAACTAGCCACCTTCGCCGACCCGAAAGGAGTCCCCTACCCTGATGTCAACGATATCCTGCACAAGGTCTTGTCTTCCCTGCCCGAAGCACAACGCAATGCCGTGCTTTTGCGTGACTACGAGGGCTACAGCTACCAAGAAATCGGCGACATCACGGGGATGAGCGAGGCCCAAGTGAAGATCAACATCTTCCGCGCCCGCACCGCACTCAAAAACAAGCTGAAAAGCATCGACAACCTTATCGACATAGAGCCATGAATACAAACATCAACACCGACAACTATGAGGCCTACCTCCTGGATTACCTGGAGGGCAACCTCAGCCCCGACGAGGCGGAGCAGCTGAAAGCATTCGTCGCGGCACAAGGTATGGATTGGGACGAGCTCACCGAGGAGCTTCCGCATTTGGAAGCCCCCGCCATCGCCCATCCCGACAAGGAAAGCCTGAAAAACAGGCCCCTGAGCCTGTCGAAGGGCCGGACCGAACGTACCATCCCACTCTATGTCAAGATTGCCTCGGCTGCCGCTGCCGCCGGTCTACTGCTTACCGTTACTTTGTGGCCCGAGAAACAAACGCCCACCATAGAGCCAATTACAGACCAGAGCCCTCTCAACACCACAGAGATTACAATCGACTCTGTAGTTGTGCCTGTTATGCCTGAAGTGATTGAAACAACGTCAAAAAGGACAACTATTAAAAAGAAGGCAGTCGCACCCGACAGAGTCCTGGTGGCGGAGTTCCCCGAATTGAAAATGATAGCGATGACCAAGATACCCGTCGACACCCCTGCGGCCGAATTCAAAAGGCCGACTTCCTTGTGGAACACCGAGTACTTAAATAACGAATGGGATTCAACACAACTTGCCAGCAACACGAATGATGTTGACTTCGAAGCATACCAGCATAACCCATCGCTCATCAGCAGGGGACTGCTTTGGCTAACTGACGGCCGCCACGACAGCTTCGGTAGCCTTATCCACACCAGCTTAAGCACTGCCAAGAAAGAAGTGAGTTTGGCCGCCACCGACCTCGCGTTGACCGCTTACAACCGTGCCGACGAGCGCTTCGAGGAAATGAAGGAGAACTGGCAGGAGAAACGGGGGGAATGATCTGTTTATGCGCACGCAGAATCCACAGAAATGCGTCGCATTCAATATAGTTAAATCGCAGAATATGAAGTCATAAAACACGTAGAGACGTAGCGCGCTACGTCTCTACATTTGTATTATCCCACGTATTCCGCGTGATACTGTTATCAGAAATTGATGCTGAACCCGAAATTAAGCGGGCGCACCTTGGCGTTGTTCATGTCGAAAAGCGGCAATAGCGCATAATTGGCGAAGAAACCGATATCGTTGCCACCCACACGAAGCGAGGCATCCAGCTTGAATCGGTTGATGCTAGAGCCATAGTAATTCTTCATCTGCGTGCCGTCTTCAAGTTTCACACGGTTCCATTGTGCAATACGCAGGCCACCGGTCACACCGGCATCGATGTACATGCTTCTTGTCGGACGGACTTCCAGCATCAGCGGCACTTGCAGAAAGAGCACTCCATGTTTGGTGTTTTTGACGACTTGGTCAGATTCAATCGGGACCACCGTGTAAACCACATCGTCAGGGTCATATTCGATGGTGATGTCATTGTTCCAGCTGAAGTTGTTCCAACCGAGGCCGACGCCCGTAAACAGGCCTGTCCTATGTCTTCTGTCGAAGGCAATGCCCACATCAGCGATATTGAAGCCAAAGTACCAGCTGCGCAGCGGCCTGAGATCCATGCCCTGGGCGCCATTGTTGGCATTCACGGCATCCACCTGAGTGTCGAACAGCATGTTCAAGCCCGCCTCGAAGCCATTCCAGTGGGCATCGAAGAGGAGGCTTTTATGGGTCGGCGGGATAGTATTACGCTGATGGTATGCTGTGACATTGCCCGACTTGTTGACCCATGCCTCGCCCGAACCCGTCGCATCGATGTGGGAGTCACCAACTATCAGTTGTTGGATCTTCAAGTCGCCAGAACCCATTATCTTGGCATTCAGCACATTGCACTTTCCCTGGAGCGTAACATCTCCAGAGCCGGACATCTCGACGTTGATGGTATCGTAATCCACATTCATCTTCAGGTCGCCAGAGCCCATCACGACAAGATGAAGGGTGTTGCCTCTCAAAGTGCCTCTTCCCAACACGTCGCCCGACGAATGCATGACGACTTCCTCAAGCTGAGGCACGGAGACCTCGTAATCGCTTGATCCTGAGAGTACCAACGTACCATCTGCCATGTAATGACGGGAAATGTTGCTATCGCCGCAATGCAACGAGAACTTGTCTGGGCTTTGCATAATGCGCACATCACCCGAGCCTCCAACCCGAATAGATTTCACCGGATCATCTGCGTTTCCCGAAGATTTTAGACTATTGGGGGCATCAAACGACCCTTCGAACTGTTCGCCCCATCGCTCCATCTTGCGGCCCCATTCTTCCATCTCCTGACCCCATTTTTCCATATCCTCCTCGAAACTATCCCAATGGACCGAATCGGTGAGATGCTGCAGGTACACACCCAGTTCTTGCAACAAGTCGGGAAGCTCCGACATATTGGGGGTTACGACCTGAATGGTGTCGGCTTGTTTCGCATCAACGCCTCTTTTCACCACAGTGATCGTGTCTTGCGCCTTCACGCTTCCGAAGGCCAACAGTAGCAAGGCTGCTAATAAGAATCTTGTTTTCATTTTATGAAGGTTTTAATGTTTGTGTTTCTCTTTTTTTGACGCGGGACTTCGGGTCTTCGAGACTTCGGGACTTTTAGATGTCTCGCAGTCCCGTAGTCTCGCAGTCTCGCGTCATCAACCGTAATACGGAGAAACACGAAAAAAGTTACAAGAATTATTCAAAAAAAGCCGAAAAGTGGCATTTGCGCTCGGCGGTAAGGGTCTCGCCTTCTGTCAATTTCAACTTCACGTAAACCTTTTGCAGGTCAGTGTTTCGCAGAGTTTCTGCCAAACCTTCCACGACAAATTTCCTGTTCTCGTTGGAGTCCATTTCCACCTTCACCTCTTGCTTAAACAGAGGATGGTCTTTGAGACTGTCGAATTTGAGGTCTTCAAGGTCGCACACCGTGACAGATAATATTCCGTCGATGTCGCGCAACAGGTCGGAAGTCACAAAAACGCCATAGTCTTTCTTGTCGAGCGAGAGCAACACGGGCGCATAGAGTGTCTTCAGTTGTTCTTGCAGCACCTTGGGATGGCCGTAATAGTCGATGGACGACCAGGATGTCACGGGCCAGGCGTCGTTGAGTTGCCAATAAAGCGTGCCCATGTTGTAGGGCTTCGCCGTACGATGCGCCTCGATGGCGATTTCCATGCCGTAGGCTTGCGAGAGTTGGCTCAGATGCACATATTCCTCGAAGTCCTCAGACTGGACATTGGGGTAATACCGCTGAATGAAATCGTCAATCTGCCGCGTACCACGGGCATGTTTCTGGTGCGCCGCAATCACTTTGGCATCCTTATTCAGTTCCTCGCCTTCAGCGATTTTCACCAAAGTCGAATAATCAGGATAGCTTTGATAGCCGTACTCACTGTTGAAGCGACCCACCTTCTCGCGATAGACCTCGTAGGGCTGTTCACCCCACCAAACGCCCCAGTAGTGGACATCGCCCTGCGTCAGGCTCTCGGGTCTGCCCCAGCCTTTCGAGGGTGAACTCGGCCAATAAGGTCTAGCGCCATCGAATTGCGCGACCGCATTGGGAAGGATTTCTTCAAACAAACGGTCGTAACCAGCTTTGATGGCTTTGTCGTCCTCCTCGGACCAATTTAACGATTTTTGCCAGCCCCAGTTATAGTAGCCTTCCGAAATCTCGTTGCCGCCGCACCACAAAGCCAACGATGGATGCGAAGCCAGACGCTTCACCTGTTCCTCCGCCTCGATTCGGGCGTTTTCGAGGAAAGCCTCGTCGTAGGGATACATCGTGCCCGCATACATAAAGTCCTCCCAAACCAAGATACCCAACGAATCGCAGATGTTGAAAAAGTCATCGGAAGGATAGATGCCGCCGCCCCACACACGTAGCATGTTAAAATGTGCGTTTTGAGCCATTTTAAGCAACTTCACTGTATTGTCAGGATTTATCCACGTCTCGATCATCTCCTCAGGCACATAGTTGGCTCCCTTGGCATACATCGGCACACCATTCACCTTGAAATAGAAAGCGCGACCGATACTATCGGGCTCATCCACTATCTCGAAGGTACGGATACCCGATTTGAAGGACTTGGTATCCAAGACTTTATTGCCTTTCTTCATGCAAACCTCGAAGTCATACAGCGGTTGCTCACCCATTTCATTGGGCCACCAAATTTTGGGATTGTCAATGGTAATAGGCAATACTGTGTGTTGACGGCCTTTCGACAGGCTCAAGGACCTGTTTTGTACCGTAAAAGTCGAGGTCCCTGAGCCTTGAGCCTGTCGAAAGGTCGAAGGGCCGACCTCTATGGTTATCTCGACTTCCTCATCTTTCTCGATTTCAACATCCAAATGCAGCATCAACTCCGCCCTTTCCTCGTTAGCCGCCTGCGTGACGATATAGGCATCCTCCATGTGAGCCTCATTCCAACCCATCAACCTCACCGGCTTCCAAATGCCCACATTCTTATACTTCGGAGCCCAGTCCCAGCCATGCTGATAAGGTGCCTTGCGCGAAAC
>CAMYYV010000070.1 GCA_947303625.1 uncultured Bacteroidales bacterium | reverse complement strand
CTGCCGAGGAAGCCAAAGTCGGCATCCGTGGCATCCGCCGCAACGCCAACGACGAGGCTAAAAAACTGGAGAAAGACACCATCTCGGAGGACGAGTCGAAGCTCCTGCAGGAGGAGATCCAGAAGCTCACCGACAAATACATCAAGAAAATCGACGATCTCACCGAGCTGAAGTCGAAGGATATTCTCACAGTGTAAGAGATTATATCTCTAACCGAACAAACCCGAATCTAACCGATTAATCTCGGATGGATTCGGGTTGTTTCGGTTAGAGGCATCCCCCATTTTCAATTAGAGGACATTCTCTATCGCCATTTCAAACAGCCTTCCCAAAGGAATGCCGAAACACTGCGCTTGTTTTGGGATGATGCTGGCCTCCGACATGCCCGGAACGATGTTGGCCTCGATGAAGAACACGCCTTCATCGCTGACGATATAGTCCATACGGACAAAGCCCTTGCATTCCAACTTCTCATACAACATCGCAGTGGTGGCCTTGATCTCGATTTCGGTATCCTCGTCCACCTGGGCAGGTGTCACCTCCTCGCATTTGCCGGCGGTGTATTTGGCTTCATAATCGAAGAATTCGTTCTTGCTGCAAATCTCGGTCAAGGGGAAGACCATCATCTTGCCTTTAAACTCCATGGCGCCGCAGCCGAATTCGCGTCCGTCGACGAACTTCTCGCACATCACCTGACGGCCCGCAGCACGTGCCGTAAAAATGGCCGGGACAAGGTCTTCCGCCGTCTTCACCTTCGACACACCCACGCTTGAGCCATTACATGTCGGCTTGACGAATAGAGGCAGACCCAGTTTCTTGATGATTTCGTCGGCATCATATTTCTCGCCTTCATTGATAAGAATGGAAGGAGCCACCTTGACTCCGTAGGAAGCCACCACTCTTTTGCAGAAATCCTTATGGAACGTGAGCGCACACGTGGTCAAAGGCGACGAAGTGCAAGGAATGCCCATCAGTTCCAGATACCCCGAGAGCGGTCCGTTCTCACCCGGCTCGCCATGCACCGCATTGAAGGCCACATCGAACTTCGTCCTGTGTCCCCCTACTGAAATGGAAAAATCATTCTTGTCAACGTCAACCCGGGTACCGTCCTTCAAAAGTCCATACCATCCTTTCTTCGACACTACGATAATCTTCGAATTATACTTTTCCGGATCCAGGTTCTGCTTGACCACTTGTGCACTTTTGACGGAAATTTCAAACTCTCCTGAATCTCCGCCACAAATAATTGCCACGTTTTTCATATTTTTTGTAATTTTGTCGGTTTAAAAGTACGAGCAATAAACTGCTCAAAAATGAGTTGTAAAAAACACGGCTAAAATAGTAAATTATGGGACGCTTTCACTTCCTCAAGGAAAAGAAATTTTATCTCAACATCCTCATCATATTGGTACTATGTGTTGTTATGTTGTGGCTAACCTTCAAATTGTTAGATGGTTACACTCGCCACGACAAGGTTTACACCATGCCTGATTTCACGGGTCAAAACTTCAACCAAGTGAAGCACGACCATTCGAGAGAATTCAATTTCATCCTCATCGACAGCGTCTATCCAAAGGGGCTGGAACCTGGGAGCATCTATCAGCAGGACCCCTTGCCTGGTTCCAAGATCAAGAAAGGGCGCAATGTGTACACCATCGTCGTTGCAGTGACACCCGAGAAAACCACCATGCCCGACCTCGTGGGCATCGGCCTACGTGAATCCATCGGAAGACTTGAGTCGGCTGGCTTGGAAGTGGACCACCTTGAATATGTAACCTATTATCCCTACACGAATAACATCGCCGCGCAATACTATAAAGGAGAGCCCATCAAGACTGGCACCGAGTTGGACAAAGGCAGCAAGATCGTGTTGCACGTCGGCCTTGGAAAAGACAAGAGCAACGTGAAGGTGCCCAACCTGATCGGCAAACACGCCGATGAGGTGAAGCGTCTGCTCAACCAATTGGGCCTCAACTTAGGCAAGGTAGTCTATGAGGACAACGACAGCATCCAGTACCAATGCCTTAAGAAGATGAGTCCTGGCCCTAGTTCAGGCGCCGTGAAGCCCGGCACTTATGTCGACGTGTGGTACCACTCGAACCGTACCATGAACTTCGACAAGGAGATGAAAGAACTGCTTCACGAGGACTCGGTAGCCAACAAGCCGAAGCCCGTTGTGATCGACACCGTGATAGAAAAAGAACCCATAGAGACTACCGACTATGAAGAACAAGAAGAATTTGAAGACGAGTTTTAAAGCCTTGACCGTGGCCTTGGTCGTTGTGTTTTTCGCCAGCCACGCTTCGGCCCAAGAGATTTTGACGCCTTTTGGTGTTGCAACAGGCAAGGCGCCCACCCGAAGCAGCGCTGCCGAAGCGCGTTTCCTGCCTTTCTTCGACGACTTCAGCCACAACGGCCTCTACCCTGACTCGACCAAATGGACCGACTTTAACGTATTGGTGAACGACGGCTTCCCACTCTGTCCACCCAACCGCAACGGCGCCACCTTAGACGTCTTGGATGCCAACGGCAAGGTGTACAGTTACGCCATCAGCAACGCATTCGTAGCCGAATACCTCACCTCAGTCCGCATCCGTTTAGACTCCATCATGGAGCCCGAGCCTCGCGCCCTCACCCCTGCCGACTCTGTGTATCTAAGCTTCTGGTACCAGCCCCAAGGCAACGGCAACCCGCCCGAGGCACAAGACTCGCTCGTGCTGCAATTTGGCACCACCACCGAGCGCCAGGAATTCCTTTTCCTTGACTATCAAAACTACAGCATAGCGGATATCTTTGCCGAAATGCAGGTTGACACACTTTTCCCTGGCGATACCATCTGGGCTTCGGTAGGATGCCAACCTGGGCTTTTCACCCTCGTCACCGACACGCTGACGCCTGCCACACAAGGCAGCATCGCCGTGCCCTGCGACTCGGTATTCACCACCGTGGCCGACACCACCTGGTATCACATATGGAGCGTTCCCGGACAGACCTTGGAAGCATTTATGGCCGAAAACGACGGGCAATATTTCAAGCAGGTGATGATCCCCATCCGCGACCTACGCTTCTTCCGCGATGATTTCTACTTCCGGTTCTACAACTACGCCAGCATCGTCAACTCGTCGCTGCCGGCCAACCGCAGCAACGAAGACAACTGGAACATCGACTTCGTCTATCTCAACATCAACCGTTCGGTCACCGACACCGACTACCCCATGCTGGCTTTCTCGGGACAGCGGCCCTCGTTCTTCAACCGTTACCAGGCCATCCCCTACCGCCAATATCGCGTCAACCCCAACATGGCCATCCGCGAGAAAATGGAGATCGACATCGCCAACTTGGACGGTGTCGACCACGAGGCCCACTATTACTACACGGTGCAGCAGAACGGCGGCCACCAGCACTATACGCGCAGACTCGACCCCGTTGTCATCCATCCCTACCGCGAGTCGGGCTACCTCAACTGCCCCGACGAATACGGCGAGTCGCCGGCCTGTCCTTATGTCGGCGAGCTGTTTGCTCTCGACCTGTGGGCCGACTCGATATCGTACCAGATCAGCCATTACATCTACGACTCTACGGCCAACCCGCCTTTGGTAGACTCTTTGGTGTATCGCATGGGCATGTACAACTATTACGCCTACGACGATGGCATCCCCGAGTTGGGCTTCGGCGTGAGGCCTGCCGGTGGCAAGTTTGCCGTACGCTTCGACCCCATCGACTACGACACCATACAAGGCGTGCAGCTGCTCTTCAACCGCACCCTCAACGACGCCAACGACAAGTACTTCGACATCGTGGTGTGGAAAGACGAGAACGGCAAGCCCGGCGAGGAGCTCTACCGCATGCAGAACCAACGTCCCCATTGGCAGGAGCAGCCTTACCGCTTCACCTATTATAAATTCGACAAGACCGTCACCTCGGCCAGTGCCTTCTACATCGGCCTTGAGCAGCGCGACGACGCCCTCATCAACATCGGCTTCGATGCCTCTATCGACAACATGCAATACAACTACATCAACACCAACGGCTCGTGGCAGCAGAGCAGCAAACGCGGCTCGCTGATGATCCGTCCCGTGGTGGGTGCATCCTATTACATCGGTGTTGAGGAAAATGGCCCTTCGACAGGCTCAGGGGCCTTTATGATCTATCCCAACCCTGTACGCAACACCTTGCACATTGACGGCAACGTCGAAGGCAGTCGCATGAGCATTTATGATATCATGGGGCGCAACGTACTTGAAGCCGAAGGACAAAACAAACTGTCGGTGGACGGCCTCAGCAACGGGCTCTATTTCATCCGTATCGTCACTGCCGAAGGCCAAGTCATCAACCAGAAATTCCTCATCGAGAAATGAACGACGACCTCAACGAAACCCTACGCGGGGATGACATGCTTTCCGAATCCGATGAAGGCGGCGAGCTCTTCGAGCATGTCCGAATTACTGTGGACCCGGGACAGCAGCCTGAGCGCATCGACACCTTCCTTACCAACCACCTCTCCAGCATCTCACGCAACCGCGTGCAGAACGCGGCCAAGGCAGGCAATATCTTGGTGAACGACAAGGTCGTCAAGCAGAACTACAAGGTGAAACCCAATGATGTGATCTCCATCGTGTTCACCTATCCTCCGCGCGAGACCGATATCAAGCCTGAACCCATCCCGCTCAACATCGTCTACGAAGACAACGACGTCATCGTCATCAACAAGCAGGCGGGCTTGGTGGTGCACCCCGGTCACGGCAACTTCGACGGCACTTTGTTGCACGGCTTGGCCTACCATTTCGAGCAGACCCACCAAAACGTTGAGAACCGTTTCGGCTACCTCGTCCACCGCATCGACAAGGACACCACGGGCCTGATGATAGTGGCCAAGAACGAAGCCGCCCAAGCAATGTTGGCGCACCAATTCTTCGAGCACACCATCCACCGCCGTTACTATGCCTTGGTGTGGGGCGATTTCGATGAAGACGAAGGCGTCATCGAAGGCAACATAGGGCGCAGCGCCAACGACCGCCGCAAGATGACCGTCTATCCCGACGGTGACCACGGCAAAGATGCCGTCACCCACTGGAAGGTGTTGGAGCGTTTCGGCTATGTGACTTTGAACGAATACCGGTTGGAGACGGGGCGCACCCATCAGATCCGTGTGCACTCGCAGTATATCGGGCATCCCCTGTTCAACGATGCCATGTATGGCGGCAACGTCATCCTGAAAGGCACCACCTTCTCGAAATACAAGCAATTCATCGACAACTGTTTCAAGATCATGCCGCGCCATGCCTTGCACGCCAAGGAGCTGGGCTTCGTGCATCCTACGACAGGCAAAGAGATGATGTTCACCTCGGAGCTACCCGACGACATGACGCAGGTGTTGGAGAAATGGAGGGTGTATCTAAAGGCAAGGAATCTGATGGAAGAGTAATCAAGCCTTTTTCTGTTTCTCAGCCAAAGCCTTATCCAGATCCAGCAGGAAGCTACGGGTCTTATCCAAGGTTTCCAGCATGATGATACGTTCCTCATAGTCGCTGAAGCGTTCCTTGAGGGCTTGTTTGGCACCGGCGAGGGTGTAGCCTTTCACCTTGAGCAGCTGGTAGATGACATGCACATAACGCACGTCACGTTCAGTGAAGAGGCGGTTGCCTTTCTTGTTCTTGCGGGGGCGTAGCACATCGAACTCCTTCTCCCAATAGCGGATCATCGAGGTGTTGACGTTGAACATGGCGGCCACTTCGCCGATGCTGTAGTAGTATTTTCCTGGGGTGGTATTCTCTTCCATGATGTATATCTATGTCGCCCCTATGGGGGCTTGGGGTTGGTACGCGTGTTCTCAAGCAGGGACTCACGTCTCCTGTTTACTGATATGTCGCCCCTACGGGGCTCCGGCTCCTCATCAATCCATCGTCTGGGTGGGTAAGGTTGACTGCTGCAAAATCTGGTCGTATTCGTCGGGGGTGAGGTCTTGGTATAGGAAATTGATGGGGTCGATCTGCTCGTCGTTCTTCAGCACCTCGTAATGCAGGTGTACGCCCGTGGCCTTGCCTGTGGCGCCGATGTAGCCGACCACCTGGCCGCGTTTCACCTTCTGACCCTTGTGCACGGCGGGCTTGTTGAGATGAGCATACCTTGTCTTATAGCCGTAGCCGTGGTCGATGATGACCATGTTGCCGTAGCCCCACTCGTTGCTCTCCACATCGAACACCACGCCGTCGCCCGTAGCATAAGCCTCGGCATTCAGCGTCGACGAGAAGTCGATGCCGCTGTGGAATTTCTCGATCTTATAGATGGGGTCGGGGCGGTAGCCGAAATACGATGAGATGTATTTGAGGTCAGATTGCTTCAAGGGGAAGATGCCGGGGATGTGGGCCAGCATGTCCGACTTGTTACGCGCCAAGGCGAACAACGAGTCGTACGACACCGACTGATGGTAGAGCTGGCTGGAGATGACGTCGAGCTTGCGGGCCGCGCTCACCACCAAGCCCGAGTTCATGTAGCCATACATGTCGGCATAACGGTCGGCATCGGTGAAGCCTGAGCGGCGCACCTGGCTCGGGATGGGGTCGGCCTCGAACATCACACGATAGACGTTGTTGTCGCGTTGCTCCATATCGGTCATTAGCGCCTCCATGTTGTCGAGCCTGTCGTTTAGGATCTCGTATTGCAGCTTCATGTATTCCAGTTCACGGGCTTGGGCCTTCTCCTTCGGCGACTTGAGAAAGGTGAACAGCAGCACGGCAAACAGGAAGGCGATGCCCAATACGGCGAGCATGATCAGCAGAAAACGGAAAAACTTCCGCGGCTTCGATGTCTCGATGACCTCGAAATTCTGCGTCAATTGGTTGAATATGTATCGTTTTTGTCTTGCCATTTCTTTACTCGATTGGGCCATAAAAAAGACCTAAAATCAAAAACCATGGTGCAAAAATAGAATATTTGGCGTAAATTTGCACGTTTTTTTGAATCATTTTTTGAAGTAAAATTACATAACTCACTATAAATGAACGCATACGAAATCAGAAATAGCTTCTTGGACTTCTTCCGTTCGAAGGAGCACGCCATCGTGCCGTCGGCACCCATCGTCGTCAAGAACGACCCTACCTTGATGTTCACCAACGCTGGCATGAACCAGTTCAAGGACATCTTCTTGGGTAATCAGCCTTCGAAATGGAAACGTGCCGCCGACACGCAGAAATGTCTGCGCGTCTCGGGTAAGCACAATGACTTGGAGGAAGTTGGCCATGACACCTACCACCACACCATGTTCGAGATGCTCGGCAACTGGTCGTTTGGCGACTACTTCAAGAAAGAAGCCATCGCCTACGCCTGGGAGTACCTCACCGAGGTGGTGCATATCGACAAGGACCGTCTCTACGTCACCGTCTTCGGCGGCGACGAGAAGGACGGCCAGCCTGCCGACATGGAAGCCTACGGCTACTGGAAAGAGCACGTCAGCGAAGACCGTATCATCTACGGCAACAAGAAGGACAACTTCTGGGAGATGGGCGAGACGGGTCCCTGCGGTCCCTGCTCCGAAATCCATATTGACCTACGCGACGACGAAGCCCGTAAGCAAATCCCTGGCCGCGACCTCGTCAACATGGATGACCCGCAGGTGATTGAGATCTGGAACCTTGTGTTCATGCAATACAACCGCATGGCCGACGGCCATCTGGTGGAGCTCCCCGCCAAGCACGTCGACACGGGCATGGGCTTTGAGCGCCTCGTCCGCGTGCTGCAAGGCAAGACCTCGAACTACGACACCGACGTGTTCCAGCCCATCATCCAAGCCATCGCCAAGATGTCGGGCATCGAATACGGCAAGGCCGAGAAGACCGACGTCGCCATGCGCGTCATCGCAGACCACTTGCGTGCCGTAAGTTTTGCCATCGCCGACGGACAGCTGCCTTCGAACAACGGCGCCGGCTATGTCATCCGTCGTGTGTTACGTCGTGCCGTGCGCTATGGCTTCACCTTTTTGGGCTTCGAGGAACCGTTCGTGTGCAACCTATTGCCCATCCTGGTACAACAGATGGAATACAACTTCCCTGAGATCAAGGCACAACAGGAGTTGGTCGGCAAGGTCATCCGCGAGGAGGAAGCCGCTTTCCTGCGCACCTTGGCACAAGGCATCAAGCGCTTCGAGGGCTATGTGGAGCAGCATCCCGGTCAGGACATCGACGGCAACTTCGCCTTCGAGCTGTTCGACACCTTCGGCTTCCCCATCGACCTCACCCAGCTGATGGCCGCCGAGAAAGGCATCAACGTCGACATGGAAGGCTTCAAGGCCAACCTCGAAGAGCAGAAGAACCGCTCACGCAAAGCCGCTGAGAAAGCCAATGGCGACTGGGTGGTGGTGAACGAGAGCGAGCAACCCACCGAGTTTGTCGGCTACACCGACATGAGCTGCGAGAGCCATATCCTCCGTTTCCGCGAGGTGGTGGCCAAGAAGAAGACCCACTTCGAGATCGTCCTCGACAAGACCCCGTTCTATGCCGAGATGGGCGGTGAGGTGGGCGACACCGGCACTTTGACCTCCGAAAACGAGACCATCAAGATATTGAACACGGTGAAAGAGAACAACCTCGTCATCCACATCACCGAGCAGTTGCCGCAGAACCCCGAGACGGCATTTACCGCCGCTGTCGACGTGGCACGCCGTCAGCGCATCGCCAACAACCACAGCGCGACGCACCTGATGCATGCCGCCTTGAGGCAGGTTCTCGGAACACATGTGGAGCAAAAGGGCTCCTTGGTCGACGACCAGCGCCTGCGTTTCGACTTCAGCCACTTCTCTAAGATGACGCCTGAAGAGATCCATCAGGTGGAGAAGATCGTCAACCAGAAAATCCGTGAGAACATTCCAAACGTGACCTACGCCGAAATCCCAATCGACGAGGCTAAAGCCATGGGTGCCACGGCTTTATTCGGTGAGAAATATGGCGACAAGGTACGCGTGGTGGTCTTCGACAAGGACTATTCCATGGAGCTATGCGGTGGCTGTCATACCAGCGCCACGGGCAACATCGGCATGTTCAAGATCGTCAGTGAAGGCGCCATCGCCGCTGGCATCCGCCGCATCGAGGCCATCACGGGCGAGGCTGTGGAGCAATACCTCAACGAGCAGCTCGACCTCATCGGTCGCCTACGTGAGTGCGTCAAGTCGCCCGACCTGGTGAAGGCCGTGACTTCGCTCAACGAGCAGAACTCTTCATTGAAGAAAGAGGTGGAGCACCTGATGCAAGAGAAAGCCCAGACCATGGCCGAGAGACTGCATGAGAAAGCCATCGACCATGAGGGTTACAAACTCATCATGGAGACCCTGTCCTGTGGTGGTGACCAGCTGCGCAACATCGCCCTGATGCTGAAGCAGATGAACGAGAGCACCATCGCCATCCTCGGCTCCGTGGCCGAAGGCAAGCCTTCGCTCTGCCTGTTGCTGCCCGAGGCCTTCGCCGATGCTAAGGGCCTGGATGCCACCAAGCTCATCCGTGAGGTGGCCAAGGAAATCCAAGGCGGTGGCGGCGGACAGAAGACCCTCTGCGTGGCCGGTGGGCGAAATGCGGATGGATTGCCGAAGGCTATGCAGATGCTGAGGGAGAGAATATGATTCTTTTTCGGAAACAAATCTGACATGAATCTTTCATGAATCAGTTCCGCAGGGATGGTTATCCCTGCGGAACTGTATTTTGGGGCATTGCGTATCGGAGTGTGGTAGGATTCAACAGCCATGTCATCCCAACGCCGGATAGTGCGATGGGATGGCATGGGATCTATACCTTCCAAAGCCGTTTATATATTAAACCCGACGCTGCGCATCGGGGTGTGGTCGGGTCGTCCTTTCAGGACTAGATTAGTTCAACCAATTCCTTTCAAAAATTCAATCAACTTCTGCGTGGCGCGACCACGATGGCTGATGGCGTTTTTCACTTCGTGGCCCAGCTCGGCGAAGGTCTGGTCGTAGCCGTCGGGCTGGAAGATGGGATCGTAGCCAAAGCCCTCGGTGCCGCGTTGCTCCTCGGTGATCTGTCCGTCGCAGCGACCTTCGAAGTAGTACGATTTTCCGTCAAGGTTCAGCGCGATGCAGGTGCGGAAAGCCGCCTTGCGGTTGGTCTGCCCTTTCATGGCCTCCAGCATCTTGTCCACGTTGTCCTGGTAACTGCAATGCTCGCCGGCATAACGCGCCGAATACACACCTGGCGCTCCACCTAAGGCCTCTACCTCAAGGCCTGTGTCGTCGGCGAAGCAGTCCACATGGAACTTGTTCGTGACGAAGTCCGCCTTGATCTTGGCGTTGCCTTCGATGGTGTCGGCATCCTCGATGATGTCTTCATGGCAACCGATGTCATCCAGACTCAGGACCTCATAGAGGCCTTCCATGATTTCGCGCATCTCGCGCAGCTTGTTTTTATTG
>CAMYYV010000069.1 GCA_947303625.1 uncultured Bacteroidales bacterium | reverse complement strand
TCATCGTGTTCCCACACACGGCGGTTGGTGGTATAGACTGTGCCTGTCCAATAGTCGCGACCATAGTCGCGGATGGTGGTGGAGATGGCTTTTTCGAGGCTGAAAGCAGGCAACGCTGGCACCTCTGGTGGAAAGTAGTCATTCGAGGTACCCTCGCCGCGGATGGCCGCAATGGGCAGGATGAGGTCGCCCACTTTATTGATTTTCTTCACCCCACCGCATTTGCCCAAAAACAACACCGCCTTGGGATGGATGGCACCCAGCAGGTCCATGATGGTAGCAGCGTTGGCGCTGCCCATGCTGAAGTTGATGATGGTGATCTCGCCGTCGGTGGCGCAGGGCATCGACTTGTCGCGTCCGACAACGTCAACACCCTGCCATTCGGCGAAACGGTTGACATAGTCCTGGAAATTGGTCAGCAGGATATATCTCCCAAACCGATCCAACGGCAGGCCTGTATAGCGCGGCAGCCAGTTTTCTATGATTTCTTTCTTGGTTTTCATTTGCTTTCAATTATTTGTGCAAAAATAGGAAATCTATTTGAATTGTACGTATCTTTGCGGCGAAATCGAATATTGAACGGAGCTAAATGACCCGCTATCCCGTAAAAATACTGATGGCATTCGGCTGCACTTTCGAGCCTGGAGGCGATGAATTCTTCGAATGGCTCATGCGCAACGGATATCCCGAACTCGGTGCATTGAGCAACACCATACAAGGCGACCACGAGGCTAAGGACTGGCTCATGGAACACGGCTTCCCCCACTTGGCAGCCATCGACAGTGCCATCGATAAGGAACCCAAGGCCGAAGAATGGCTCATCAAGAACCATTTTGAAATCAACCTCGCCTTCGCAAAAGCTATCAATCGCGATGACGATGCTACCGAATGGCTCGAAAAAAACGACCTTCTGGTTTTCATCGTACTCGCCGATAAAATACGCAAGTATTTGGACGACAAATATTTAAACTTCCACAAAATCCATTTTTAAAGTAAAAGGCATTTTTTTTGACCTACATAAAAGAAAAAATCCTAACTTTGCGGCCATTCCGATAGAATAAATAATTAGAAAATCATACTAAAATGAAAAAAGGATTATCCATCGTTATCAACATCATTCTGTTTGCCATCATCGTGTTTTTAGCCTGGCAAGTCGTGAAGAGCATCCAAGCTCCTATCAAGTACAATAACGAGCAAACAATGCGTGAGAAACAAGTCATCGAGCGACTCATTGACATCCGTAATGCCGAAGTCCTCTACAAGAACGCCAACAACAACTACACGGCTGACTTCGACTCGCTGATCCAGTTCTGCCAAACCGCAGAAATCCCGGTTGTGAAGATCATCCCCGACCCGACTGACACCACTTTCACCCGCACCATCAACGACACCATTGGCCATGTGAAGGTCATGGACTCCCTCAAGGGCTCCAGAGAAGAATTCAACATCGCTGACCTCAAATTTGTGCCCTTTGCACCCAACAACGAACTATTTGAGCTCGAAGCTGGCACCATCGTCCGCAACGAAGTCATCAAGATCCCGGTCTTCGAGGCAAGAACACCTTACGAAGTCTATTTAGCCAATCCGGGAGCCGGCTTCAGCGAAAAAGAATGGAACCAGCGCCGCGACAACGCCAAGGCCGAAAAGGAAAGCATCAACCGTTATGCTGGCTTGAAGGTCGGCTCGATGGAAGAGGCCTCGACGGACGGCAACTGGGAGAAACTCTAAACCGACAGGATGAATGGCGGCATCATTGAATCCTTACATCTCCCAATTCGACGAGGAGGTTGATGCCGAGAAGTCATCGCAATACAGAATGGCCATCCAATTCTCATTGGGTGGTCTTTCTTATGCCCTTCTCGACACCCGCACTCAGACCCTCATCGCCTTGGAATGTTACCAGTCGGACTTGCTGATGGACAGCAGCGACCTCTTTCGCACATTGGAACGGGCGCTTGAGTCGAAGGGACTGAACAACAAGACTTTCTATTCTATTGCCTGCCTTGTCAACAACCGCATCTGCACCCTCGTGCCCGAGCCGCTCTTCGACGAAGCCGACCAAACCAAACACCTCGACTTCGCCTTCCAAATCCCCAACGGATACACCGTTTTGTCGGAACGACTTGAAACACTTCAATGTTACAATGTCTATGCCTGTCCCAAAGCCTTGAACGACATGGTCATAGCCAAATGGAATGATGCCCAAATCCAGCATTCAAGCACTGTGTTTGTCGACAGCACAATGAAAGCCAACACGGAAACCGGTGTGTTTGTGCAAGTCAACAACCGCGACTTCGACATGCTCATCAAAAGAGAAGACAAATTGTTGTTTTTCAACAATTTCAAATTCAATACCAAGGAAGACTTCGCCTATTTCCTGCTGTTCGCAATGGAACAAAACGGCATGACAGGACAAGACATCCCCGTTTGCTTCTCGGGTCTCATCCGTCCCGCCTCCGAAATCATCGACCTTTGCGGACGTTATGTCAAAGACATTCGTTTTGTAAACGACCCACATCAGCTCAAAGTCAGCAAGGCCATGAACCAGGTGCCATTCCAGTACTATTTCACCCTTTACCAATTATTAGGACACGAGACTTCGAGACACGAGACACGTGACCAATAGTCCCGAGTCCCACGTCAAACAGAAAACAGATGAGAATCATCAGAGGACGATATCAACGGCGGCAAATTGTGGCTCCGACGAGCCTGCCCGTGCGCCCCACCACCGATATGGCCAAGGAAAGCCTGTTCAACATCATTGAGAACCACTTCGACTTTGAAGAGACGGAGGCCTTGGACCTGTTTGCCGGCACTGGCAACATCTCATACGAGCTGGTCTCGCGTGGCTGTCCTAAGGTGGTAGCCGTCGATCAAGACTTCGGATGCGTGAGATTCATCCGAGAGACCGCCAACAAACTCAACATGAGTGAGTTGCTTGTAGTCCGTTCCGACGTGTTCCGTTTCTTGGACAAGCACCAAATGCAATACGATCTTGTCTTTGCCGACCCGCCCTACGACTGCGAACATTACGACATGTTAGTGCAACTCGTCTTTGAACACAATCTGCTTCGCGAAGGCGGCATGTTTGTCCTCGAACACGACAAAAGCCAAAGCTTTGAGGAGCATCCGCACTTCATGGAACAACGACATTACGGGAAAGTGAATTTCACCTTCTTCGCACAAACCATCGAGGAAGAGTCGGAAAATTGACTTTTATGGTGATTCTATTCAACAAGCCTTTCGGTGTACTCAGCCAATTCACTCCCGAATCCGGTCACCAGGCACTCAACGATTTTAGGTTCCCTGCGGGTGTGTATGCTGCAGGACGCCTCGACCACGACAGCGAGGGAGCCCTGCTCCTTACCGACGATGGCTGGCTGGTCAAGAGGCTTCTCGACCCAAAATTCGAACATCCACGCACCTATCTCGCCCAAGTGGATGGGCAGATTACCCAAGAAGCCGTCAACCAATTAATGAAAGGGGTGACCATCAAAGGCTATCATACCAAGCCTTGCCAAGCGGAGATAGCCACACCGCCGGCTGACCTTTGGGAGCGCGTGCCTCCCATCCGATACCGCGCCAACATACCGACGAGTTGGGTAAGGCTCACGCTCATCGAAGGCAAGAATCGACAGGTGCGCCACATGACCGCCGCTGTCGGCTTCCCCACACTGCGTCTCATCCGCGTCCAGATCGGCGACATTGCCTTGGACGGCTTGCAGCCGGGCGAATGGCGGTTGGTGACCGAGCGGGTGATATGAATCATGAAAACCGCTAAGCGTAGTTTTCCGTAGGGTAGCCGTTCTCGTTCCAGGCTACACTGTAATGTTTTCCAAAATACCGTTTGGCGTGTCTGTTGGCGCGAATCTCTGTCCAGAAGACGTTGTGGTCGCCCTTGCCCATGGCGCTGATTAGGCTGGGCAGACCAATGACGGGGAGATAGAGCCATCCGAAGCGTTGACTGTCGGCGGTATGTCCGAACTCGTGTTGGCAAATTTGGTTGCCAAGGATATAACCCTCCCCTTCGCCGCGCATCCATTGGGCTGCCCACAGGTCGACGAAAGTACCCAATGAGACACCCATGCCATAATCGAAGCCTTTCTTAGTGGCAAAGGTGATGCCACCAAGAGTGTCGACGCGATCGACCTTACCTGCAAGTGCCCTAAAAAGGGTATAGAGCCAGCCTACGAGAGTCTGTGGCAGCTCCCAAGAGAACCTCGAGAGAAGCTGCCCTGCGCGTCCCCATGCCGACCTGCGCGCATCAGTCAAGAACAATCCTCGGGTGACGAGGACGGCATGGCGGAATCTATGAGACAACGACGAAGGCATCAAAACACTTTTTAGTTATGATTTATACTTCAAAATACAAAAAGCGGGCAAAAAGGAGATCTCCCTTTGCCCACTTTTGAATCAATGGTGCTATTGATTATTTTACCTGCAAAGCAGCGTCAAATCTTGCCTTAAGCTGTTCGAAAAGCTCGAGTTGGGGTTTGCTCAGGTTTTCCTTGGCCTTCTCAAGTTTACCTTGAATTTCGAGGGCTTTCTTCTGATAGGTCATGTAATCATTCTTGTCATTGCTATTGCCACCCTTTAAAAACTTCTCATAGGCGGCAATGTACTTGTTGATGTAGCTCTCATAGTCTTTGAGCATCTTGTCGTAGTTGTCGGCCTTGGTCTTGCTTTGCTTTTCAGTCTTGGCCTTGGTTTTGACAGGAGCTTGGGCACTGGCGTTGATGGTGAAACCACCAATCAAAAAGGCAACAATCGCAAAAGTCATAATGAGTTTTCTCATTTTTCAATCCCTGAATATGTGTCGGGCGCAACTTTTAGTTAAGTGCCTACTCATGAGCTTTTCGGCTTCCGCTATACTATTATTGGACTGCAAATATACACTTTTATTCCACTTGTTCAAAAAATAGAGTGATTTTTCAGTCACAGGGTTTGTATTCCAATAAGTGTGCCAAAAAGTATAAATCCTCCACTTTGGAGCAAAAAAAAGACCCAAAGTCACCTTTGGGTCTTTTTTTCCAACCAATCAAGACATTTGACTGATCAATATTCATCCTCGTTGAAAAAGAAATCGTCTTTCGATGGATAGTCGGGCCAAAGGTCTTCGATGCGTTCGTATATCTCGCCTTCGTCCTCCATCTCCTGAAGGTTCTCGATGATTTCTTCCTGGGCGCCCGTACGCAAAGCCCAATCCAAAAGCTCGTCGCGGGTGGCAGGCCATGGGGCATCTTCCAATTTCGATGCTAATTCAAGTGTCCAATACATAGTCTTTTTCCTTTTTATTTGAGGGCGCAAAAGTACAAGTATTTTTTAAACCAGCAAGGTTATTTAGAATAAAAATTACAAATATATTATTTATTTGATTCCCAGTTATTTTCGTCAATATTTTCTAAATAGCCAAAAAATCTTGCCAAGACGAAGAAGTAATCCGAAAGACGGTTAAGGTACTTCAAATCGAGCAAATCGACAGGGTGTTGGGCCGCCAAACGCCACCCTTGACGTTCGGCCCGGCGGCACACCGTGCGGCACACATGGGCATGGCTCGCCTTCAGGTTGCCTCCCGGGATGACGAAGCTCTTCAGTTCGGGCAATTGTTCATTCATCACGTCAATTTCGTGCTCAAGATAAGCCACGTCGTCGGAAGTCAGCACGGGGATCATCTTCTTCACTTCCGAGTTCTCGTCCAACGCAAAGTGCGACTCAATGGTGAACAGCTTGTTTTGGATGGTATCCATCACGGCGCGCATCTCGGCAGTGACACCGTCTTGGTCATACAACACGCCGATATAGGCACTCAGCTCGTCGACGGTACCGTAAGCCTCCACCCTATCGTCGTATTTGGCGACACGCAAGCCGCCTATCAGCGAGGTCTTGCCTTCGTCGCCAGTTCGAGTATAAGTGATATTTTTCATTTCAAAATTTAAAAATTTCAAGATTTAAAAATTCAATCTAATAACAAAATAACTACTGACTGCACACTCCTAACTCCAAATTCCGAATTAATACTTCAGTACAAAATCTTGTTTCTCAATGCCTTCACGGAAAAAGACCATTCCGACGCAATACAAGTCGAACGTCACCGAAACGTCCTCGTTGCCTTTGATCTCTTCCCAGGCGTCTTCCATATCGCGGTTGTGGTGGATGCCCTCGAAGACAAACACCGAATCGGAGGTCTTGTAATTCAGGCAGTCGGCGAGATAATCCCACGTGTCCTCTTCGAAGGAGTCACGGCTGAAGAAGACAAAGCCCGTGTTGAGCCGTTTGAAATGCTCGGAGTCGAACTCTTCGGGCTGTATAAGACTGACGTTGACCACACCCATGGAGTTGAGAAGCTCTAAAAAGTCGTCAGATTCCTCAAGGTAAACCTTGGTTTGAAGATGCCCCAAGGCCATCGCTGCCGTGTTCAACGCCGACACTTTGCCAAACGACACCACCGAATCGGGCTCAAAGTAGCGCACCATGCGATAGAGCAGGCGACTTTGCTTGCGCAGGTTGTAGTTGATATGCTTCCGTTTGTTGCGCAATCGTGCGATGCGGTAGATGGTGTCGTAGTCACGGTTGGAACCTCTGTCGTTGAGCACCTTGCGCATAAACTCGTACACAAAAGGCGAATGGATGCCGTACTCACTCTTGCGACGAAACAGATATTTCAGCCAACTACCAAGCATACATCAATCGTATTGAACCTTTTGCAAGTAATACACCGTCCGCCTCGGCTTGGGTTGTGCGCTGTTTTGGATGATCTGCGATCCATAGATGAGGAAACGGTTGCCGTACCATGGGGCGAGTTGAGAGAAGTACTCATCCTCCACATAGTCGGCACCAAAGATGGGTGTCAGCTTTGCTTCCTGTTGGTTCATCAAGGCATTGCCTTGGGCATCGAAAGCAGTATATCTCAGACGATTATGGTAGGGAGAGGCCACCACCAACTCATCATAGCACATCCCCTCTCCCGCATGGGGAAAAAGGTCGTAAGTCAGCTCGTTGTCGAACTTTACCGACTGTTGCCACAACAGTTTCCCGTCGTAGTCGAAAGCCAGCAGCACCTCACTGAAGAAGTCGTAACCGTCAAACACGGTATAGGTGTAGGGATAGCCGCCATAGTAGCCGTAATAGCCATAGCTCATGCGGGTCTCGGTGTGGTAGTAAGGCATGAATGCCTCGACTGCAAAAACGGTCAGCTCACCAAAATCAGTGAGACGCGGGGGGAGAAACTGGAAGGCAATCTCGCCCATCGTAGCATTCTCCTTATTCTGTTTCTTCAGGCGTTCCTCGCGGAGGCGCACGCGGTCGGAGGCGGTCAAGGCGTGCTCGATGTCGGGCATGTCCTTGAAGAGATACACCTTGCTGTCGGGTGTGCCCGTCACGAAGCGCATCCACACCACGCCGATGCTCTCCTTGTCGAAGTTCTCGGTCACACCCTCAAGTTTCACCTTACGGCCTGTCTCGCGCTCCAGCGTACCGATGACGATAAGGTTGCGGCTCTCATCGAAGCGAAACACCATGCGGCCCAAGGCGGCGTTGGGGATGTTCTCATAACGATAACTGCCTTGCAGGTTGCCCGACGAGGTAAAGACCAAAAACGAGGTGGACACAAAACGTTTGTTGTCATACTCCTTAGCCGCCACCACAAAGGCATGCTCCTTGGCAAAAGCCTCGGTTTGAAACAAGACGAAGCTGCTCGACGGCGAAGGAGTCACCATTCGGTATTGGTTGTTGCTGAGGTCATAGAAATACAAGACACCGTTACCACTTTTGTTGTTCAAGGCCATCATCATCGTGCCGTCAGCAACCTCAACCGACAAGGGCACCGACTTCTCGGGCCATTTGTTCCAAAAAGTCCGATAGGCACCGTTCGTCTTGTCGAACGAAACCACGATGAAATCGAGTGTGTCGGCGGCTTTCTTGTTGCCGTCGTTGACGAAGAGGAAGGCGGCAAAGCGCCCATCGCTATCCCCTGCCGTAAAACGCACTTTGTCGGGCAAGGGTATCAAGTCGTTTCGGGTCTCGTAAAGGGTACTGTCGAGGCAGGCAAAGCTCCACAAGCGGCGTTTCGCCTTGTCGGTCTTCTCGGTCTCGTAGACCATGATACCATCGTCCTTGCCGAGGGTCTGGAAATGACAGCCTTGTCCCTTATTCCATCGGCTCACCTCATAGCGCACCGGTTCTATCTGCTGGGCGGAGGCCCATGCAGACAAGAACAGAAATGCTATGAGGAGAATGTTTTTCATACGTGAAAAGTGACTGCCCGAAGGCAGTCACTTTTCCTATCTTTGATTATGTTTAGAACTTCACGAACTTCGTGACGGCTGTTGTGCCGTTGACATAACGGACGTTGACGAAATAGACGCCGTTTTCAAGCTCGTTCACGTTAAGCTGCGCGCTGCCGGCGGCCATATTCATTTCCTTCACCATGCGGCCCGTCATGTCAAAGACGCTGACCTGGGCATCGTTTTCAAGAGTGAAGGTTACCTGCGTGCTGGCAGGATTAGGATAGAGGCTGACGGCCTGGACGTTGTTCTCGTTTACCGAAACCGAGGTCTTACCGATCAGTTTCACGTAATCGATTTCCCATGAGGCAGCAGCCTCGTCGGTGCTGGTGTACAAGAAAGCAAAATGATAGTGGCCAGGGATGACCTCGTCAATCAGCCATGCACCCGATTCAACCCACTCGTAGTCGCCCTGCGAGAAGTCGAAGGCATCGGTGACATCTTCCCAATCGGCATCGCTAGGATCGCCCTCGCCTTCATAGTTCATCGACACCAACACCTGCAGGTCGGGACCATCATACTTCTTGGCCGTACGGAATTCAAAGGAAAGCTCGTCGTAGGCATCGGGGGCAATCACAATCATCGGGCTGATAAGCCAGTCTTCGTTAGCATGGTTGGCTTGGTTGGCATAGCCATTCATATTGGCAAAGGTCGTGCCTTGATAGGTGCCTTGGTGCCATTCTTGTTCGCCGTATGCGTTGTAAGCCGTGAACACACCCAGTCCTTCGTCAAAGTTTTCATTAATCAGATACTCGACACTTTCGGTGGTAAGGGTTGCCGTAGGATAGCTACCGTCGGTCTTATAGTCGATGTTGGAACCACTGTTGGTGTAGGGGAAGATGGCGAAATGATAAGTGGTATTGCTCTGGAGACCTTCGAAGATTGCAATTCCTTGGCCGTAAGACACGTTCTTGGCCAAGTCGCTGTCGGGAACAGGAGTGCCATCGGTAGGCACGGTGATGTTGCCCGTGGAGGCTAACACCAAGTACTTGGCAGGCAACTGTTCGCCCGTGGCATCCTCCCATGTGACATAGACATCCACGCCGTCAACATAAGCCTCGAATTCGGTGGGATAGTTGCTTGGCTCCGGATCGGGCTCGGCAGCACCGCCAGCCTTGAAGAAATACACGGGGGCAGCTATGTTCGACGACTCTTTGTAGCAGCCAAACAGGGTCGACGAGATGTTGTAGCGCATGTAGCACTGCTCCACGCCGCCGTTGCTGACGGGCACCATACCGCCTTCTTCACCGTCGCTGATAGTCCAACGGCCCTTGTCGTCGAGGGTGCTCTGCGTGCGAAGGTAGTTACCACCACCGGCAGCATAGAGATAGCCCTCATTAAGGGCGTCGTAAAGAGTCCAGGCACCCGGGGCACCGTCGAGGGTGAACTCGAAAGCCTCGGTTTGCGACGACGGGTCGGTGGCCACGGTGGCCGTGATGACACTACCAGCCTCGTCGATAGCGACGGCGTGGCGGTTGTTGCTCTTCTGGTAGCTCATGACAAAGGCTTGTCCGTCGTTGTCATAGCCCACCAAGATGTACTGGCCTGGCTCAAGCTGCGAGGCCGTGTTGACCATGGTATAGGTCGTTTGGGCGAAGCCACTCACCGAGAGGAGCAGCATAGCCACCAATGAGAATAGAACTTTTTTCATTTTCGTTAGTTTTATATTAGACAATCAGTTTATAATTCCAGTGTTTCGGCCTGCTCCACCGCAGTGATTTCGGGGATGGCTTTCTTCATCACGGTTTCGATGCCGTTCTTCAGGGTCATCGTGCTGTAGGGACAGCTTCCGCAGGCTCCAGTGAGCTCCACCACCACAACCATGTCGTCGGTGAGTTCCACGAAGTTGACGTCGCCGCCGTCCTGTTGGAGGTAGGGACGCACCTGGTCGAGGACGTTTTTGACTTTGCGCAATATTGCTTCTTTGTCCATATTGTTATTCTTTTGCTCTTTTTTCGCAGGGATTGAAATCGCCTGCTTGTATTCGATACGTCCTTTCAGGACTATCCTTTCTTAATGATTTCCTGTGCAATCTGGTCGAAGGCCTTGGTGACGGGTGAGTCGGCATCCAAGGCAAGCGGGGTGCCAGCATCGCCGCATTCGGCGATCTTCTCCGTAATCGGGATCTGGCCGAGGAGCGGCACACCGAGTTGCTCAGCAAACTGCTGGCCGGTCTCCTTGCCAAAAATGTAGTATTTCTTGTCGGGCATGTCGGAAGGCGTGAAGTAGGCCATGTTCTCCAC
>CAMYYV010000068.1 GCA_947303625.1 uncultured Bacteroidales bacterium | reverse complement strand
TCGGACTGCAAAAATACACATTTTTTCAATCGGTCAAGATTTTCTTTTCGTTTTTATCATTAATTTTCTCAAAAAACTGTTAATTGCTCATACAACTAACATAAAATCAATGATATACAAATAATCATTAATTCAACAAAATGGACGAAAACTGGATGACTTGACCTTTTTTGGAGCGTTTTTGGGATTGTTTTGGGCATTTTTTTGAACCCAAAATTGTCCAACTTTGCTTCAATTGGACTGTCGTCTCATAAAAATGTGTACCTTTGCCACGGCTTTTGCCTCGATATTAATACCTTTATTAATTCATCGATGAACGAAAACGAGCTTAACGTCCTGATTGGGAAAATGAAGACGGGCGACAGGGAGTCATTCAACCAGATTTTCCGCCGCTATTACACGCCTTTGTTACGCTTCTGCATCCGATTTGTCGGCGATACCGACACGGCTGCTGAGATTGTGCAGGACCTGTTCGTTAAGTTGTGGTCGAGCCGCGAAAAACTGAGCTTCACTACGGGTTTTGAACCTTACATGACGCGTTCGGTTCGCAACGCTGCCATCAGCTATATTAATAAGGAGCGTTCGCATGCCGAGGCCAACGAGAGGGTCTTCGGCGGTGTCGGCGAGTCTGACAGCAATGACCCTTCGGAGACATTGCAGTCAAACAATCTGGAGGCCTCCTACCGCCAGGTACTGGCCACTATGCCCGAAAAACGCCGCGAGGTCTTTCTCGCCAGCCGCTTCGAAGGGCTAAAGTATAACGAAATTGCAGAAAAGCTTGGCGTGTCGCAAAAAACCGTCGAGGCCCACATGAGCGCAGCCATCAGACAACTTAGGGAAGGGCTGAAAGAATATCTCTAAGTCGACCGCGGTCCTTGAACCCTCAGTTCCTGGGTTTGTTGAGAGAGTTGGAGGCCGCATTAATTACCCCAATTAATAATTTTTTAAAAAATTCATTTTTTGACTAAGGGTAAAACAAAAGTTGTTAGTCATAAAAGTGAATCGATGAGATAAAAACGATTGAAATGGACTTGGTAAACGACAAATATGAAGCCTTAATCATGAGCTACTTGGACGGGCAATGCTCGACCGAGGAAGCTCTTGAACTGCTTTCTTGGGTGGCCGAGTCGGAAGAAAATCGTCTTTATTTCAAGGAGTTGAAAGATCAGGATGAGTTGCAGAGGCTTACAGGCTTCATTGCCATGCCCGAGCTCGACGAAGTAGATGTGGAAGCTGCCCTCAGCGCTGTCAATGCCAAGATCGATTCCTTGCCAGTTGAGGAAATCGAAACTAATGTAGTACAGATGCCTTGGCTGCGGCGCAACTATAAATATGTTGCAGGTGTGGCCGCAGCGCTCGTCGTGGCCCTGTTCATTGGATTCCTTGTCAAGAATCCATTCAACTCCACTATTACCTACGCCTATAACGGCCAAAATGAATCGGAGTATGTCATGCCTGACGGCACTTCGATCACCTTCAATAGCGAAAGCACCATCAGCTACTCCAAGAGTTTCGCCACCGACGAACGCACGGCAAGCTTCGAAGGCTCGGCCTATTTCGATGTCGCCAAAGACGAAAAGCGTCCTTTCGTGCTTCATTGCGGTAACATGGATGTGGAGGTGCTTGGCACCACCTTCCTGCTTAATGCCGACAAGGAAGCACAACACTACACCGTCGACCTTTACACTGGCAAGGTGATGATGACTGCCTTCGACAAGAAAGGCAACACCCTTTCGCGCGTGGAGCTCAACCCGGGCGAGCGTGGCGTATGGGACGCCACGGATAGTGACCTAACGATGTTGACCTATTCCGAGGTGAAACAAGACGAACTCCAAACCAACCATGTCCTTGTGTTCAACGACGAGAAGCTCTCGAAGATTGTGGAAGCCGTTGAATACATCTACAAGGTTGACATCGACCTTGGTGAATCCTGCGCCTCCAAGACGCTCACCGTCCGTATCGACGACGAAGAGACCATCGATGATGTGCTCGAGACCATCGCCCTGGCATCGGAAGTGACGGTCACCAAGGATGGCGAGACCTACCGGATCCGCTAATCCAAATCCATATTCTAAAACCATTTTTTCAAGGGAATGAGATTACTCTCATTTTTTTGTCGTATCTTAGCGGCCTGTTTTGAATGGAATTGGATATGAAATACCCTAAACTCATCATAACCCTCCTGTTGTTCTTGACCGTGACACTGTCGCAACGCGCGATGGCTCAGACGTTCAATCCTTTGATTTCGTTTTCGGTAGAGTCGTGCACCTTGGACAAGGCCTTAGAAAAGCTGTTCGTCGACTATGAGCTGAACATCGCTTTCAGCAAGGCCGAACTGAGCAAGATACGCATCGAGAGCTACTCCTGCTCCTACAAGTCGGTGGAAGAAGTGCTGACAGACTTGCTGAAAGGCACCGACTATGGCTTCAAGAAAATCGGAAAACAATATGTGATCAAGAAGAACCAACAACTTGTCAACGTGCCGGATGCCACCATAACGCAGCCCGCTGACCCTCGCATAGAGATCGTCAAGCCTAAGACGGACAGCGTCGTTCCTAAGGCGGGAGAGGTCATCCACATCTACGATACTGTTCAAGTCATCAAAACCGTGATGCGCTACGATACCGTTGTCAAGGTTCAACACGAGGTGCAGACCGACACGGTGTATACTGTGAAATATCAAGGATGGCAGATTCCGTGGCCCAAGTTCCGTAACAACGGTTGGTTTATGACGCCTTCGGTGGCTTTGAGCTCGGTGAGTTTCAAGCATGAAGGCGGTATGCCAGAGCCTGAAAACGGCATGGTTGACGTGACCCCAAGTTTTGCATACGCCATTGGACTCGATGGCGGCTACAAACACAACCGACTCACCACGGGTATGAACCTGTCGTACCGTTCGGTGCGTTACCGCTTCTTACTCGAACAGACCACATTCGATGGCGACTACTATGTCAACGACACCTTGGATGCTTATTATGTTGTCCACCCCACTGGCGATACCACCTATCAATACATCCTCGACTCGACCTATGTCCCACTGACCACGACCAACTTCGCCTATCGCGATGTCAATAGGCTGGATTATCTGAGCGTGAGCCTCTTCGCTGCCTATGATTTCGTCAAGATGGAGCATTTCAGGGCTTTCGCCAAGGCAGGTATCTCGTTTGATTTCCTGGTCGGTCAAGCCGGTTCGCTCAACGCGACGGAAACACCGTTCCATGCTCCTATTACCAGGGACCAGGTGGAGCCAACGAAGATTTCTTTCTATGGGGGCCTGGGTGTGGCTTTCAAGGTGGCCGACCGCATCGAGTTGGTGCCTGAGGTGCACTATCGTGTGACCCAAGGCTCGCTGTATCGCGCCGACTTCCCGTTCGATATGAGGATGCGGATGTGGGACTTTCGTTTAGGCTTGACCTATTATCTCTAAGTCATGAAACCGATTCGATACATAAGGCATCTCCTTCTGCTGCTCCTGCTGGCACCTTGCGTGCTGTTGGAGGCACAGCACTATGTCCCCGTCAACGGCGAGGTCGACACATTGCTGGTGTTGCCGAGGTTGGGAGGCGATTCGGTGTATTGGGTCAACGAGTCGCTGACCATTCAGGATGGCGGCACCCTGCGTGTTGAAGGTGGCGTTAAGGTTTATTTCGGACAGTCGGCATACTTGCGCATCGACGGAGGCAACCTCTTGCTCGAAGGCAGCCGCAACGACTCGGTGTACCTGTTGTGTTACGAGTTTTCTCACGACTGGGCTGGCATCCAACTGAAGAATATCACTGAGGACGACACGGTGAGGATGGCCTATGTCGAGGTGGTCGGTGCCCTGACCGCAGTGAATGCTTCTACCAGCAGTAACGTGAGCGTCAGTCATTGCTCGTTCAACAATTACTATGCTGGTAAGGGAATGGAACTGATCGATTGCCATAACTTTTTGGTCGACAGCTGCTTCTTCTTTCAATGCGTGTCGGGTATCGAACTGAAGGCACGTGCTGGCGACAGCGAAGACAACGTCTTTTCGCACAACATCTTCGACCAGGGCCAAATCAATATCGAGATATCCAATGTGGCTTACGGTTTCAAATGCAACCGCAATCATATCACTGCCAACTGTTTTCAAGGTGCTGCCACCGCCATCAGTTTTGAAACGATAGGTGGTGTGTCGGACCGTGAGGCTACCAACTATATCGAGGATAACTTGATCTCCAGCGATTTGCCCGAAGGCGGTTCTAACTATTCGTCCTACGGCATCAAGGCGGCGATGGACTCGGTCGTCATCCGCAATAACGTGTTTTGGAGCAACGACGAGGCGGTCAGGATGATGCGAGTGTGTCACTTGGTTTTTGAAGGCAACACTTTCTACGATAACGAATTGACTCTCACCAACGTATTAGCGGCGGGCTCGGTGACCTTTGTGGGCAACACCATCAGCGAGGCGAAGAAAAGAGTTGTGAGTTTTCCGTCGGGGTTGTCGCGAATGAACGGCAACAACTTCTTGCATTACAAGAAAGATGTCACACTTTTCGCTAATGTCTCTACTGAAGACATTGACATGCGAGGCAACTACTGGGATGCCGAGTCGGTGGCTGAGATTGAATCTGTCATCCTCGACAAGCACGATACGCCTTCGTTGGGCGAGATTCTCTATGAAAACCTCTTAGGCGAATGCGACACTACGTTTCCCATTGCTCCGCCGTTTAAGGTGAAGAAACAGTTCGTGAACAGTCGTTGGCTTGTCTCATGGGATGAAAACCTTGAGCGCGATATCGACCATTATGTGTTGTTTTATGGCGATTTCAATTACTATAAGTTTGCCAATCATATCGACGGAATCGTAGAAAACTCCTATGTGCTCACGCCGCAGCAGTCGGAGAATGTTGCGGTCATGGCTTGCGACCGTGCATACAACCCCGATGTGTATGCCTCAGCTGGACAGAGTGCCTATGCCTTTGCCTCTTATTATCCCTATGCCGGTGCCGATAGATATATGTGCGCCTCACAAGCTGGCTTTACCATTACCGATGCCACCATCCCCTATACCTATAGTGGCTTTGTGTGGCAGACATCTGGCACGGGTGCCTTTTCCGATACCTTGTCGTTAAGGCCGGTCTATTATCCCTCTGAAGCCGACTTCGAAGCAGGCGAGGTGACCTTGACCTTGCGTGTCAGTGCCAATGGTACGGTGAAGACAGATGCCATGCAGCTTCAACTCTATAAGGCATTGAATGTGTTTGCTGGCGATGATGGCTTCAGTGGATTGGATAGGCCTTTGGTACTCGATCAAGCTGAAGCCTACAACTATGATTCGCTCCGTTGGCGCTCGATGGGCGACGGTCGTTTTGAGGACTCGCTGGTCTTGCACACCGTCTATTATCCAGGGGCTTCGGATAAGGAACAGGGCTACGTTGAATTGCTGCTCGAAGCATGGTCGTTCTGTGGTTATGCCTCCGATGTGGTTCGCTTTGAGTTGTTTAAGGACTATGCTTTGGAGGGGAAGACCTGGTGCAAAGGAGTGCCTCGCCCCAACACACAGGTGATTGCAGCAGCTTTGAGCAACGACAATCCTTTTGTGTCGGGTTTCTATCGGACGGTCTCCGACAGCATGGGCTACTTTAGGTTCGACGCCTTGCTTCCCGATACCTATACATTGTATGCCTTCCCTGATACCTTGGATGCGACCGCAGGAGGTTGTTACTATTTGGGCGATTTGCAATGGAACGAGTCGAACATGATCGAAGTGGATGGCGACGTCTATGATGTCGACATCGCATTGCCCACGCGAGAACAGGGCTTCAACATAGGCTACGGCAGCATCAGCGGTGTGTTCGACTATCCCGACGACCCCTTCAAGGCCCGCGACTTCTATTGCCATTCGTGGCTGCGCGATGGGGGGGATGTGGAGTATTGCTCCGGCGGTCTTTCGAATGTCGGCGTGCTGCTGCTCAACGCAACTAAACAGAGGGTCCTCGGCTTCGCGCTTACCGACGCAGCCGGTAGGTTCAGTTTCAACCACTTGCCTTTCGGCACCTATCACCTGATGGCCGACCTGCCGCGTTATGGTCGGGGGATGTGTGAAGAGATCACGCTCTCGGGCGAACAGCCTTCGGTGAGTGGATTGCATCTCTTCGTCAGCCAAGAAGGCAGAGTAGGGATGTGGTATCCGAACAATGGCAACCCGACCGCCGAGCTCTTGGTGTATCCCAATCCCGCCGACGAAAAGGTCGTTGTGGGAGGATTGAAAGCCAACGAGGAGTATAAGGCGCTTGTCTTGAATAGCTTAGGGATGACGGTGATTCCCGAGGCCAAAGTGAGTTCCAACTTGTTGGGCGAGCTTTCGATAGCGTTGAGCGAGCTCCGTTCGGGTCTTTATTTCATCCTGGTAAAAGGTTCGTCGACTTCTATGACGGCAAAATTCGTGAAACAATGAAAGGGTGGGCTATGAAGAAGATTGTAATGCTGTTTGCTGTTGCCCTTGTGATGATGTCATATAGTGTCAAGGCACAGGTCGCCGTTACCGGAGGTGTCTTCGAACAGGATGCCATCACCCCCATCGAAGGTGCCACCGTGACATTCTCAGGTGTCACCTTGGCAGGTGATACGCTTGTTTATCAATTGTTTACTGACTCATTGGGAGTGTTCCATGATAGTCTCTCCGAAGGCATATATCACGTGTGCGCTTTGGCTGAAGGCTACCAGACAGAGTGTATTGAAGACAGCTTGCAAATCATAGAAGGTCAGCTTCTGACGGATTTGAATTTCGTGTTGTACGAAGTGTACTATCCCGTGAGATATGTGGCGGCGCGGCAGTTCTCCAACGACCTGGTGCGTATCAGCTGGTCGATGAGCGACCCCTTGCTGGTGGAGGACTTTGAAACAGGCGACTTCAGCCGCTTCCCATGGAACAACACTTTGAGCGATTATCCATGGACCCTCGACACCTTGAATGCTTACGAAGGCGATTACTGCATGAAGTCGACATGCCAAGGTGTTGGCGACGGCCTCTCCCGAATCGAGGTGTCGGTGTATGTGCCTTTCGAAGGGCAAATGAGCTTCTATAGCAAGATCTCGTCGGAGAGCTCTTGGGATATGGGGCATTTCTATCTCGATGGCGTGAAGAAGCTGGAGTGTTCGGGCGAAGAGGACTGGACCGAGCATCGGTTCGACATCACCGTGGGCGAGCATGTGTTCCGCTGGGATTATGTCAAAGATGCCTCTACCGATGTGGGCGACGACTGTTACTATGTGGACTATATCCGCTTCTATGTTGAGGACAGCGCCAAGATGACGCGTTCCTTCCAATACTACGACTTGTTCCGTTGCCGTTTTGAAGAAACACCTGTGCTGATGGCCTCGCACCTGACCGACACGGTGTTTATGGACATGAACTGGGGCAGCTTGCCTTGGGGACAATACCGCTGGGGCGTGAGCGCCTATTACGAAGGCAACCGAAGCCATTCCGACACCATCTGGTCGGCCTATCTTGACAAGGACATGACGACGGCGTTGGAGATCTTGGCTACTACCAATGTGGGAGTGCCACCTGCGGGAGCCACGGTGATGCTTTCGTCACAAGGCCACTCCTATCAGGCAAACTTGGATGGCGATGGACATGTGTTGATGCCAGACGTCTATCGTGATGCATACAATCTCAGGGTGCATCTCGATGGCTTTGTGGACTATGTTTCTGACTCTGTACTGTCTGTTTTCGAGCCGACCCAAATTGAGGTGGTGTTGATGGAGGCAACCAACGGTATTGATAGTCTCTATGTGTCTTCAACAGGATGGGCCATCTGGTCGATAGAAAGAAACCGTGACTTGCAGTATTTTGAGATCATGCTGAATGGGGAAGTGGTGGGCGCTACGACGGACGCCACCTTCCAATTCGATGTCAGTGCACTGAATGAAGGCGACAACTGCACGGCGCAAGTGAGGCCGGTGTATCTTTCCGAAACCTGCGAATGGCGTTCTTGCTCATGGGTATATCGTTCTTGCACTGATTTTGCTGGTTCCACAGCATTGACATGGATGCTGCATGGAGAGGCACTGGAGCTTTCGTGGGAGTATCCCGAAGGCGACTTTGTAGGGGCTATGCTGATGCGTGATGGAGTGTTCCTCGCTTTTACCGAGGGAAACAACTATTTGGACGAGACCGTTCAATTGCACGGTGAGGTGGAGTATTGTCTGCGTCTCATCTATGACGGCCCAACCGACGGCACCTACTATTCCATGTCGTGCGAGCAATGCACCACGGCGGTCTTTCCTGCCTATTGCGATCCGCCTACAAAGCTGGATGGAACGTTCTATTATGAGGACGATAACGACCATGGCGCCTTGATTTCGTGGGGCGAACGTCCTGAGCCAGTCAACCAGTGGCTTTCTTACGATGACGGTGTCTTCAAGCGCTCGTTGGGCGGCGAGGAGCCTCGCATCTTCTGGGCCATCCGTTTCGAAGCCGACGACCTTGCTGACTATGTGGGGACGGCACTGCGCAAAGTGTCGATCTACGATGCAGGCGCGGGCACCTACCAACTGTGGATCTACGTGGGTGGTGACACGGCACCCCGCACCTTGGTCCGTTCCCAAAACATGGCCTTGACCAACGCACAAGCCTGGCACGAGGAGACCATCAGTCCCGCCTACGAAATCCCTGAAAATGAGCCGCTATGGATCGTTGTCGGACAGCAAGGCTTGTCGCGACCGGCAGCCGCTTGCCAGGATATGGGGAATCCTAACGGACGTTGGGTGTCGTTGGACGGCGAGACCTGGACCGACATGCACACCTTCAACATGCATTACACCTGGATGCTACGTGCTTTTGTTACCAACCAAGCCGGACGCGAGTTGGCGCTCGGCAAGGATGGCTACATCCTGCAGCAGTACAACCTATATCGCTCGTTCGACAACACAGACTATGAGCAAGTGGCCTCCATTCCTGCCATCGAAAGCCAGCTGTATTACGAATACCGCGACAACCTGGCCGATGATGACCATGAGAACGTCTACTACCGCCTCACGGCCTTTTATCTGGCCGACAATGGCGAGACCTGCGAGTCTGACTATGCCACCACTTTGAACAATCCCGACCAAAACTATGTGGCCATCGACCTGACTGCGACCGAAGAAAACCTTGCATCCTCGCTTAAATTGTATCCCAATCCAACCAATGGATGCGTTACCATTGAATTGGAGGAAATGCAAAAGGTAATGGTTTACAATGCCTTGGGGCAGGTCGTGCTCAGCAAAGAGGCCAACGGTGATGCTTTGCAGCTGGATTTGTCGGACTTCGGAAATGGTTTGTATCGGGTGAGAATCATGTCGCAAAACGGAATGGTGGTTAAACCTTTTGTCATTTCAAGATGAGCATCAATAGATTCATATTGCAAATCTGTAGGCATGGCCTTAAAATCGTTTTTGCCCTAATATGTCTCTATTTGTTTAATGCGAATGATGCCTATGCTCAGGAAGGCGAATATGTTTTAACCGAAGATAAAAAGGTCACGATTATTATCAAAAATGGGTATTACGCTTTGGATATTGACAATTCATTTGATGATGTATTGACATATGATCGTGTGTCATTTGGAAAGTATGAATGGAACGGTGACACTATTCGGCTAAAAGATGTTTTGCTCAACTTTACAATGGAGATGAGAGTTCTTGATTCTCGTGATTTAGTGCTCACAAAAGGGTTCCATTTATGGATAGGCAAGACATTCAAATATGACCATGATTTACAGCGGTGGGATTGGACAAAAACCATCGAAGATTATGAAACGCACACAAAAAACATCTGGGTTCATTGGCGAGCCGATTCAACATTTGCATGTGATACAGGTTGGTATGTATGGAAGGATTTCAGCAGACATGGGACGGATTTCCAATTAAAGGAAGATGGTCGTTTTGAATTCACAATTGGCGATATGGTTTTCCTTTCAGGATGCTGGAATCAAGTGGGTAATCTCCTTGTTTTTAAGGATGATATAATAGCCGAACCGTTTTATGCTGTGGTTGAAGAAGATGGCATCGTTCCTTTCTTGCCTAACATATTAGGTTTATGGGAATATCATCACTATGATGAATGAGGAGAATGAAACAATAAAAATCTTTACCTTTGCCGCCTAAAACGGCCACTATGATTTCAATCCAAAACCTGAGCATGCACTTCACGGGTGAGGACCTCTTCACCGACATTTCCTTCTTGATTCGCGAAAAGGACCGAATCGGTTTAGTGGGCAAAAACGGCGCGGGCAAGACCACGCTGCTGAGGCTCATCTGTGGATTGGAACAGCCTTCAAAGGGCGATATCATCATCCCACAAGGCGTTACCATTGGCTATCTGCCTCAAGAGAAGAACGTCAACAGCCCGAGGACCGTTTTGGATGAGGCCCTCTCCGCCTTCGACGAATACCATCAGCTGGAACACGATGTGGAACGCTTGCAACAGGAACTGGCCGACCGCACCGACTATGAAAGTCCGCAATACGAGAAACTCATCGTCAAGCTGTACAACTTGAACGACCGCTTGGCCTTGCTCGGCGGCAACAGCATCGAAGGCGAAGCGGAACGGATTTTGGTTGGCTTGGGCTTCAGCCACGACGACATGCTGCGCCCCATGCGCGAGTTCAGCAACGGCTGGCAGATGCGTGTGGAACTGGCCAAGATCCTGCTGAAGAAGCCCAACCTGCTCCTTCTCGACGAGCCCACCAACCACCTTGATATCGAGTCCATCCAATGGCTCGAAGGTTTTCTGAAGGCTTATTACGGTGCCATCCTCATGGTCTCGCACGACCGCGCCTTCCTCGACAACATCACCATCCGCACGGTGGAGATCAGCAACGGCAAAATCTATGACTACAAGGTGCCGTA
>CAMYYV010000067.1 GCA_947303625.1 uncultured Bacteroidales bacterium | reverse complement strand
AGAACGACGGCAACGTCGCCCTCTACCCGAACCCGACGAAGGGCAACGTGACGATCGAGGCCGAAGGCATGAGCCGCATCACTGTGGTGAGCGTGCTTGGCCAGGTGGTCTTCGACACCGAACTCGATGCTGACCAGTACACCCTGAACATGGCCCAGTTCAACGCTGGCATGTACATGGTGCGCGTGTACACCGAGAACGGCGTGACCGTCAAGCGCGTTACTGTCATGCAATAATGACCATCGGTTGATGTAGAGACGTTTCAGGAAACGTCTCTACATCCCGACCGATGAAACAAGGAAAGGCAATCCATTACGGGTTGCCTTTCTTTTTATTTGTATATAACAAGAGCTGGAAAGTTTAGGTCTGTGTAGAGTCAAAGAGTGACACCGCTGAAATGCCTTGCATTCAACGAAGATAATACAGTGAGTTTCTCTTAAGGAAAAGGGAACGTCCATTCGTATCAGATGCTGAAGCGAATGTCCCTGTTGGTCCTATGGGCATTGCGTTTTACATAGACATGAGTCTATTCCAACGGCCAGGACGACAGTGAGAATACAGTCTGATTGAACCTGATCAATAAAAAAGTAGAGACGCGCCATGGCACGTCTCTACAAATTCACGATGTCGTTATCGGTTTATTTGATATTGGGTTCCTCCAAACCGAGGTGTCTCTTCTTGTCAAGTGCCTTCAGGTATATGGCGATGAGCAAAGCAGCCACACCAAAGCAGGCGAAGATAATCAACGGCACAGTATAGTCGTATGGGATAAGAATGCTGTCTGTGTCGAGGTGTTGGGCGGTGGCTTCGGCGACTTGTCTCTTGGCTTCAATGACAGCGGGGTCGGCAGCATTGACGTTTTCAAGAACGTTGCCAATGATCATGGGCACGAAGCAGAGGCCGATATTCTGCACCCAGAAAATGAGGCAGTAAGCTGATCCGAGGACTTTTTCGTTGATGATTTTCGGAACAGAAGGCCAAAGAGCAGCCGGCACAAGGGCGAAGCTGATGCCGAGCACTACGATAGACGCATAAGCGATGAATTTGCTGTCTGTAGCAGGTAACAGGAAAGCGAAAACCAAGTGACAGACAATCAATAGCATGGCACCAAAGATAAGCATTGTTGCACCTTTACCTTTGCGGTCAAGGTAACTGCCAAGGAATGGGGTGATGATAGCTGCACCGATTGGGAACCAACGGAAAATGTTGGAAGCTTCACGTGCGCTGATGCCATTGAGGTTGCATTGAAGCATCTCGGCTCCATAAGCCTGGAACGGGAAAATGGCACTGTAGTAAAGGACGCAGAGTAAAGCAACTACCCAGAAACTCAGGGAACCCAAGATGGTCTTGAGGTCCTTGACCTGGAATTCTTCCTCGCTTTCTTCCTTCTCGGCATCACTGCCGTTGAGTTCGGCGAGTTGGCGATCGAACTTCTTGTCCATTACACAGAAGACACCGAAGAAGATAAGGCCGATAATCAAGAGTACCATGCCAAATGCTACCGCTGCCACCACACCTCTGTTATGTCCGAAGAGCGTCGAATTGACGAAAGCATCGTGAATCATCGGGGATAGTGAGAAAATGGAGAACACACCAACGCGGGCGATTGCCATCTCGACACCCATGGCCATGGCCATCTCTTTGCCTTTGAACCACTTGGCGATAGCCTTAGAGACCGTTGTTCCCGCCATTTCACATCCGCAGCCGAAAATCATAAAGCCGAGTGAGGCCATTTTGGCACTGCCAGGCATTGAGACCCACCAGCTGTTGAGCCAGAGGCAGAAGGATGTGTCTTGGAACCATTCGGAAATGCCGACAAACTTGATAACGGCACCGATGACCATAAGGGATGCTGACAGCAATCCTGTGAATCGGATGCCCATTTTATCGAGGATGATACCTGCGATGATGAGGAAACCGCATACATTGAGGAAGTATTCCGCTGCACGGTATGTGCCGTAAGTGCCGGAATCCCATCCAAGTTCGCCCCAAAGTACACTTTTGATAGGAGCCATGACGTCAACGAACATGTAGCCGAAGAACATCATCAATGCAATGAGAATAAGAGCTGTCCAGCGTGCTGTTTTACTCTCATTCAGTAACTGTTGAATTTTTTCTGCCATAATTATTTTATTTAAAGATTTGTAATTTCAAGATTTAAAATTGAGTTTCCCTGCGGGAATGGAGTGCTGTTGTTTGTTTTCTAAGCGGCGGCAGGAATAACATGAGTTGTATAAGTGCTTCATGCCGCCGCATAAGAAAACTATGCCTCACTCCATTCCCCGAGGGGAATCTCGTTTATTCAGGGATCTGCACCACTTCCTTCTTATAGCCTTTCAGCACGGCCTTCGCCATGTTGGCCACGTCGTCGGAGGTGATACCGTTGATGATGTCGTTATAGTCTTGCATTGGGTTGTAACCATCGCGGTCCAGCGTCTGTATGCAGTCCATCCAATAACGGTTGCTCTCCAAGTCCTCGCTGTGTTTCTTGATGAGGAATTCTTTCACCTTCTTGAGGTCTTCGGGACGTGGGCCTTGGTTGGCCACGTTCTGCAGCTCGGCGACAGCGATGCCCATCAGTTTCTCATACATGTCCTTGTTGGTGTTGAAGCCGATGAGGAACATGAAGGTCTCTTTCGGTCGGTTGTTCAGGCTGGCATTGACGCCCACACCGTAGGTGCCGCCTTCATCTTCACGGATCTTCTCGGTGTAGACGATGTCCATCACATCGCTCAAGGCTTGCATGGTCAGCTGGTTCTTGCGGTTGAATTGCATGTCGCCGTTGTAAACCATGTAGCAGGTGACCTTGGGGTTCTCCATAGCCTTGGTGTAGTGGCAGTTAACGTCCTTGTCGGTGATGACAGGCACATTGGCAGTCCAAGTCTCGTCGTTTTTCTTGGTCTTCAGCGAGCCAATGTATTGTTCCACCATGGGTTCGAAGGTCTCAGGGTCGATGTTGCCCACGAAGGTGAACACGAAGTTGTTGGCGTCTTTGAAGCGGTCGGCATAGAGCTTCAGAGCCTTGGCATAGTCCACTTTGTCGTAGTCTTCAGCCTTCATGCGCTTGCGGAGCGGATGGTTGTCGAAAAGGGCGAAGATGAGGTTGTCGCTGAAGGCGATGTCGGGGTTCGACTCGATGTCGGCCAGCATCGACTTGGTGCGGGTGATGTAGGATTGGAATGCTTCTTCGTCGCTGCGGGGCGAGGTGAAATACAAATAGGTGAGTTGCATCAAGGTCTCGAGGTCACGTGCCGAGCAGTTGCCCGTCATGCCCTCGGTGGTGTTACCGATGAAGGGGCTGACTTTGGCTTTTTTGCCAGCCAGCACTTTGGGCAGGTCGATGGCGCTGAAGTTGCCCACACCTCCGAGGGTGGCCAACTCGTTGATTTCCTGCAAGGTGTAAGGATCGCTCTGATCCATGGCGGAGTAGCCACCAAAGCTATAGGCCGACATCATGATTTCGTCGTCCTTGAAGGTGGTGGGTTTGTAGATGACCTTCACGCCGTTCTTCAGGGTAAGTACGGTGGCATCGAAGGTGTCGTCGTGTTTCTTGCTTTCGATGGCGCCTTTCGGGGGCAGGGTGGCAATGAGAGGCTCGTTACTGACGGTTTCCACATAGGGTTCAACCTCCACTTCGTTGGCTTTCTTGAACATGGCAAGCAACTCGGCTTTGGTGGGCAGCACTTCGCCTTCCTTCTCAGGAGCGGTCAGGGTGATGACGATATTGTCCTCACGGATGAGTTCCTTGGCATATTGGTTGATGGCTTCCACGGGTATGGCAGGCAACACTTGGCTGAGCAGCATGTATTCATTCTCGATGCCCATCAACGGCTCGTTGGTGAGGAAATGGTAAAGGATGGGATAGAAATACTTGCTGGTCTCTTGCTTGTCACGTTCGTCGTATTGGTTCTCGACGCGTTTCATCAGGTCGGCTTTGGCGCGCTCAAACTCAGAAGCGGTGAAGCCGTATTGCTGCATGCGTTTGTTCTCGGCCACGATGGCGCTGAGGGCCTCGTTGATGCCGTCTTTGCCTTTGGCGTAGGCCAGTCCTGTCCAGGCATCCTTGGTGTTGCTGATGAAGAAGGTGCCGTAGTAGCCGTAACCGAAGATGAAGGGAGGGTTGGCCTTCTGGGTAAGCTCCTCCATGCGGTTGTTGTACATGGTGGAAATCAGTTCGTCAAGGTAGCTTTTAATCCAGTATTGGACGTCGCCTCTTTCTTCAAACGGTATAATGTCGTGCTTGTAGGACACCATGATGTTGTAGTTGGTCTCTTCCACGTCGGTGGCGATGCTCACGATGGGCTCGGCGTTGTCGGCCACAGGGAAGTAGACGCGTTCGGCGGGATTCACGGGGGCGGGGATATCGGCAAACATCTCCTTCAGGCGGTTCTCGATTTGGTTCACGTCGATGTCACCGATGATGATAATGCCCTGCAGGTCGGGACGATACCACTTGTTATAGTAGGCGCGGAGGAACTGATGATCGAAATTGGCCACGACTTCCTCGGTGCCGATGATAGGCATGGGGACACCGTAAGGGCTGTTGGGGTAGATCTCAGGCAAAATTTTGTCGTAAATACGCGACTGTGCATCCAGCCCTTGACGCATCTCCTCCAAGATGACGCCACGTTCGCTCTCGATCTCATCGTCTTCGAGGGAGATGAAGCTCGACCAGTCGTGTAAGACGAGCAGACAGGAGTCCACTAGGCCAGGGTTGGTGGTGGGGACGTTGTTGAGCATATAGACGGTTTGCTCAAAACTCGTCCAGGCATTCACGTTGGTGCCGAATTTCACGCCGTTGCGCTCCATATAGTCAAGCATGGTTTTCTTGGGGAAGTGCTCCAGACCGTTGAAGGCCATGTGTTCCAAGAAATGGGCAAGACCGCGTTGGTTCTCTTCTTCGAGGATGGAGCCGACCTTCTGCGCAATGTAGAAGTTGGCGCGCTGGGCAGGTTTCTCGTTGTGACGGATGTAGTAGGTCAGTCCGTTCTCCAATTTGCCTCTTCTGACGTTCGGATCGAAAGGCACGGGCATGGCTTGCTGGGCGAACATGGTCGCACTCAGGGCAAGCACTGCGATTAGGGTTAAAGTTAGTTTTTTCATTTTTTTATAGTTGTTAGTTGTTCAGTTGTCCAATTGTTCAGTTGTCACAAAACATTCAAAACTTACAAGACCGTTTTTTCCAACAGGGAAAGTCGCCAACTGGCTCCTTTCAGACGCATTCCTACGGATGCTGTTTGGACTATCAGGCAGCCTTTAGGCTGAGTTGCAACGGCGAGGCGGTTGCGAGCCGTTGCTTGTCTGTGTTTCTTGTTGTTTTGCACGTTTTGTCGGTTTTGTGATCAAAAAAGATGTACTACGTATTTCTCCATAAAGTAATCTTCTTTATACCATTTACTAATAGCAATTTGTTTGTGTTTCCAATAGCGGTTCAGCGCCTTGTATTCCTCAGTTAGGTCGCCGCCTTTCAGGTAGATGATACCACCTGCCTGCTCGTCACCTCTGATTCTAAGCTTGTTGCCTGCTAAGTTGGCGATTTCGGGCAAAGTCATCACGGCGCGACCGGTCACCACGTCGAATTTGTCTTTCACCTCTTCGGCACGTTTCTGCTCGGCCACCACATTCTCAAGCCCTATGGCTTCTTTCACGGCATTTACCACCTTGATTTTCTTGCCTGTCCCGTCGATGAGGTAGAAATCTGTCAGCGGAAACATGATGGCCAAAGGGATGCCAGGGAAGCCGCCTCCCGTGCCGAGGTCCATCACTTTCATGCCGGGCAGAAAACAGAAGTATTTGGCGATGGCCAAAGAGTGCATTACATGGTGCTCATAGAAATGCTCCATGTCCTTGCGCGAGATGACGTTGATTTTGCTGTTCCAGTCCAAGTACAGGTCTTTCAGTTGGTTATATTGTTCTTTCTGCTTGTCGGTCAGCGAGGGGAAGTACTTGAAAAGGCTCGTCGTGTCCATAGTAGTGGCTTAAAATGGGCTTCAAAAATAGGGAATTTTTCGGAGTTGAGACGCTTTTTCTTTGTGTTTTATACGATTTCGGTTGGATTTATGTATTTTTGTAGCCAATAGCCCATGGCCTATGGCCTGCATCAACCTAGGTGAGCACAGGCCATAGACTATTAGCCATATGCCATGGGCAAATAAACGAATAGAAATGAAGAAACTCGCCTTATTCTTGTCTCTTTTGTTCCCGCTGAGTCTTCTCGCGCAAAAGATTACTCCTGAAGAATACATCCAGACCTACAAGGACATTGCCATCGAAGAGATGAAGACCCATAAGATTCCGGCGTCTATCACCTTGGCGCAGGGACTCTTGGAGTCGGGCGCGGGCAACAGTACCTTGGCGCGCGTAGCGAAGAACCACTTCGGCATTAAGTGCCACAAAGGCTGGGATGGCGACACTTATTATATGGACGACGACGAGAAGGACGAGTGCTTCCGCAAGTACGACGATGTGGAGCAGTCGTTCCGCGACCATTCCGAGTTTCTCTGTGGCCGAAGCCGTTATGCCGCCCTGTTTGATTTGGAAATCACCGACTACAAAGGCTGGGCCAAGGGCCTGAAAGCGGCGGGCTATGCCACCAACCCCAAGTATGCCCAACTACTCATCGACCGCATCGAACTCTACGACCTCACACAATACGATAAAATCGCCCTCGGCCAGATTAAGGAGAGTGAAATCGAGCCTGTCGCTCCAGAGGCGGAAGAGTATTTCGAGTTGGCCTATTCACCTGAGGACAAATCGCTGTTCCCTTTGGCTGACATGACCCCTGAAGGACGTTTCCTCTACGAAAACAACGGTGTATTGTTTGTCTTCGCCAAGGAAGGGGAGACCCCAGAGGGGTTAGCGGAAGCTTTCGGAATTAAGATGAATCGTTTCTGCCAATACAACTGCCTAAAACACCCTGAGGAGGTGATCTTCCACAGCGGCGACGTGGTGTATCTAGAGAAGCTACGCAACCGCAACTGGAAGGCGAAGAAATACACCGTCCAGGAAGGAGAGACCCTTCGTGATGTGGCGCTGCGCTTCGCTGTGAAGCCGGAAAAGATTGTGAAAAAGAATGGTTTGAAGGAAGGTGAAAAACTGTACAAAGGACGGGAGCTTTGGTTGCGATAAATCACCTTATTGTTGGCTCCAACAACTCTACACTCTACATTGACTTCGTCGAATGCTTCGCATTTCTCAACTCTAAACCCAAATACTTAGCCGTATAGCTCTCTTTACATTTGGAGACTTCTTCGGGCGTGCCTTCGCAGACGATGCAGCCGCCGCGGTCGCCGCCCTCTGGACCCATGTCGATAATCCAGTCCGCCATCTTGATGACATCCATGTTGTGCTCGATGATGAGGACGGTATTGCCTTTGTCGACCAACTTGTTCAACACGTGCATCAATACTTTGATGTCCTCGAAGTGCAAGCCTGTGGTGGGCTCGTCGAGTACGTAAAGTGTCTTGCCCGTGTCGCGTTTGGCGAGCTCGGTGGCCAGCTTCACACGTTGTGCCTCACCGCCCGAGATGGTAGTGGAGGCTTGGCCGAGGGTTAGATAACCCAAACCGACATCTTTTAACGTCTTGATTTTTTGTATGATGCTCGGGATGTTCTCGAAAAACTCCACTGCCTCGTTGATGGTCATGTTGAGCACATCGTTGATGGACTTGCCCTTGTAACGCACCTCCAAAGTCTCGCGATTGTAGCGTTTGCCTTGGCATTCCTCGCACATCACGCTGACGTCGGGCAGGAAGTTCATCTCGATGACGCGCACACCTGCACCCTTGCAGGCCTCGCAGCGACCGCCTTTCACGTTGAACGAGAAACGTCCCGCCTTGTAGTTGCGGATCTTCGATTCGGGCAACTCGCCGTAGAGCTTGCGTATTTCGTCGAAAACTTTGGTGTAGGTGGCCGGGTTGGACCGCGGTGTGCGTCCAATAGGTGCCTGATCAATTTGGATGATCTTGTCGATTTTTTCCAAGCCTTCGATGATGTCGTAGGGCAGCGGCTCTTTCACCGAGCGGTAGAACTTCTGGCTGAGGATGGGGGAGAGGGTCTCATTGATTAAGGTGGACTTGCCCGAACCGCTCACGCCTGTCACGCAGACCATCACGCCGAGGGGCAGCTTCAGGTCCACGTTCTTCAGGTTATGGCCTTTGGCACCTTTTATTATAAGGTAGTCGCCTTCCATGGGTTTGCGTCGGGTCTTCGGCACCTCGATCTGGCGTTTACCGTTGAGGTAGTCACAAGTGATGGAATGGCCGTTTTTGGTCTCAGCGGGTGTGCCGGCAAAGACGACCTCACCGCCGTGACGACCTGCGCCGGGGCCGATGTCCACTAGATAATCTGCGTTGAGCATGGTCTCCTTGTCGTGTTCCACCACGATGACCGAGTTGCCGATGTCGCGCAGTTCCTTTAATGACTCAATAAGTCTCTGATTGTCACGTTGGTGCAAGCCGATACTGGGTTCGTCAAGGATATACAAAACGCCTGTCAATTGCGAGCCGATCTGTGTGGCCAGGCGGATACGCTGTGCTTCGCCACCTGACAAGGAGGCTGCCGGACGGTTCATGTTCAGATAGTCGATGCCGATGTCGAGGAGGAAATGCACGCGTTTGTGGATCTCGCGCAGGATTTCCTTGGCGATGTCGTTTTGACGTTCGGTGAGTTTGCTGGGCAGTTCGTCAATCCATTTGCCGAGGCTGAGGGTGTCCATGTTGGCCACTTCAGCGATGTTCTTGCCGTCGATGCGGAACCATTGTGCCTCTTTTTTGAGTCGCGTACCACCGCAAACGGGGCAGCTCACATGATTCATGAACGAGCCCGCCCAGCGCGCGATGGCGGCCGAAGCTTCCTCGTTGTTCTGTTCCTCGATGAAGTTGACGATGCCTTCGAAGTTGACTTTGATGGTTGAGGTGACACCGATGCCCTCGCGTTTGATGTCGAAGGTCTCGTTGGTACCGTAAAGGATGACATCAAGAGCCTCATCGGAGATGTCCTTGAGTGGCGTGTCGAGGGTATAGCCGTATTTCAGGCCAATGGCCTCCAGTTGTTTGAAGATCCAACTGCTGCTTTTGTATTCGCCAGCAGGAGCCAGGCCGCCTTTACGGAGGCTGAGGTTGGGGTTGGGAATGAGCTTTTCCTTGTCAACGACGGCGATCTCACCCAAACCGTTGCACTTGGGACAGGCACCATAGGGTGAGTTGAATGAGAAGGTGTTGGGCTCGGGGTCCTCGTAGGAGAGGCCTGTGGTGGGGCACATCAAGAGACGGCTGAAGTAGCGTAATTGCTGGCTGTCGTTGTCGAGCACCATGAGCAAACCCTTGCCGTAGCGGAAGGCGGTCTGTACCGATTTCTTGATGCGGGTGAGGCTGTCCTTGTGGACTTCAATGCGATCCACCACGATTTCGATGTCGTGGGTCTTGTAGCGGTCCACCATCATTCCAAACTCGATTTCGCGCATCACGCCGTCGACGCGCACACGGGTGAAGCCTGCCTGGCGAATGTGTTCGAACAACTCGCGGTAGTGACCTTTTCTGGCTCTGACCGTTGGTGCCAAAACGATGATGCGCCGACCATCGAATTCTTTGAGGATCAGGTCGGTGATTTGCTCTTCAGTGTAGCGCACCATAGGCTCTCCTGTGTTGTAGGAATAGGCCGTGGCGATGCGGGCGTAGAGCAGGCGTAGGAAGTCGTAGATCTCAGTGATGGTGCCCACCGTGGAGCGTGGGTTCTTGTTCACCGACTTCTGCTCAATGCTGATGACGGGGCTGAGGCCAGTAATCTTGTCCACATCGGGGCGTTCCATGTTGCCGATGAACTGCCGTGCATAGGCCGAGAAACTCTCCATATAGCGTCGCTGTCCTTCGGCGTAGATAGTGTCAAAAGCCAATGAAGACTTACCGCTTCCGCTGATGCCGGTGACGACCACTAAGGCATTGCGTGGAATCGAAAGGTCGATGTCCTTGAGGTTGTTCTCTCGAGCACCGTAGATATCGAGGGTTTTATCTTCGCTGAATTCGTTCATGGCTTTTTATCGGGCCGCAAATTTACGATTATTTCTACACATAAATTCCGTAGGTATAATCAAAAGTTGTATTTTTGCCGCCGATTAGTAAGTATATTTACTGTAAGTTAATTTACTATTTGTATGGAATACAGATATAAAGGTCATCTTGTTGAGGAACTCTATAAAGATTACAGGATAAAAGAGGGCATGAAGGCCTGCATGAACTGTGGCGTCTGTACTGCGGTTTGTCCGGCAGCGGAGTTCTACAGATACAATCCCAAGAATATTGTGAATATCGTTGCTCGCAAGAATGAATCCGATTTGGAAGAGCTGCTGAAAAGCGACACGATTTGGTATTGCGGCGAGTGCATGTCATGCGTGACGCGCTGCCCGCGTGCCAACGCGCCTGGCTTGGTCATCATGGCCTTGCGCAAGCTCTCGATGCGGAGCGGACTCTATATGGAATCGGAAAAGGGGAGACAACAATATATTGTGGTTAAAGATTTGTGCTCCAATGTTTTAAACTATGGCTATTGTGTCTATCCGCGCACTTTCGATTACGAGACGCACAAGGAATTCGGACCTGTCGGCAAGTGGATCAACGACAATCTGGATGACGTCCACGCACGCATGGGATCCAACCTCGACGGCGACGGTCCTGGCGGCTTGCGTAAGATTCCGCAGGAGAGCCTCGACCAGCTGAAGAAGATTTTCGACGTCACGGGTGCCACCGAACTGATGGAGCAGGTCTTGAGTGATGCCCATCAGGAGGCAGAGAGGGAACACCTCACTGACGAGGAGTATTTTATGAAAGTATATACCCAAAACGATTGGGAAAAACATCTCAACCATTAAACCCAAATTTTGAATTTTAAATTTTGAATCTTTAAATCTTTGAATCTTAAATGATAATCGAAGGAAAACAGAAAATCTGGGCGGACTACCAGAAAGACATCCC
>CAMYYV010000066.1 GCA_947303625.1 uncultured Bacteroidales bacterium | reverse complement strand
TATTCTTGTCGCGGCCTTCGCTGATATTCGGCACGCATTCGATGAGTTGTTTCATATCGGTTGATTTAATATTTAAAATTCAAGATTCAAGATTGAGATTCTCTTCGAGAATGGAGTTTGATCGTTTTGTATACCGCGGCGGCCTCGGGCGTCTTCCAATAGGTCAAAACCTCAAGCCGCCGCTTATAAACAACTACACACCACTCCATTCCCCGCAGGGGAATCTCAGTCCCTGTTTGCCGCGGCAAAGGTACGGCTTTTTTCTATACGATACGAAAAGAAATCTAATCAGAATCTGCACATTCAATTATCCACATGAACTCTCTGGCTCGCACTCCCATCAATACATCTATAGGATTCTGCATCTGCCATTCAAAAAACGCATCAGAATCAATAGTCATGTCCTTCGGGATAATTAGCCAACCAAAATATTGGTCAAACAAATACTCTTCCAAAAAGCCATTCTCTATGATTTTATTAAACTGCTCCAACTGATGATGGATTTCTTCTCCCCCATTCAGTTCAGGATGGTCTTTTTCAGCTTTTACAAAACCTTCAATCGCTGCCATGTGAGCCTCTATATAAAGACTGGGGAAACCACTTACACTTTCCAATGAATCAACGTTATCATTAACCCATTGCAATTCCCCAAAAATTGCGCCAAGCACACAACACAGCATCAAAGAGTCATCTATAACAGCTGGAGCAACATGAACATCGAATTTAACACTCAACGGATCATTCTTGACAAAATTCGTCGGCACGAAATAATCCATCACTGTCTGTTCCAATTGGGACATTTGACAAGTGTCAAGGTCGCTCGAAGTGATTCTCATCTTGAACCACCACCTTCCACACTCATAAAGCGTCAACGACTCGTTTTTACCTGTGGTAGAAAAAGTCGACCTAAGCCCATTAATCTTGAGTCCTTCATTCTGGTATGAAACCGCATCTGAAGTGGCATGTATTCCGCCATGAATGTCGGCCAATTCTTGCATCAAGCCTGAATACTCATCATGAATTCTACTATCGTAGCCAATCCTCGCTGGGTAAACATAAACCGATAACAAGGTTTGTTTGTTGGCACTTTCATATACGCCTCCGACATTCTCTTTCTTTTTATCATAAGAATACAGCCCATCACGATGATAGTCTCCTAATTGCAAAGGGAAAACGGCTTTTGTAGCAGGATGAACATAATCTCCTTTAGCCTTTATCTTCTTCGGTGATTGCGCTTGCAGCTGACCTAATAACAAAGTCAAAGCAAATAATAGTAATAGTCTTTTCATTGCTTCAATAGTTTGTTTTCCGGGTCGGCAAAGGTACTGCTTTTTTCGATACATTTAAGGAAATAAACTTTATTCTTGTGTATCTTCCAACTTGAAATGAATCGGAATCTGGTAAGACACTCTAACGGGTTCACCTTTGTGCATTCCGGGTTTCCATTTCGGCATGGACTTCACCACCCGCACAGCCTCTTCGTCGCAACCGCCACCGATGCCACGCAACACCTTCACATCACCAACGCTTCCATCTTTTTCAACAACAAAACCCACAAACACTCGACCTTGAATTTCTGCCTTTCTCGCTTCTTCAGGGTATTCTATGTTCTTTGAAAGAAATTCCAGCAGTTTCTCTTCACCGCCAGGAAATGCAGGCATTTGCTCGACAATCTGATAAACTTCGGGCTCGTCTGAGTCATCTGTCCAAGGCACAACAAACCCTTCTGTTACGCCCCACTCTTCGTCATCATCAACATCTCCTACTATTGCCGATAACTCATCGCTTTTGCAAGCAGATTTCTTCGTTTCCGTTTTCATTGTATCCGGTTCCGGTGCCAGCACATCGCCTTCAAGTAGATAAGGCTCATCCACGCTATCGTTCCTAACGGTATCAGCGGCAACGATAGTATCATTTGGATCCATAGGCATACCTGCATTGGGCTGGACCAACGGGCCACAGGACGCGGCAGTGATGGCCGTGCCGAGCGTCATTCCAGCAAAAATGGCCGCTTTGCCTAAACGCTGGCGTTTTTCCAATTCTCGCTCCAGATAACGCACTTCGGCTTCGCATTTCGGGCAAGTGCCTTTGCAGTCACCTTTGTATGTACATTCCGAAGTCACGAACTCTATGTCGTTCTCTGCCGCAATCTGTCTGCGGATTTCCTTCAGGATCTTGCAGGTTTGTTTGCCTTTTGCCATGACTTATAGTTTTTTATTGTTTGGCTAATTTGAAAGTAATAGGCAAAGTATGTCTCACGCGGACTCTTTTCCCTCTTTGCGAGCCAGGCTCCCATTTGGGCATCAGGCCAATCACCCGAAGAGCCTCTTCGTCGCAACCATAACCAATGCCTTTGAGCACTTTCCCAACTGTAATAGAGCCATCTTTTTCAACAAAAAACTCCACAAAAACCTGACCTTCCACACCAGCATCTATAGCTTCTTTGGGATAGACCACATTTTTTCCAATAAACTCGAATAACTTTCGTTCTCCTCCTGGAAACGAAGGCAGTGTTTCTACTATGCAGCCGAAAAGTTCCGTTTCCAATTCTTCCTCAGTAATCGTATCCATTCTCAGTGTATCGGGTTGCTGCGCAAAAGCCGTTTGACTCGCTGCCATCAATCCGACTGACAATCCTGCCACCGCCGCCGCCTTACCCAAACGCTGGCGTTTCTCCAACTCGCGCTCCAGATAACGCACTTCGGCTTCGCATTTCGGGCAAGTGCCTTTGCAGTCGCCTTTATAGGTACACTCCGAAGTCACGAATTCAATATCATTCTCCTCCGCTATCTGCTTGCGGATTTCCTTCAGAATCTTGCAGGTTTTTTTGCCTTTTGCCATGATGTTTTTGTTTTGCTTAGTTTCTCAGTTTTTTTGGACTCTGTGGCCATCACGGTAGGCCTTCTATGATTTCTTCTTCAATATAAAGATCATCTAACGTGGCAGGCTTCAGCGGAAACCGAATCGTCATGACGCAATCGCAGCCCATCCGCATCCGCTTCATCTCGCCACTTTGCGTCATATAAAAGCCGTTTTCCCAACTGTAAGCATTCATAGCTTCCATCACCTCATTATCAGTCTTGGAATCGATGCCCCTTTCGACTTTAACCATCGACACAACTCCATCTTTGTCCACATTGAACGACAACTTCATTTCGCCCTTAAGCTTGGTTGCCTTTTCACCCAAATTATAAGAGATGAAAGCCAATAGTTTTTCCCGCCCACCTTTGGCGACAGGGGCATAGAAAGCCTTGGCCTCTTTCTTCATTTGGTCGACCTCAAAATCATTGACCTCAAAGCCCAACACTTCAAAGTCAATCATTGAATACCTAAGTTGCTTTTTGAATTCAGGATTCTTTGACAACTCTACATAATACAATTGAGGCTCCATCATCACCAAACCCCTCAAAGGCTCAGTTATGACTTCAGTCCCGCCGGCGTCGAGTGTATCGGCAACAGGCATCTGGGCCATAGCCATAGGAGCAGTGCCCAACAAACCGACCGAAAGACCTGCGACCACGGCAGCCTTGCCCATCCGCTGGCGTTTCTCCAACTCGCGCTCCAAATAGCGCACTTCTTCCTCACATTTTGGACAAGTGCCTTTGCAGTCGCCTTGGTAAGTGCATTCCTCAACGACCAGCTTAATGTCGTTCTCTGCCGCAATCTGCTTGCGGATCTCCTTCAGGATCTTGCAGGTTTGTTTACCTCGTTTCATGGTATTCTTTTTTTTTGTTTTAACGTTGCAAATATACGTTTTATTTTGAATAAAATGCAATTCAGGTAAAATTTTTCAAAAAAAACCAGCCCTTCGACAAGCTCAGGGACCTTCGTCAGACGAATAGTCAGGTCCCTGAGCCCGTCGAAGGGCCGCCACATATAGTTGTGTATTATTTCGGTTCCGTTACAACCTCATTCTGATGGTCAGGGGTACTATCCTCCTCATCCGAGGTGGGCGCCATCACCTCGCCTTCAAGCAGGATGGCGTCGTCGGGGATGCTGTCGCCCGGGTTGCTATCGTTGGGAAACTCCGTGGAATCGGGGATGTAAGGCACGTCACCTTCAAGCGGCTGAGGAATGATGCGGTCGCATGAAGTCGTGGCGAACAACGTCCCTACCGCCAGTCCGGCGAACATGGCCGCCTTACCCACACGTTGGCGTTTCTCCAACTCACGCTCAAGATAGCGCACTTCGGCTTCGCATTTCGGACAGGTGCCGAGGCAGTCGCCTTGGTAGGTGCATTCCGAGACTACTAGCTTGATGTCGTTCTCCGCCGCTATCTGTCTGCGGATTTCCTTTAGGATCTTGCAAGTTTGTTTTCCTTTTGCCATGGTCATCCTATTTCTTTGGCTTCACCACGATGGTATCAGGATCTTCGAAGGGCACTGGCGGCTCGCCTTCGAGTAGGATGGGCTCTGGCATGGTGTCGACGACGAGGGTGTCTGGCAAGGTCTTCACCACATCACCTTCCAACAGCTTGTCGGGGCGGCACGAGGTGGAGTCGGCTGCCATAACGCTGTCGGGCGGATCCATGGGCATGCCCGCCGTAGGTTGAATCAACGGGCCGCATGATGCCGCGGTGATGGCCGTTCCAATCGTCATCCCGGCAAAGACTGCGGCTTTCCCAAGACGCTGGCGTTTCTCGAGTTCGCGCTCCAGGTAGCGCACTTCAGCCTCGCACTTGGGGCAGGTGCCTGCGCAGTCACCCTTGTGGGTGCATTCCGAGATAACCAGTTCGATGTCGTTGTCCGCAGCTATCTGTCGGCGGATCTCCTTCAGGATCTTACAAGTCTGTTTTCCTTTAGCCATGATGATAACGTTTTACAAGATTTATTTTATCGGGAATTGGATCTTTTTAACACAGCGGCACTTCATCCGTTGTCCCCAAGTGTGGTCTTCCAAGAAGCCTTCACCTGGATCCCATGTCATCTTATCGAAGGCGGTAACCACAGCTGCATTCAGGGTCTTGTTGATGCCTTTCACAACCTTCACCTCTTCGACATTGCCTTCAAGATTGACGGTAAACTCCACCTCCATGGTGCCCGTATATTTATTGAGGTTGGGCAGGTCTTTCAATTCGCTGGCGAGGTCCTTAAGGAAATATTCCTCCCCACCAAGATAATGGGGTGCACGGAATTCCTTGGCCATTTTGGCCAGTTCCTCCAGATTCTGGCAAGGCGTGCCATTGGGACTGGCATATTCATATTGGATTTCGCCACTGACGATGGAGAGACCCTCCATGTCATCAAAAACGAATTTGGGCTGCAGCAAGGTCCGATAGGCTTCGGCATCGAAGGTGAAGATATTCCTATACATGGGGAAGATACCCATGAGCGGTTCTTCAATGGTGTCGGGCTCTTGTTGCTGAGGCTCGATGGCCACCACATCGCCAGCTAGAGGACGATGGATGGTGTCATCGGTCATCTCGGTGCCACTTGAGCAGTTGGCATTCGACTTGGCAGTATCAGCCGTTGACCCACAAGCCGAAGCTGCCAACAAAGTACCGATTGACATCCCGGCAAAGACGGCAGCCTTACCAAGACGCTGGCGTTTCTCCAACTCGCGTTCCAAATAGCGCACCTCGGCCTCGCATTTCGGACAGGTGCCGAGACAATCGCCGTGGTAGGTACACTCCTCGATGACCAGCTTGATGTCGTTCTCAGCCGCAATCTGCCGGCGAATCTCCTTCAGGATCTTACAGGTTTGTTTTCCTTTAGCCATGGTATTTCAGATTTCAAGATTTCTAATTTCAGGATTTCAAGATTTCTAATTTCAGGATTTCAAGATTCTGCATTCTGCATTCATCATTCCGCATTCATCATTCCCAATCACCTTATCACATAGGTAAACTCTTCGATGTCGACTACGCCCATCGCCTTGAGGCGTTCCACACTTTTCGCCACATCTTCGTCAGTGTTATACTCAGGAATATGGGGAACTCGCACCTTGATGCGCTTCGGGTCACCATGCTGCAAAATCCATTCCAAATTCTTCAATGCCAGAGCATTTTCTTTACCCGTGTAGTCCAAATAGATGTCGGGGTTGGTGTCCTTGATGTCGACGATGAAGCCATCCAAAACACCGTTCATCTCTTCGACGATTTCCGAAGGCACGTTGAGGCAGGTCTCAGCCACGATTTGCCACTGGTTTCCACACAATGCGCGAAACTCCTTGATGAACTCTTTCTGCAGCAGCGGCTCTCCCCCACCAAAAGTGACGCCGCCACGAGTGGCAAGGAAATACAGCTGGTCGATCTTGACCTCTTCGAAGAGCGACTCGGGGGTGTAGTCGCGGCCTTTGGCCATATCCCATGAGGTCTTGTTGAGGCAGTACTTGCAGCGCAAGGGGCATCCGTTGAACGTCACCAGAGTGGTGACGCCCTCCCCGTCGACGGTGAGACGGTGACGAGCAATTCCGAAGATTTTGGCAGTAGTCATTCCAGATAGTCAGGTTTGCCGGATTCGTCGATGAGACGTTGCTCAGGAATCCACAGGTTGAAGACGATGCCCACGTGGGCGTTGAACCCACTCATGTTCATGGGCTTGAAGAGGCCGATGAGGTTGTTGGTGGCAAGGTAGATGTTGCAGGTCTCGATCATCGCTGAGACGCCAAGGCCGACGTTGTCATAGCTATGAGGCATCATCGTGTAAGTAGCGCACACGTTGAAGTTGTTCCAGAACGAGCCGCAGTAGGCCACAGTGAAGGCGGGACGGAAGCCGCTACCGAGGAAACGGCCCTGTACCTGCGCACTGAAACGGTTTTGTGGGTTAAGGTCATAGTTGCCCCGCAGCAAGAGGTTTGTGTGCAAAGCGGTATTGTATTTTTCCATAGGCGCGAACTCCACCTGAAAATACTGCTGTAGGGTGTCTAAGAAACGTTCGCGATACCAATCGTCGGAGAAGAGACTTTGCACCTGGTCGACGTCCAATCCATTGAAGAGGAAATCACCATTGTCGTAGAACTGGCCTGCGTCATTCACCTGACCCGTCATGGAGAGGTTGTTCTTGCCCCAATGGATGAAGCCGAGATCGTGGATGGCAGCCACCGCGCTAAACCGATCGTCGAATCTGTATTCGGCAGCGAAGTCAACGCCGAAGCCCGGGTTGCGGAACAGTTCGCCAACGCTGAAAGGCCCATTGGCCTTCAGCTGCCCTTGCTTGTCCACATAAATCACTTTGGGCATGGAGGCTTTCATGGCGACATCCTCTTTCATGCGTAACGCATAGGTATCGGCATCGGTGAAGAGTTGTGCGTCAAAGGCATCGGTACTGATGTTGGCCAAGCCAAAGAGCAGTTTTGCCTTGCCTCCCAACGACAATTGTTCGTTGACATTCCACTGATATCCCACAGCCAGTTCTTGATACCCCGTGACGTTCAAGTTCATGTGAATCTCTGCGGGATTGTCGTCACCGACGAAGGCACCATTACCGTATCCCAACAGTTTGAACAGGCCGTCGTTGTACCTTGCATCACCCTGTGCCTTCACGCCATAGTTAATGGTAATCATACCTTTCTTGAGGCGTCTGTACAAGGTAAACAAGTCGATGTTAGCATCGAAACCCAAATAATTGTCCTCATTCAGGCTATTAGCCAATTGGCGCAGGTTGAGTGTCGTAGGACGGCCTTGCGCATCAAAATCGAAGAAGTTGTCGTAGCGCAAGGTGGTATTCTGCACATCCAGGCCAATGTTGCCGACGACGAGCGACATGACGCTTTGGTACGGCAAGTCGGTGGCAGGATTGGCATTCATCTGATAAGGATTATAGCGCATGAAGTCGACTGGCGACACGTTTTGGGCATGCACCGTAGTATAGGAAGTTAGGGCAATCGCTCCGACAATTAACAATCTACATATCTTTTTCATATTCAGAAATTTTCATTTTCAATAACACCTTTATATTTTACCTTGGCTTTGGCGAAGAATTGAAGGCCTTGGTTACCATTTAAACTCACGTCGTGGGCATCGGTATCGAGGTCGAAACAGAGGATGATACGGTCGGAGCTCAAGGCGTTTTGGACCCTGTCATCGGTGATCTCAACCACCACATTCGTCTCATGGGCTTGTCCGTCGTAAGAGGCTGCAATCAACGAGGTCTCATCAAGCAAGACATCAGTGATGCGTTCGGTCTCCGAATCATAGAGCATGAACTTGCCGCTCAACTCGATGGGAAGGGTCGATTGAAACGTGATATCGAGCGTCAGCTTCTCCACCAGCTCGGGCATCTCGACCTCATTGAGTTTCATATTGACCGTGTCGAGATACCGCAACCCACTCACGTTGAACGAAAAAGGAATGCTGACGTCGACGCGCACATCGATACGACAAGTGTCGCTAATGGTGACCAACTGATTCGAGCCCGTAGGGTTGACAGTAAACACCGACGAGGAGAAGGCATGGGCCGAGTGCAAGTCGATCCATCCGCTGACTGGCTGATGAAACATCTCAGTGAAGCTCGGATGGGGAGGCAGGTCTATCATCAAAGGCAGTGGAGTGAAGATGGAATAGGGCTGTATGGTCTCGCCCCACACTTGCGCCGTATCAATCTCAAGCTGGGAAGCCATGCTGAACGAGTTGCGTTCGCGCAGAGTGATGAGTGCGTCTTCCACCTCAATGCTGCCTGACACATTGTCGGGAAACAGGCTGAATATCGTGTCGATGCGGCTGCTCGAGGCATAGGTGTCGACATAGCCGGTCATCTCGCTGAAAGCAAGGTCGGAAGCCTCCACATAAGCGTCAATCTCAATCACGGGTGCAGACACCTCGCTCGCCATGAGATGGAACGCATAATCCAGGTTCAACACATTGGGCTCCTCTGTGTGATATAGCATCCCTGAGAGGTCAAGACCCGTCTGGCCTTCTTCTGGATGATAGACGAAATACAGAGTGTTTCCTTCGGTGTCAGTGATGTCGGTGGAAGTAACAACCACTTCACCCAAGTTGTCGACGTTCGACACCAGACTGAACTCGAGCCTCCCCGACTTCAACGTAGCAGCGATGGCATGGATGTGGTCGGCCTCAAAGGTGACGGGTTGAGTCACACCAACCACCGTGTCGACTTGATGAGGCAAGCCATCATGATAAGGAATCTCTATCGAGAAATACTCCACATAGTTCCAGTCTTTGAAACGCAACAAACTCTCGCCGTTGACGGCGCCAAAATGCTCATAATAATAATCATACGTCATCTCGCCCGAGGCATTGCAATCGATGAGCGTATCGATTTGGAAACGTTGTATCAGGTCTTGAAGGGTATAAGAGCCTTTCGCCAACGGCAGCAGCACCTCGCCTTCCGCACTGACGCCATGCACATTACTGACGTTGTAATGGTCTTTCTTGCAGGACGCGAAGAGCAGCGCAAGCGACAGGGTAACGAGGAGTATTTTTGAGGTTTTCATCACACAAATTTTCCGTTAAGAATCATCTTGGCCACTTTGTTGGCGCCATAGTAATAGGGCATAAACTCCAATTGCGTCATCGGCTGGGTGATGATGAGGTTGGCAAGTTTTCCCTTGGTAATGCTGCCCACCTCGTCGCTCACGCCCATGGCGTAAGCAGTGTTAAGCGTGGTGGCGTTGAGGGCCTCTTCGGGCGTTAGGCGATAGCGGATGCAGGCCATCGAGAAGATGAGCTGCATATTGCCCGAAGGCGAGGTGCCTGGATTGAAATCGGAAGCCATGGCTACAGGCAGGCCCGCCTCGATCATCTTGCGCGCTGGCGAGAGCGGCAGGTTGAGGAAGAAGGCACAGCCCGGCAGTACTGTCGGCATGGTCTCGGTGTCTTTGAGGCACTCAATCTCAGCATCGCCCATCTGTTCGAGGTGGTCGACGGAGATGGCGCCGTATTTCACACCCACCTGCACGCCGCCCGAGATGGCCATCTCGTTGGCATGGATCTTCGGCTTCATGCCATACTTAATGCCCGCCATGAGGATGCGTTCGGTGTCCTCAACGGTGAAAAAGCCCTGGTCGCAGAAAACGTCGATGAAATCAGCCAAATCCTCGGCAGCGACCATAGGAATCATCTCGTTGATGACCAAGTCGACATAATCCTCTTGATGACCACGATATTCCATCGGGATGCCGTGGGCACCGAGGAAGTTCGACTTTATAGTCAAAGGAGAGTTCTCTTTGAGCCTACTGATAACGCGCAGCAGCTTCAGCTCGCTCTCGGTGGTGAGGCCGTAGCCGCTCTTGATCTCGATGGCGCCCGTACCCATGCGCATCACCTCGTCGAGGCGTTGCTGGGCCATGTCGTAGAGCTCGTCTTCCGATGCCGCCGCCGTCGCCTTGGCCGAATTGAGGATGCCCCCTCCCCTCTTGGCGATCTCCTCGTAGCTGAGGCCACGGATCTTATCGACAAACTCCATCTCGCGCGAGTTGGCGTAGACGAGGTGGGTGTGTGAGTCGCAGAAAGCGGGCATCACTACGCTGCCTTTCACATCATATACGAGATGGTTTTCGGCGAGGTATTTACGGCAAGCGTCGGAGTCCATCGGGCCGTAGTCGGCGATTTTCTTACCTTTGATATAAAGGAAAGCATTCTTGATCCTTCCTGTTTCGGACATTTCTTTGCCACGTTTCAGCAGTCGGCCCTGTTCCTCGATGCCGACGAGTTCCTTGATATTGACGATGAGCATAATTTTAAAATTTTTGGCAAAAATATGGAAAAATAGGCAAAATAGCACGGTTTTTGTTATTTTTGCCCACGATAAACACGATAAATCCTATTTTACAATGAAAAAACTGTTCTTAATCACGATGATGGTCATGGCTTTTGGCCTTACTGTCAATGCACAAGTAGAGAAAAACGAAACCAAAGTCCAACACCTGACTTACAAGGAATTCCAAAAGAAGATATGGGATTTCGAGAAAAATCCTAATACCTTTGTCTATAAAGGAAAACTGCCTGCCATCGTCGATTTTTATGCTGACTGGTGTGGCCCATGCCGCCGCGTGGCCCCCATCATGGAGAAGCTGGCCGAAGAGTATGACGGCAAACTGCTCATCTACAAAATCAATGTAGACCAAGAGCAAGACCTTGCCTCCACCTTCCAAGTAAAGAGCATTCCTACGGTGCTTTTCATCCCCGTGAATGGACAGCCCTCGAAGCAAGTCGGGGCGATGACGGAAGAGGACTATAGAAGAATCATCGAGGAGCAACTTCTCAAATGACGCTCTTCACCACAGCCTATTTCCCAAGCATCAGTTACATGGCGCGTTTTCTCAAAGAAGACGCGCCTGTCGTTGAGATATGGGAGACCTACCACAAGCAGACCTATC
>CAMYYV010000065.1 GCA_947303625.1 uncultured Bacteroidales bacterium | reverse complement strand
ACGGCTTGGTGAACTGTTGACGGGCGCGCAATTCCTTGACGACGCCGGTCTTCTCATACTTTCTCTTGTAGCGCTTCAAAGCTCTGTCGATGCTTTCGCCTTCTTTTACAGGAATAATAATCATTTTAAAACACTTCCTTCTTTTAAATTGTTAATACTATGGTTGATTTTGAGGCCGCAAAAGTACAACTTTTTCTTTTACCCCGACATTTTTTTTCGTTTTTTTCATAATTTTGCAGTTTTAATCAACTAACCCATAACACTATGCTATTATTGACACTACTACGCATCGGCTGGGGAGAGATCGTCGTCATCGCCCTTATCGTCTTGCTGCTATTTGGTGCAAAGAAGATCCCGGAGCTCATGAAGAGCCTGGGCAAAGGCGCCAAGAGCTTCAAGGACGGCATGAACGGCACGGATGAACTCAACGACCTGAACGAGAGAAGGGAAGCGGAAAAGTCGGCCAAGGAATGAGCAAACGCGACGTCAGCAGTTTCTGGGACCACTTGGATGTGCTTCGGAAAGTGCTGCTCCGCTGCCTCATCGTCTGGGCCGTGGGGGCCGTAGCGGCGTTCTGCTTCAAGAACCTGCTGTTCGGCCTGCTGTTTGCCCCCTCGCGCGACAACTTCATCTCGTACCGCGCCATGGAGTGGCTCTGCGAGAAAACGGGATGGCTGTCGCTGTGCCCCGGCAGCTTCGAGGCTTCGTTCATCAACACGGAATTGGCGGCGCAGTTCATGACACACATCAAGGTGGCGCTCTGGGCGGGATTGGTGGTGACCTCGCCTTATCTCATTGTGCAGCTCTACGGCTTCGTCGCCCCTGCACTCTACGACCGCGAGAAACGCCATGCCGCCCCCATCATCATCTGGGGCACCCTGCTCTTCATCCTCGGCGTGCTGATGAACTACTTCATCATCTTCCCCTTCGCCTTCCGTTTCCTCTTCAACTACGTGGTGTATGCCGAGGTGCACAACCAGATTTCGCTCTCGTCCTACATCTCCAACCTGCTCCTGCTCAGCCTGCTCATGGGCATCCTCTTCGAGATTCCCATCGTCAACTACCTCCTTGCCAAGGCGGGATTGCTGCAGGCCGAGACCTTCAAGAAATACCGCCGCCACGCCATTGTCGCCATCGCCATCGTGGCGGCCGTCATCACCCCCACCGGCGACGCGGTGACACTGGCTCTGGTCACAGTGCCGATATATTTACTCTATGAAGCGAGTATACTTATTGTCAAAAGGACTACGAGACGCGAGACTGCGAGACTACGGGATGAGCAAAGCCCCTAATCTCCATCACCCGAAGTCTCGTAGTCCCGAAGTCAAAATAAAGGATAATAAACAGAAACAAACAGAATATGCTACGTAAACTCAGAATTTGCCTACAAGTGATCGTGATGACGCTGGCAACCCTGCTGCTACTCGGCATCGGGTTCCACGTCCATCTCTGGGCCGGATGGGTCGCCAAGATCCAGTTCCTTCCTGCCTGCCTTGCCTTGAACTTCGGCATGCTGGCCCTCATCATCGTCGCCACCCTCCTCTTCGGAAGGATCTACTGCAGCGTGGTGTGTCCCTTGGGCATCATGCAGGACATCTTCTCGTGGATCGGCGGCAAGGTGAAGAAAAACCGCTTCGGCTACGCCAAGGAAATCAAATGGCTGCGCTATGGCTTCTTGGCCATCTTCATCATCGCGATGTTCGTCGGCTTCGCACCGCTGACGACGCTGTTCGCGCCCTATAGCGCCTATGGTCGCATCGTCAACAGCCTGTTCAAGCCGCTCTACGACCTGCTCAACAACTGGCTCGCCGGCCTCGACGCTGCCAACGACCGCTACAACTTCACAGAAGTCCAGATCTGGACCCGTAGCGTGACTACTTTCGTGGTAGCCCTCCTCACCTTATTAGTATTAGGAGTGTTGGCCGCATGGAAAGGACGTCTCTACTGCAACTCGGTCTGCCCCGTGGGCACCACGCTTAGTTTCCTCTCCCGTTTCTCTCTGCTGCGCGTCCGCTTCGACAAGGACAAATGCAAGAACTGTGGCCTCTGCGAGAAGAACTGCAAGGCCCAGGCCATCAACTTCAAGACTGGCAAGGTGGACTACTCTCGTTGCGTGGTGTGCGGCGACTGCCTCGCCAAATGCAAATACGACGCATTGCACTACACCGCCAAGAAAACCAAAACCGCTGCCGAGCCCAAGCCCGTCGACACGGAACGCCGTGCCTTCCTCGTGGGCGCGGCGGTGGCAGGCACCACGGCTGCCTTGGCACAGACCCAGATGAAGGTGGACGGCGGCTTGGCCGTCATCGAAGACAAGGTGGCCCCCGAGCGCAACACCCTCATCACGCCTCCCGGCTCGGTGTCGATACGCCACATGCAAAAGCATTGCACGGCCTGCCAGCTCTGCGTGTCATCGTGCCCGAACAACGTCTTACGTCCTTCCACCGACTTGCAGCACTTCATGCAGCCCACGATGTCGTTTGAGCGCGGCTACTGCCGTCCCGAATGCACACGATGCAGCGAGGTCTGCCCCACCGGCGCCATCAAGAGGATCACGCCCGAGGACAAGACCACCATACATGCTGGCCATGCCGTGTGGATCAAGGAAAACTGCGTGGCATCGGAGAAAGGTGTCAGCTGCGGCAACTGTGCCCGCCATTGCCCCACCGGGGCCATCCAAATGGTCGACTACGAGGGTCCGAACGGCACGGTGCAAGTGCCTGTCGTCGACGACAGCAAATGCATCGGCTGCGGCGCCTGCGAATACCTCTGCCCCGCACGACCGTTTAGCGCAATATATGTTGAGGGGAATGAGATGCATCATATCAATTAATACGCCCCGTAGGGACGCATCGCATGCGTCCGCAACAATCCAGCGGACACATACGCGGACGCATGCAATGCGTCCCTACAAGCAACACCATAATCATTAAACAACCAACAACACAATGGACAGAAGAGAATTCTTGAAACATATAGGCGCAGCAACTGTAGCATCTTCGGTCGTTCTGTCGGCATGCAAAAACGAGACTGCTGAAACGCCTGTCGCTAAGGACGTCATCGACGGACAAGGCAAGATGACCTACCGAACCAACCCCAACACAGGCGATAAGGTTTCATTATTGGGCTACGGCATGATGCGTCTGCCCGTCGAAGAAGGCGGCACCTTGCGCGACCACCCCGACTCCCCCATTGACCAGGAGCTGGTCAACCAGGAGATCGACTATGCCATCGAACACGGCATGAACTATTTCGACACCTCACCGGTCTACTGTAAAGGCATGTCGGAACGCGCCACAGGCATCGCCTTGGCACGACATCCGCGCGACTCGTACTACATCGCCACCAAGCTCTCCAACTTCAGCCCTTCCACATGGGATACTGAGAGCTCGAAGACCATGTTTGAGAACTCACTCAAAGAGCTGCAAACCGACTATGTCGACTATCTGCTGCTGCATAGCATCGGCGGCGAGACCAAGGAATTGGGCTTCATGGAGTTGTTCAACGCACGCTTCATCGACAACGGTATCTTGGACTGGCTCGTGGAGCAAAAGAAAGCGGGGCGCATCCGCAACCTCGGTTTCTCGTTCCACGGCGACCCGAAGCTATTCGACACTATGTTGCAATGGCACGACGAAGGCCGCTACCACTGGGACTTCGTCCAAATCCAAATGAATTATGTGGACTGGAACTATGCGCATCGCATCGAGCCAGAGAACGTGAATGCCTCCTACCTCTACGACGAGTTGCACAGTCGAGGCATCCCCGTGGTCATCATGGAGCCTCTGTTGGGCGGCCGTCTGGCCTCGCTACCCGAGCATATCACGAAGCAGATGCAGGAACGCGAACCCGAGACACCCGTGGCTCGCTGGGCCTTCCGCTATGCTGGCACGCCCGATGGCATCCTCACCGTCCTGAGCGGCATGACCTACATGGAACATCTCGTGCAGAATGTGGCGACCTATTCGCCCCTGCGCCCCATCAGCATGGAAGAAGAGACCTTCCTGATGAAGATTGCTGAGGAGATCGTCGAGTTGCCGACCGTGCCTTGCACCACCTGCAACTACTGCATGCCCTGTCCCTTCGGACTCAACATCCCAGCCATCTTCAGTTACTATAATAAAAGCGTCACCGACGACGTCATGCCGACGGGAAACCATGAGGCCAAAGCGTATCGGGAAGCCCGCAGACGTTTCCTTATAGGCTACGACCGTAACATCCCATCGCTGCGCCAGGCCAGCCACTGCATCGGCTGCGGACAATGCAAAGAGCATTGTCCGCAAAAAATCGACATCCCGACCGAGTTGCACCGCATCGACGACTACGTGGAACAATTGAAACAGCAAGGGTGACAAAACAAAAGTCTGAACTTCTCACGAAGCTCAGACTTTTTTCTTCCTGTAAACAGGTCTAGCAGAAAGCTAAAACGTTTTATTTGGGATAGTTCTCAAAATACTCATTAATCGCATCCTGATATTGATTGGAAAGTTCAACGGCTTCCTCTCTGGAATAACCTGTGTTTTCGAAATCGTTAATGAATTCCAACCAGTCGATGGATTTGAAGTACTTGCGTTGTTGTTGAATCACATCCTTCATAAACTTTTGTGAGCAGTTGCCCAGATTATCGATCACCCATTCGTCATCGGAGAACACCATGGAGAGCTCATCTGTGCCATAAGACTCACTATCCACGGTAACCTTAGCTTTGTTGTCAGTTACCTTAACACCCGTAACAGCCAACAGACCACACAATTCTTCGGAGAATTCACCCCACACTCCGCCGTTAGCATCCTCGTTGAAGCCCTCAGGAAGAGCCAAAGCCTCTGTCAGAAGATCGCCGTATTCCTTGGTGAACACGTTGCGGAAGGAATAAACATTGTAGGGGTCACAATTACATAGCTTTTCAGCCAGGCTCGAGGCTCTCTCAGAGATGTACTCTTCGGTGAATTTCTCAGGAAACTTGTCGCGAAGCGACTTCTTGCCAGGCTGGTCTTGCGACGAAGATCCAGAATTGCATTGGCACATCGCGAAGGCCAAAAGCAGGATTGCAAATACTTTTTTCATAGTTTCAAATTTTTGCGTATTAATTATTTAGGATAGAGTTCAAAATAGGTTTCAATATTCTGTCTTAAGGTTTCTGAAGCTTCAACAGCTTCCGTCTTGGAATAACCTCTTGCCTCGAGTTCGTTAATCAGCTCCAGCCAGTCCATAGCTTTATATTTTTCGCGACTCTCTTGAATCAGATTCTTCATATACTTTTTGGAGCAGTTTCCAAGATCGTCGATCAGCCATTCGTCATCGACAAACGAAAGGGAAAGTTCATCAATGTTGTTTTCATCATCACCTGTCTTGACCTTGGCTTTGTTGTTATCTACCTTTACCTCCGTAATAGCTTGAAGGCTGCAGAGCTCTCCGGCAAATTCAATCCACAGCCAGTCGGCAGGTCCGTCGCCATCAATGCCTTCAGGAAGTGCCAAAGCTTCTTTAAGCAGATCTCCGTACTCCTGTGTAAACACATTTTTAAAGGCATAGACATTGGTAGGGTCGCAATTACATAGTTTACTAGCCATGTCCGAAGTCCGCGTACAAATATACTCCTCAGTGAATTTCTCGGGATATTTGGTACGATTCGGGTTGTCATTGGTCTTGTTTTGATTCCCAGATTGGGTGTTGCATTGGCACATCACGAAGGCCAGAAGCAGCAATGGTAATAGCTTTTTCATAGTTTATAATATTAATGTTGGAACTGCAAAAATATGCTTTTTTCTTTATTCAAGCAACGCTATGGAAAAAAAACACGTGACCATGCGCTTGCTTATAGGTTGATGTTATATTAGAATTAGCAATGATGGGTTAATAACTATGTTTCATTTCATTCCGGGAAATGATAATAGCTGGCCTCGATATTTCCTTCGCAAAGCGCGTTGCCTCTGACCATATAATTCCGGTAATTGCAACTTTCTTCGCCATTATTGGATGTGTATAACGTCAGGACACCATTTTCCATCACAACTAAATGAGCCCAAAGACCATTAAACTCACCTTCATCATCCACCCTCCAGGTCGACATCTCGTCATACTTTGCCGGGAATTCCTTCACCGCTTTGATTTCGCCGTTTTCGACCAAGGCCGAAACGCCCAAGGCATCATCGCCTTTGTTCTCAAATTGGACGTTGACCAACTGGTATTCGCTGTTGTCGCCGAAAACAGCCGAAGCGCAGCCACTAACTATCTTCCTGCCGTATTTGTCGACAAAGCTTTTTTGAAGGTCATCCGAGAGGGACTCAATCTTTGTCATTCCGTTTTCGCGGTTTTTCAGTTCGAGTATCGTTGCGGATTTTTTGTAGATTTCGTCCACCAACAATGCAGCATCCCAAATAGCATCGTATTCGTTTTCGGGATTCTCCAGAAGGCGGCCTTGCTCCATTTCATAGACCCACCCTGAAAGGTTGTCGAAATTATAATAGGTGTCGCGACCACTGTTTTTCTCCTTGTCGCCCAGCTGAACGCCTTTGAATTTCACTGGATAATACTTTCCATCATAGATGATATACTTGTAGTTCTCTATCCCAACTTTAGGTTGCGGTTTATCTCCGTCGATAAAATTCTCCTGCAATAGGAAGCGCGTTCCAAACTGGTCGGAGAGCACATAGACAGGCTGCAAAGCCACAGCAGGCGCCTCCTGCTCAACAGTTTGTGTGTTATCTTCGGGTTTGTTGTCATTGGTGTTTTGGTTCCCACAGCCCCATAAGGCCAAGGTGAAGAGTGCAATGAGGATAATGCTTTTTTTCATGACAATAGATTTTGAATTGAGGGCACAAAAATACGCTTTTTTTGTATTTGGTGGAATTTTTATACTTTTGTCATCCTAATGAAGCACGAAAAAGTAATATTGATTACAGGTGCCAGCAGCGGCATCGGATTTGATGCCGCACAAACCCTTGCACGTCAAGGCCATGTAATATATGCAGCCGCCCGCCGCACCAGCCTCATGGAGCCTTTGAAGGACTTGGGGGTGCATGTCATCAGGATGGATGTTACAGATGAGACCTCTATGATTCAAGGTGTTGAGACCGTCATCCAAACCGAAGGCAAGATTGACGTGTTGGTCAACAACGCAGGCTACGGCTATTTCGGCGCCATTGAGAACGTCCCCATGGAGGAGGCGCGCCGACAGGTCGAGGTCAACGTGTTCGGCCTGGCCCGTCTCACCCAGTTGGTGCTTCCCTATATGCGCAAACAAGGGAGCGGCCGCATCGTCAACACATCATCGATTGCGGGAAAGATGGTGTTCTACATGGGCGGCTGGTACAATGTGACCAAGTATTCCATCGAAGCCTTCAGCGATGCCCTGCGGATGGAGATGAAGCCCTTCGGCATCGATGTGGTAATGATCGAGCCTGGTGCCATCAAGACGGATTGGGGACCCATTGCCGCGAAACATCTTAAAGAATCGTCGGCTGGCACGGTCTATGAGGAAACTGGCTCACAGTGGGCCAACAGCATAGACTGGTTCTATAAGACTAACATGCTCTCGAAGCCTTCGGTCGTTGCCAAGGCCATCAGCCGCGCCGTCAACAGCCGCCGTCCAAAAGCACGTTACAGCTGTGGCCGGTTTTCGAAGATCGGACAAATCGCCCATGCCATCATGCCCGCCCGCTGGTGGGACGCCATGATGCGAAAAGGCGGGAAAATAAAAGTGAAGAGCCAATAATGGCTTACTTCGTCTCGCTATAGACGAAAGGCTTCAAGTCCTTGGCTGCCTCGGCTGCTGTGATTTGCCTGCCTCCGTTGTCAAGGTCAATGAGTACATAGCGGTCGTGACCCATACCCAGCTCCTTCATGTATGAAAGCTGACGATAGCCGTGGCGGCTCTCGATACGTTCCAGCATGTCGTGGTGTTCCTCGGCAGTCATGGCATAAATGATGTCGACACAAGCCTGGTCGATGGCAAGGATATCAGTCGACGAGAGGATACCGACGTTGGGAGTGACCACCGGAGCGGCAGCCGTGCCTTCACAGTCACACGAAACCGACATATTACGCATCACGTTCACATAAGTGACATGCTCGCCAAAGAAGTCGATGGTGGCTTTGGTCGACTCCGTCATACGCTCCATGAACTCCTCCTTGGCAATATCCCACTGGTTAGGTTGACCTGGCGTGGTGTGGATCCATGCCTTGCCGATGCGGCCGTCGGCGCAGCCGATGCCGATGTTCTTGTTGGACCCACCGAAGCCACCTTGTGTGTGGCCCTTGAAATGGGTCAAGGCGACGAGTGAGTTGTAGCGCGTCATGTGGCTACCCACGGCCATCTTGTCGAACCATTTGCCGCCTTTGACAGGCAAGGTGCAGGTGTCTTCCTCGTCCATAATGTCGACGGGGCAGAACGTCCAGCCATTGACTTCCAGAGTCTTGCGATGCTGCTCGGTGGTATAGCGGTCGCCTTCGTAGTAGGTGTTGGTCTCGACGATGGTGCCCTCCGGGAGGTCTTTCTCCATCAGGGCCTGCACCCAATCGCGAGGGATGATGTTGGGACCGTTCTGCTCACCAGTGTGGAGTTTCACAGCCACTTTGCCCTCTATCTTGCCGTTTACTTGTTCGTAGGCCTTGATGAGACCTTCGGCGGAGAGGTCACGGGTAAAATAGACCACTGCTTCTTCGCCGGTACGTTGTTCGTATGGCACGTACTTGTTGCCGTCGGTGCCAGGAATAGGTTTCTGTGTCATAGTCTTGTCGTCTTCTTTTTGTTGGGCGTTGCCGCCACAGGCCACAAGAACCATGCAGAACGCCATTGTTGTTAATAATTGATGTCTCATATTCCTTGTTTTTATTCTCCGAGCAGATGTTCAAAAAGGAAGTTGTCGATCTTGTTGAACAGATGCATACGGCATTCGCCATTGCCATATTCGTAATTACCGTATATGCCGTGGTTCTTGTTGGGATAGATCATCAGGTCGAACTGCTTGCCGTTCGAAATCATGGCCTTGATGAGCTCCATCGCGTTCTGGTAGTGGACGTTGTCGTCGCCGCTGCCGTGACAAAGCAGGTAGTTGCCCTTAATCATCTTAGTGTTATGGACAGGCGAGTTCAAGTCGTATCCTTCGGGGTTCTCCTGCGGCGTGCGCATGAAACGCTCGGTGTAGACATTGTCGTAGTAGCGCCAATTAGTCACAGGGGCCACCGACACGGCTGTACTGATGACGTCGGCACCCTTGGTGATGCCGTTGGCAGCCATGAAGCCACCATAACTCCAGCCGTAGATGCCGATGCGTTCTCCGTCTACGTAAGGCTGCTTAGCCATATACTTGGCAAGGGTAATCATGTCTTCGGTCTCGTATTTGCCGAGTTGCAGGTAGGTCATCTTCTTGAACACCTCGCCTTGTGCACCGCTGCCACGATTGTTGATGGACACGCTGATGATGCCATGCTGAGCAAGCAATTGCAGCCACCAGTAATCACTATTGGCCCATGAATTGTTGACCGTCTGATGGCCAGGACCACCATACACGTATATCAACACAGGATATTTCTTGGCGGGGTCGAAGTCGGGAGGCAGTATCTGCCATGCGTCCACATCAACCTGGGTGCCATCGGGCAACGTGAAAGCGGGGTCACTAATCTTCATCAATTTCTTCTCACCAAGGTTGAAGGTCTTGAGTTTTTCGGCGAACTCATGGTTATCCTCCAGCACACGCACCAGTTTGCCCTGGTTGGTATAGAGTTCATATTGATTGGGCTGGTTGATGGTGCTATTTATATTAATAAGGTAGCTGAAGTCGTTGCTAAAACGTGCGTTGTTGGTACCGGGACGTCCTATCACCTCGCGCATTTTGCCCTTCAGGTTGACAGCATAGATCTGACGGTCAACCGGCGTGTTCTTGGCGGCTTGGAAAAACACTTCCTTGCCATCGAATCCATAGACCTCGGTCACATCCCAATGGCCGTCAGTGAGTTGCTTTGTCTGCTTACCATCAAGACTGCAGAGGTAGATGTGATTATAGCCACTGCGCTCCGAGGTCATCAGGAAGGTCTTGCCATCCTCGAGGAAATGCCAGTCGTCGGTGATGTCGATGTAGTAGTCGTTGGTCTCGTCGTAGAACACCCGGCTCTTGCCCGTGGTGGCGTCGGCAGCCAGGATCTCCAGATGGTTCTGATGGCGGTTGAGGCGTTGGATGGCCAGCACATTAGCGTTCTTTGTCCAGGCGATACGGGGCAGATAGATGTCGGTCTCCTTGCCCGTGTCCATCTTCACGGTCTTGCCAGTGGCGAGGTCGTAGACGTAGATGCCGACGATGCTGTTGTCCTCGCCAGCCTTGGGATACTTGAAGCTGTACCACTCGGGATAGAGGCCTTCAAACTCCTCCATCTGGAACTCGCGCACGTTGCTCTCGTCGAACTTCATGAAAGCAATCTTCTTGCTGTCGGGCGACCAGTAGAAGCCTTGCGAGAAACTGAACTCCTCCTCGTAGACCCAGTCGGGCGCACCGTTGATGATATGGTTATAGAGGCCGTCGGTCGTGAACTGCTTTTCCTCCCCTGTCTTCAGGTCCTTGATGAAAAGGTTGTTGTCGCGCATAAAGGCAACCTTGGTGGCGTCGGGCGAGAAGGTAGCCAAGCGTTGCTTGCCGTTGTTGGAAAGCGGCTGCAGGGTCTTGGTCTTGAAGTCGTAGACATAATAGGTGGCGTGATACGAATGGCGATAGATGCTTTCCATCTCTGTGGCGCAAAGCATCTTATCCTCGTTTTCGCTCAGCACATAATCTTGCAGACCGATGGGCAACGAGTCAGGGTGCATGGTGAGGTCGGCGATGCCGAACAGGGTGCGCTCGAGTTTGCCGCTCTTGTAATTGTAGATGTTGAGTTGGCCTTTCTCGAAGGAGGCGTAGGTCTTGCCGTCCTTCATCGAATTCATGCCACGCACGCTCTTGGCATAGAACGTACCGCGCTGATAAAGGTCTTCCAATTCAAAATTCTTCTTCTCTTGGGCCGAAGCCAACATGGTTCCAAAAACAAGGAACAAACTGACTAATAAGTACTTAAATTTCATAATGGATAGATTTGAAAGTACAAAGGTAGAATTTTTTCAAAAAAAGAAAGAAAAAATCTTGTCGGTTTCAGAAAAAGCCGTATTTTTGCACCCGCATTTGGGACGGTAGCTCAGTTGGTTTAGAGCGCATGCTTGACAGGCATGAGGTCACAAGTTCGATCCTTGTTCGCCCCACAAAAACGCCGATGGCGTTTTTTTATTCAACGGAGGGACGTTAGCCCAGTTGGTTTAGAGCGCTGCCTTCACACGGCAGAGGTCACTGGTTCGAGTCCAGTACGTCCCACCAACAACAAAACCCGCTGGTTTCAGCGGGTTTTGCGTTTTATTTAGCGCTTCTATA
>CAMYYV010000064.1 GCA_947303625.1 uncultured Bacteroidales bacterium | reverse complement strand
GCTCGAAGATAATCACGTTCGAGTCAACAGCCATACCCAAGGTCAACACGATACCGGCGATACCAGGCAGAGTCAGCACCGAGCCGAGGCAGGCCAGCACACCGAACAGGAAGAACACGTTGACCAACAAGGCGATATCGGCAACAAAACCGGCCTTCTTGTAGAAGAACACCATGTAGACCAGCACGAGGATGAAGGCGAACACCATGGACCACATACCTTTTTGCACGGCTTCCTTACCCAGCGAAGGACCAACGACCTGCTCTTCCAGGATTCTGGCAGGGGCGGGCAGCTTACCGGCCTTCAGGATGTTGGCCAAGTCTTGAGCTTCTTCGATGGTCATGCCGCCGCCGCTGATGGACGAGCGACCGTTCGGGATCTCACCGTTGACGACGGGATAGCTATAGACCAGGTCGTCGAGCACGATGGCGATTTGCTTGCCGATATTCTCACCGGTGAGGCGTTTCCACGTCTTGGCACCTTCGGGGTTCATTTGGATGGTGACCTCCACTTGGTTGTTTTGGCCATAGTCTTGGCGGGCGTCGGTGATGACTTCACCGCCGAGGGCGCACTTGTTGTCGCGCGACATCTTCAGGGCCACGAGGTCAAGGAACTCGCCGCCTTCGCCGTTTTCACCATAGGTCTGTGCATCTTTGGTCCAAGCCAGCTTGAGTTGGCGCGGGAAGATGTTCATGGCACGGGCTTCGGCAATCATCTGGTTGATGTCGGCGGTGTCTTTCACCATGGCGATACCCACACGGGCGCTGTTGCTGTTGAACATCTGCAGCTTGGTGAGCAACGGGTGGGCCTTAGCTATCTGGTCTTCACTCTCGTTTTCGGTCACTTGCTCTTCTTCAGTTTTGTTTTCGGTGAGTTCGTTGAGCAGGTCGCCAGTGTTGGTGGTGTCGGCAGGCTTTTCAGCTTCGGCGACTTCAGTGCCTTCTGCTTTGGCAGCCTCGGTGCCTTCCTCAACGGTGGCGGGCTCTTCGGTCACTTCCTCTTTCACAGTGTTCTTGGCATTGCGAACTTCGGCCAACTTGGCGTCGGCTTCAGCGAAATACTGCTGCACTTCGGAGAAGTTGTAGGTCTCCCAGAACTCGAGTTGAGCGGTTCCCTGGAGGAGCTTACGCACACGCTCCGGGTCCTTGATGCCGGGCAACTCGACGAGGATGCGGCCCGAGTTCTCCATCTTCTGGATGTTGGGCTGCGCCACGCCGAAGCGGTCGATACGAGTGCCAAGGATCTGGTAGGAACGGTCGATGGCGGCATCGCTCTCGCTCTTCAAGACTTTCAGCACGTCGGCGTTCGAAGAGTTGATGTCGATGTTATTGTCTTTGAATTCATAAAGGAAAATGGGGGCGAGTTTCGCGTTGGGGTCGATCTTCTCAAAAGCTTCGCCGAACAGGGTGACGAAGTCGCCCTTGCTCTCTTCCTGCTTCTTGGTGGCCTCTTCCATGGCCTGCAGGAAGACGGGGTTCTGTGAGTCGCCCGACAAGGCTTTGACGATGTCTTTCACCGAGACTTCAAGGGTGACGTTCATACCGCCCTTCAAGTCAAGACCCAAGTTGATTTCTCTTTCTTTCGCATCGCGGTAGGTGTACTTCTTGAAGCCCAAGTTGTACACGGGGACGGTGCTGACCGAGTCCAGATAGCTGTTTTCAAGCTTCTCCTTCAAATAGTTCTTTGCCTGGTCGGCGTCCATGTTGCGTTTCTGCATGGTTTCGTCGATGGCGGCCTGGATGGACTCTGAAACAGGAATGGCTTCTCCATTCTCGTTTTTAGGATAAACCTGTGCTTCGGCGGTCTTGCTGGCCTTCCTCTCCACAATCTTGGTTACTGCGGTAAAGGAGAGCTGGAACAAGAAAATGAGCGCAAACACGATGGCGATTACCCTGATTGCTCCTTTGTTTTGCATTGTAAAACTAATTTAATTATTTGACTTTTAATTTGTTAAATTTCAATTTAAGCCTTTTTAGGCCATTACGAGCCTGCAAAAATACGAAATATTTCTATTTATATTTCAACCACTTGAAAATTTCCTTGTAAGAAAGTTTCTTTCCATACATGAGAATGCCTGTCCTGTAAATCTTTGCGGCCATCCATGTCATCAAGACGAAGGTGCCGGCCAAGAGCACGGCGGAAAGCACGACCTGCCAGATGGGCACTCCGAATGGGATCCTCACCATCATCGAGATAGGGGAGGTGAACGGGATCATGGAGAGCCAGACCGACAGACCACTGTCAGGGTTGTTGACGATGTAGAACGAGGTGATGATGGCTACGATCAAAGGCACGGTGATGGGCAGCGTGAACTGCTGTGAGTCGGTGTTGTTGTCGACCAAAGAGCCCACCGCAGCATAAAGCGTGGCATAGAGGAGGTATCCTAAGATGAAGAAGATCAAAAAACTACAGATAATTGTCCCAAAGTCGATGGACTGGACAATTTGAACGATGTTCTGCACCCCTTCGTTGCTCATCGCATCATTGGCGGTGATTTCCTGCGCCATGACGGTGCCTTGCGAGAGGAGTTCAGGGTTGCTGAGACCCATGTGGGCAGAGAAGCCGAGATAGAGCCCACCTGTGAGAAGGACCCACAGCACGAACTGGGTGAGGGCCACCAACGACACGCCGATGATCTTGCCCATCATCAGCTGGAAGGGTTTCACTGAGCTGACGATGACTTCGATGATGCGGTTGGTCTTCTCTTCCGACACGCCTTGCATCACCTGGCCTCCAAAGAAGAGGATGAACATATAGACCATCATGGCCAGCCCGATTCCGAGGAAAAACTGCACCTTGGTGAAGGTTTCCTTCTCGTTGCCTTTGTCGTCCATGCGCATGATTGAAAGGTTGACTTTGGTCTTCACCGCGCTGACGATTTCGGGGTCGACGCCCTTGGCCATCAGCTTTTGGTCTTCGATTTCTTTCTGCATCACGCTGCTGATGTAGGTCTCCATCTCCATGGGCACCTGCCGGATGCTGTATACGACGGCATTCGATGGGATGTTGAGCTGTGTAGGTGGCACATAGAGGGCCATGTCGAACACGCCGCTCTTCACCAGGTTTTTCACCGAATCGATGGGCTGACCGGGCATGAGGACGAAGGTGTGGTCCTTGGTGTCTTGGAAGCGATTCTCAAACCAATGGCTCTCGTCGACGACGGCCACGCGCATGTGGTCGTTGCCGCCGTGGAGGGCGAGCATGATGGGGATGATGTAGATGGCCGCCATCACGATGGGACCCAAAAAGGTGAGGATGAGGAAGCTGCGCTTACGCACGCGCGTCATGTATTCGCGCTTGATGATGAGTCCGATCTTGTTCATGAGGCTTGGTTTTGGGATTGCACTTCGTTGATGAAGATGTCGCTCATCGAGGGCAGCACTTCTTTATAAGAGACAAGCTGCCCGATCTGGAGCAGTTGATGGATGAGGTCGTTGGGCGAGTCGTCGAAGACGGTGAGCCGTGTCTCATCGGGGAGGTCGGTCGATTCCACCTTTATATTATTATAGGTGTCGGCCACGGCCATCACTTTGCCGAAGTCGTCGCAGCGCACCACGATTTCGCGCTGGTGGGTGTCGTGTTGCCGCTTGATGTCGCCCACCTTACCTTGCAGGATGCTCTTGCCATGGTTGATAAGGGTGATGCTGTCGCAGAGTTCCTCCACTGAGGCCATGTTGTGGGTAGAGAGGAGGATGGTGGCACCTTTGTCGCGCAGCTCGAGGATGGCTTCCTTGAGCAGGTTGGCGTTGATGGGGTCGAAGCCGCTGAAGGGCTCGTCGAAGATGAGGATCTCGGGCTCGTGGATGACAGTAGTGACGAACTGCACCTTCTGTTGCATGCCTTTCGAGAGCTCCTCGACTTTCTTGTCCCACCAGCCGCTGATCTCAAACTTGTCGAACCAAGCCTTTAGCCTTTTCTGGGCCTCGGCTTTCTTGATGCCTTTGAGCTCGGCCAGGTAGATGGCTTGCTCGCCGACTTTCATCTTCTTGTAGAGACCGCGCTCTTCAGGCAGATAGCCAATACGGGCGATGTGTTTCTGGCACAACGCCTCGCCGTTGATGCGCACTTCGCCGCTGTCGGGCGCGGTGATCTGGTTAAGGATGCGGATGAGGGTGGTCTTGCCCGCGCCGTTAGGCCCCAACAGGCCGTAGATGCACTGTTCAGGGATGTCGATGCTCATGCGGTCCAGGGCGGTGTGGTCGGCGTATTTCTTTGTGACCTCGTTGACGGTTATTTTTGTCATTATTTATTGCTTCTGGCTTCTGGCCTTTGGCTTCTGGCTTGTTTGGCCGTTAGCTTTTAGCTGTTAGCCATTAGCTTGGTGCTCCAAGGCTAACAGCTAATTGCTAATAGCTAACTGCCCATTGCCAGAGGCCAGTAGCCAATAGCCTTAGTTAAAGTAGTCTTTTATTTTGCTAAAGAAGCTCTTCTCCTCGGGGGTAGGGTTGGGCTTGAAGTTGTCGGATTGTGCGAGTTGCTGCAGCAGTCTCTCTTCTTCTTTGCTGATTTTCTTCGGGATCCACACGTTGACGTTGACGAGCATGTCGCCGCTGCCGTAGCCGTTGAGGACAGGCAGTCCTTTGCCTCTCAGACGCAACACTTTGCCGCTCTGTGTACCAGGGGCAATCTTCACGCGTACCTTGCCGTCGACGGTGGGCACTTCGGCTTGGGTGCCCAGGATGGCTTCAGGGATGGTGATGAACAGGTTGTAGATCAAGTTGTTCTCATCGCGCTCGAAATCGGGATGGGACTCTTCTTCGATGAGGACGAGCAGGTCGCCGCTGACGCCGTTGTGCGGGCCGGCGTTGCCTTTGCCACGCACGGTGAGCTGCATGCCTTCGCCCACGCCGGCAGGGATGTCGATGTCGATGACTTCGTCGCCTTTCATGACGCCCTCGCCGCCGCAATGCGAGCATTTCTTCTTAATGACGGTGCCTTGTCCGTGGCAGGTGGGACACACCGAGGCGGTCTGCATCTGCCCGAAGAAGCTGTTGACGGTCTGCACCACCTGGCCGCGGCCGTGGCAGGTGGGACAGGTCTCGGTTTGTCCGTCTTCCGAGCCGCTGCCGTGGCAGTGTGAGCATGCCACGTATTTGGTGACTTTGATTTTCTTCTTCACGCCGTGGGCAATCTCCTGCAGGTTAAGCTTCACCTTGACACGGATATTGGAGCCGCGCTGCTTGACGGTGCCACCACGGCTGCCGCCGCCGAAGCCGCTGAAGCCACTGAAACCGCCGCCGAAGTCGAAGCCGCGACCAAACACGCTGTTGAGGATGTCGTTCAGGTCGAAGTCACCAAAGCCACCGAAACCGCCGCCACCGCTGGCCGAGCCGCCGTCCATGCCGGCGAAGCCATAGCGGTCGTAACGTGCCTTCTTGTCGGGGTCGCTCAATACGGAATAGGCCTCCGAGGCTTCCTTGAAGTTCTCCTCGGCGGTCTTCTTCTCTTCGTCGGTGCCGTTCACCCACTTGTCGGGGTGCCACTTCAGGGCGGCCTTACGGTAGGCGCTTTTTATCTCGTCAGGCGTGGAGCTCTTGTTGACCCCCAGCACCTCGTAGTAATCTCTTTTTTCTGCCATTGTATTAAGTTTCCTTTCTTATGAATCCTTGTCGTCGCTTTGCGTCATTGCGAGGAGGAACGACGAAGCAATCCAAAGACATAAGCTCTTTTTCTGGATTGCTTCGTGCCTCGCAATGACGCGAAGCGTGTCTTAATTTCCAACAACCACTCTCGCAAACCGTATCACCTTTCCGTTCAGCTTATACCCTTTCTGGATGACGTCCAAGACTTTGCCTTTCTTGTCTTCCTCGGGGGCGGGAATCATCGTAAGGGCTTCGTGTTCGTCGGTGTTGAACTCGGCACCCATGGCCTCGATCTCTTCCAGACCTTTCTTCTTCAACGTGTCTTTCAACTTGTTGAAGATCAAGGTGACGCCTTGCATGTCGGCCTCGTTACCGTTCTTCTCCATGTTTTGCAGGGCGCGCTCGAAGTCGTCGAGTACGGGCAGGATGTCTTTGATGACGTTCTCCGATGCCGTAACGGTGAGGTCGAGTTTCTCCTTGGCGGTGCGCTTGCGGAAGTTGTCGAACTCCGAGGCGAGGCGCAGGTATTTGTCGCTCAGCTCAGCGTATCGGGCTTTCTCTTCTTCCAAGGCCTTTTCCTGGGCATGGCGGATCTTGAACCGCTTCGACTTCTTTTCGGAAACATTGTCACCTTTGGCCTCTTCGGTCTTGGTGGCTTCCTCTTGTTTCGGCTGCTCGTCAACGGGCTCTTGTGGGTTTTCCATGTCGGGATTGACGGTGTCGTTCAAGGCATCGTCTTGATTGTTAACGTTTTCGTTTTCGGTCATGATATGTGTGTTTTGTTGTTTTTATTCGTTTTGCGCTTGGACATATCAAATCCTTTGCCAAAGCCTTGGCCTTGACAAAATGGCAGGGGCTTGTGCGCAAGTTTTACCAAAACCCTTTCACTATTTGGTTTTTTTCCTACCTTTGTCCCGATAGAAACGCCGAAAAGTAATGCTAAATCATTTTAAATCATTGTTTTTTAGTAAGTTGTGTAAGGAGAGGCGATTCCTGAACATGGAGAATGACCTGCGGGTCGTTTCGGTGGTATCTTGTTTTAATGACAGCAAAGCATCCGCGATTAAGCCTTTGTGTTTGGTTGCGGCTGTTTTGTTTGTGCTTGTCTGGAAATGAAAACAATCAATACACATAGTATCAACCTAAATCTTTCGCTCATGAAAAAGCAAACCAAAAAGAGAGGGAAGACCGTCGCGCTTTTCTTGACGATGGTGGCGATGTTGTCATTGCCGCTTGGCGCATTGGGGCAAGGCATGTTCGGAAAGGCTGGCGATGGCGGAGGCGGCCACGGCCACGGGTTGCTTGATAAGGGCAGCCGTGGCACTACTGAAGGGACTTTCACGCACCAGACTTTCGGCAACGACTATGAAGGCACCTTCACGCACCAGACCTTCGGAGTCAACCACGAAGGCAACTTCAGCCATCAGACCTTCGGCAACGAAACGCTGACAGGCAGCGGAATGCTTATCCTGCTCTCGGCAGGCTTGGGCTATGCCGCGTCGAAAAGAAAAAAGAACAAGAAAAACCAATAAAAAAGAGTCAAATCAAGTAAGGAGTCAAAAAATGAAGAAAATCAGTATGCTTTTGGCGGCAGTCGCCCTCGTTCTGGGCCTGTCGCAATGCAAGAAACAGGAACAAACCACAATAGATGCGGATGGCACCGTGGCCATCACCCTTGACGTGAGGGCGCACGACGGTCAAAAGATAAATGTGAATCCCAACAACGGCACGGTGGCCTTCGAGTACGGCGACGTGGTGTATGTGGCCAGCGGACAGAAGTTTGTGGGCACGCTGACCAACAACGGCAGCACTTTCGCCGGCAACATCACCAACCCGACCGAAGGCGAACCTCTCTACTTCTTCTTCCTCGGCAACAAGACACCTGCGGAATCCCTCACCCCAGGCAGCAGCACCGCCTGCTCGGTGAACATCAGCGACCAGACGAGCGGCTATCCCGTGATTTCGTTTGCCACCTCCAACGAGACCTTCACGGGCTCGGGTCTCTACACGGCCTACTTCCTCAACAAGGCCGCTTTGGTCAAGTTTGATGTCACCACTTTGTCGTCAACCCCGACCTGCATCCTGGGCTTGAACAACAAGGTGGAGGTTGACTTTGCGACCAACGGCTTTGCCTACAGCCAGACAGATGAAGGTTTGATAAAACTTTCCGCAGGCAGTGGCGAGCGTTGGGCTATCTTGTTGCCTCAAACGGCCTTGGCGGAAGGCAACGAAGGTTCCGTTTATACGGAGGATGGAAACTATATGGGAACGCGTCCGGCCATTCCCGCCATTACCCCCAACGACTATCTGACCGAAGGCATCGCCTTGACTGCAACGGCTGAAACAAATCCCGAAGGTGCAGTGAATGGCAAGTTCACCATCAATGAGAACAACGACCAGGTGTATTTCTCACGGGGCAACCTGCAATACATAGGCAGTGCCAGCACACCTTATTGGAAGTTTGCCGAAAACCAGTGGGACTACCTTGGCGACAATGGGCAAGGCAGTTCAGACGAAAACGTTGACCGTGACCTCTTCGGCTGGGGCACAAGCGGCTACGACCACGGTGCCCATGCCTATCAGCCTTGGATCACAAGCTCGGTCGAAACCAACTATTTCGCATACGGCGAAAGAGACTACAACCTGTATGACGATTCTGGTAAAGCCGACTGGGGCTACAACAAGATAAGCAACGGTGGCGACACCGAAAACAGCGGCTGGCGCACGCTGACCACAGAAGAATGGGCCTATGTGTTCGACACCCGCACCACCACATCGGGTATCCGCTATGCCATAGCCACAGTGAACAGTGTGAACGGTGTCATCCTATTGCCCGATAGCTGGAGTGCTACAACTTACGTTTTGAACAATACAAACATTAGTAGTGCCGCCTTCACAAGCAACACCATCACCGCCGCCGACTGGACGAATGTTCTTGAGGCTAACGGTGCGGTCTTCCTTCCTGCCGCTGGATGGCGTCACGGGAGTTTATTCTCAGGTGTGGGCAGCAGCGGCTGCTACTGGTCGGCTTCGTACTTCAATAGGACCTCTGCGCAATGCGTGTACTTCATCGATTCGGGCCTATATCCGCAGTACAACCACAAACGTTGCTACGGTTGCTCTGTGCGCTTGGTTCGCAACGCTCAGTAATTATTCCTTGTGAAAGGCAAACCCAAACGGGCTTTTCATCTGTGGTGGTTGATCTATAGAGACGAGCCATGGCGCGTCTCTACTTTTTTTATACTTACATCCTCTCAATCTCTGCCCCCAAAGCATTCAGCCTTTGGTCGATATATTGATAGCCTCTTTCAATCTGCTCGCTGTTGTCGATGATGCTGGTGCCGTCGGCGGAGAGGGCGGCGATGAGCAGGGCGACGCCGGCGCGGATGTCGGGCGAGGCCATACGGATGCCACGCAGGTTGTGGGCGTGGTCGAGGCCGATGACGTTGGCGCGGTGCGGGTCGCAGAGGATGATTTGCGCTCCCATGTCTATGAGCTTGTCGACAAAGAACAGACGGCTCTCAAACATCTTCTGGTGGATGAGCACGGTGCCTTTGGCTTGAGTGGCCACAACCAAAACAATACTGATGAGGTCGGGTGTGAAGCCAGGCCAGGGCGCGTCGGCTACGGTGAGGATGCTGCCGTCCATGAAGGTCTGCACCTCGTAATGCTCTTGGGCAGGGATATAGATGTCGTCGCCGCGGTATTCCATTTGTATGCCGAGCTTGCGGAACACGTCGGGGATGATGCCAAGTTCGTTCTTTCCGTTATGGTTGATGCCCGCATTCTTGATGGTGATCTCGCTGCCTGTCATGGCGGCCATGCCGATAAAGCTGCCCACCTCGATCATGTCGGCCAACAACGTGTGTTCGGTGCCGTGAAGACTGCTTACGCCTTGGATGGTCAGTAAGTTGGAGCCCACGCCTGTGATTTTGGCGCCCATGCTATTGAGCATGTTGCAAAGCTGCACGAGATAAGGCTCGCAGGCGGCGTTGAAGATGGTGGTGGTGCCTTGGGCCATTACGGCGGCCATGACGATGTTGGCGGTACCGGTGACGGAGGCCTCGTCAAGGAGCATGTAGCAGCCTTTCAGTCCCCCTTGTTGCACCCCGACTTGATAGCTGTCGAAGTCGAAGATGGCGCCGAGTTTCTGGAGGCCGATGACGTGGGTGTCGAGTCTGCGACGACCTATCTTGTCGCCACCGGGCTTGGGCATGTATGCCTTGCCGAAGCGGGCCAGCATGGGGCCAGTCATCATCACGCTGCCGCGCAGCTTCGAGGCGGTGTTTTGATAGCCTGTGCCGCTGAAATAGCCAAAGTCGATGTCTTTGGCTTGCAAGATGATGTCATGCCTTGTGGGACGTTCGATGCTGACGCCCATGCCTTCGAGAAGGGCAATGAGGTTGTTGATGTCGAGGATGTCGGGCAGGTTGTGTATGGTGACGCGGTCTTCAGTGAGCAGGCAGGCGCAGAGGATCTGCATGGCCTCGTTTTTTGCGCCTTGCGGGATGATGTCGCCTTGCAGCCTGCAGCCGCCTTTGATCTTCAGTGATGCCATAATCTTTTATTGACTCGGGACTACGGGACTGCGGGACACGGGTCGTGGGTCTTAAAGTCTCGCGTCTCGCGTCTCGCAGTCCCGTGTCATATTATTATTGTTTTCCCATCTGCTCCATGCGTCTCTTGTACGCCGGGTTGTTGGGGTTGTTCATGTTGGCCTTGAGGTTCGGCACTTTCTTTTTCTTCTTCTTGCCTTGTGGTTGTGTCTTGCCTTGGGGCTGTTGCGCCTTGCCCGAGGGTATCTCGCCGGTAGCGTTCAGCTTGGTCTCGTCTTCGATGACGAGGCGTCCACCGCTGATGGTCTTCAGGTCGTCGATGATCACTTGGTCGCTGACGACGCTCTTGTTCCATTCCAGGTAGTTGCGTTTCATCTGAGCAGCTAATGAGTAGGCGAGGGCTTCGCGCACCTCGTCGTTCTCCTCTTGCGAGGCGGCTTCGATCATCTTGATGAGGTATTGTCCGTAGTGGCCGTATTTGATGTCGTTGTGTTGGTATCCCACGTGTTGCGGCTTGCTCTGCTGTTCTGCGGGGATGGGCGGGGCGAAGGGGCTGTCGAGGTCGAGGTTATAGCCCGAGATCATGTAGAGATGGTCCCAAAGCTTGTGTTCGTAGTCGCTCGACTGCTTGATGCCGGGGTTCATCTGCACCATCACGCTGATGATATAGCGGGCGGCTTCAGTACGTTGCTCGCGGTCCTCGATTTCGGGAAGTTTCTTAATCATCTCCTGGATGCAGCGACCATATTCTGAGATGACAATCTGCTCTTTTTCTGTATTATAGGTCAATCCTGGTTTTTCCATAATTAAACTTATCTATTGGGGTGCAAAGTTACATCTTTTTCCTTTAATGGCAAGCATAAATGGATACAGACAATCTCTCATTCTTTGATGATCCCTAACCGCGCAAACTTCAGCATGAGCATCTTCACACCGGCGGTGTCGAAGTGTACCGAGGCCTTTTTGTTGGCACCAGCGCCTTCGATGCTGAGGATGGTGCCTGCGCCAAACTTGGCGTGCATCACGCGCATGCCCTCTTGCAAGAGGTCGGGATTCGACGGCTCGAAGTCCTGCGGCACGGCGGGCTGGCTGGTCTGAGTGGGACGCGTCGTGGTCGTGCTGTCGAGCTTGCGGAAGCCGTGCTGCTCGGGCTCGCTGATGCGACGGCCGAAAGGCCTTCCGCCCACGGGCGAGGTGCCTCTAAACGAGGCCTTCTGCGTCTGCTCGATGAGGTTGGCGTCAATCTCGTCGACGAAACGCGAGCGCTCGCTGAGGGTGAGGTTGCCGTAGCGGTAGCGCTGCTCGGCATAGCTCAGCGTGAGTTTGGTCATGGCGCGGGTGATGGCGACATAGAACAGGCGACGTTCCTCTTCCAGTTCCTCTCGCGTGCTGAGGCTGAGGATGCCGGGGAAGAGGTTTTCTTCCATGCCGACGACATAGACGTACGGGAACTCCAGTCCTTTGGCCGAGTGGATGGTCATCAGGCTGACATAGTCCTCGTCGGGGTCGTCTTTCTTCATCTCGTGGTCGGTGAGCAATGCCACGTCTTCCATGAACTGCACCAGGTCGACACGGGCGGTCTCACCGGTGGTCTCGTCCACCTGACGGTCGCTGAACTCCATGATGGCGTTGAGCAACTCCT
>CAMYYV010000063.1 GCA_947303625.1 uncultured Bacteroidales bacterium | reverse complement strand
AAGAACGACAACGCCTCCTCCGAACTCGTGCGCGAGGCCATTGCCGACTCGTGGAAACGCCTCCTTGAACCGAGCATAGAGACCGAGATCCGCAATTATTATAAGGAGAAGGCCGACGAGACCGCCATTCGCGTCTTCGCCGAAAACCTAAAACAGCTGCTCCTCGCCGCCCCGATGGGTCAGAAACGCGTGTTGGCCATCGACCCAGGATTCCGCACAGGCTGCAAGGTGGTGGTTTTGAGCGAGACTGGTGCCTTGCTCCACAACGAGACCATCTATCCCCACCCGCCCAAGTCGGACACAGTGGGCGCGATGCGCAAGATCAAGAGTCTCGTGGATGCCTACCGCATCAAGGTCATCGCCATCGGCAACGGTACGGCGGGACGCGAGACCGAGGACTTCATCCGCAGCATCAAGTTCGACCGCGACCTGATGGCCGTGATGGTGAGCGAGAGCGGCGCATCGGTCTATTCCGCCTCCAAAATCGCCCGCGACGAGTTCCCCGACTACGACATCACCGTGCGCGGCGCGGTCAGCATCGGTCGCCGACTGATGGACCCGCTGGCCGAATTGGTGAAAATCGACCCGAAGAGCATCGGTGTGGGACAATACCAGCACGACGTGGACCAGAAGAAACTCGGCGAGAGCCTCGACCAGACCGTGGTGAGTTGCGTCAACGCCGTCGGCGTAGAGCTGAACACCGCCAGCCAACAACTGCTTTCCTATGTGAGTGGCGTCGGCCCGACCCTGGCATCCAACATCATCACTTACCGCGAGGAGCACGGCGGCTTCAAGAGCCGCAAGCAACTCCACGAGGTGCCACGCCTCGGCGACAAAGCCTTTGAGCAATGTGCTGGCTTCCTGCGCATCCACGATGGCGACAACCCCTTGGACCAAAGTGCCGTCCACCCCGAGAGCTACCACATCGTGGAAAAGATGGCCAAGAAACTGAATGTGAAGGTGAAAGACCTCATCGGCAACAAGGAACTCATCGCGAAAATCAACCCAAAAGACTTTGTAGAAGAGCAGTTTGGCCTTGAGACAATCAACGACATCCTTACCGAGTTGGACAAACCTGGCCGCGACCCGCGCAAGACTTTCGAAGCCTTCGAGTTCGACAAAAACATCCGAACCATCAACGACTTACGCGTCGGAATGACCCTCAACGGCATCATCACCAACATCACCGCCTTCGGTGCTTTCGTCGACATCGGCGTGCACCCAGACGGCCTCGTCCACATCAGCCAGATGGCCGACCATTACATCAAAGACCCCAATGAGGTGGTGCACCTCAACCAAAGAGTAAAAGTCAAGGTCTTGGAGGTAGATATAAACAGGAGCCGAATTAGCCTGACAATGAAGAACTTATCCAAGGAATAAAAAAAATCATCAGAAAACGATTATTTTTTTTCACGAGATGCTATTTATATTAAATTAGTATTAATTTTGTCGCTTGAAGTTGAATTAGAATGTCTAATTTGTAGTATATTGAAAATCATTTAATTATAAAATATATTAATAATGAAAAAAGCGAAATTGCACAAGTATATCCTTGTTTTTACTTTGATGTTGGCAGAAATGTCAACGGCAAGCGCATCGCCGCAAGTTTTTGTTCAAGACACCCTGTGGCAACAACAGTCTGAAATATTCAATCCTGGAATCATAGAAAGCGTTATTGGTGATGACGAGTACATCTATATTAACGCCCAAAACACTTTTGGCAATGAAGGTGGTAAAGGTGATGGCATTTCTGGTGGTGCAAAAGGGGAAGGAACTCCCGATGAGTTCACCCTTTTAAACAAACAATCCAAAGTGGACAGTGCCAATAATGGACAAGGGGGCAATAACTTGCGCAACCAGACTCGTGGTGGTATTATTCTCGATGATTCTTACGCACCCATAGGAAGCGGTTGCTTCATTCTGATGGCGGCCGGCGCTTTCTATGCACTCAGAAAAAGAAGAAAAGAAGAATAAACACATGCAAATTAATTGTTTCTTTTTGTAGAAAAGATAATATGTAAGGCGGCCGGTACAAAACTGGTCGCCTTCATTCTTAAGTAAAAACCAAGCCTTCCCTATAGCCAAAACGAGATAGCTATTCTTTTGGTCTAATGGATATTTGTAAGGCTATTTTTTAAAGCAAGCAATTTTATTTTCGCAAAATAAACTTGCGTTTTTAAAATAAAGCATCTATTTTTGCATCCGAAACGACTTTCATTATGAATAAACTGATAAAAATTCTAATACTAAGCATCGCTATTCTCGGGTTGCATCCTTCCTCAGCCGCCCACCCCGTCGATCTGCAAACCGCCCAGTTCATAGCCTCCAAATTCATGGGCACCAACAATGTGCAACTTGTCTCCACCTATACAACTGACAATCAAGTTGCCGCCCTCTATGTCTTCAACACCCCTGACGGTTTTGTCATCATTTCGGCTGACGACTGCGAGACACCCATCATCGGCTATTCCCACGAAGGGTGCTTCGACCCGAGCAACGTCCCCGTGCAGATGGAAGATTTTTTTCAGGATTTCGTCGCGAGGATCCAATACGGCATCGAAAACCATCTTGTAGCCGATGAAACCACAGCAAAGCAATGGGAACTGGTGAAGGCCGAAGGCCGACTGAATGAAAGCAGGTCAGCAAAAGCCGTCCCCGCCTTGCTCACCAGCAAATGGCACCAAGGTTGCCTTTACAACAGCCTCTGTCCCACCCTGTCTGGACCTTGCGACCATGCCGAGGCAGGTTGCGTGGCAGTGGCCATGGGGCAAATCATGCGCTATTGGGGCTATCCAGCTATGGGTTGGGGATCAAATTCCTACAGCAGTTACGGCACCGAACTCTCTGCAGATTTTGGCAGCACGGAATACGATTGGGAAAACATGCCCGACTCATTGACCGAAAACTCTAGTGAGGCTGAAATCGAGGCCGTGGCGACCCTGCTATTCCATTGCGGAGTCGCTGTTGGAATGGTATATAGCAACAACGGCTCTAATGCCAATACAAATGACGTAATCGATGCATTGAGACTGTATTTCAATTATTCAAAACAAGCCCACAAAGAAAAGAAATCAAATTACAGCGATGAAGAATGGAGAACGCTATTGATGAACAACCTTGACTTGGGCAGGCCTATTCAATATGTCGGTTATGGAAGTGGCGGTCACTCTTTCGTATGCGACGGCTACGACAGCGACGGTCTTTTCCATTTCAACTGGGGATGGAGCGTGGCCAATGGCTATTTCGCCTTGGGCAACTTGAATCCCAATGGTTATAACTTCAGCAATGACAACTATGCCCTGTTCGACATCGTTCCTCAATATGAACCATGCATTGTGTATGCCACAGCATTTCCATCCAACGCAGGCACCATCACCGGTGCTGGAGAATATCATGTCGAAGACTCGTGTACGGTAACTGCAACGTTTGACGAGAGCTATGAGTTTTATTGTTGGAAAAAGAATGGGCAAATCGTATCCTGCGAACCATCATACACCTTTATCGTTGAGGATGACACCGTCTATCTCGAGGCCTGTTTCTCTTGCTTCCCAGTGGGCCATATCACAGCCAATTATGCCCCCGAAGCAAACAATCCGAACAGCACAAGTGTAAATCTTTCATGGAGCCGTGCCGACACCGATTGGACTCTCTTAAAACAAATTGACACTGAGGAGGAATGTAGCGGTGTGGTTACCGACGGCGAACACATTTACGTCATCTATGGAGAATGGAACCACCCTGACTTCGCTTTCGGGAAATACACTATGGACGGAGAGTTGGTCGAAAAGTTCAATCTGGGCAACAACTTCAACGCCGTCGGTTTGGCATACGATGGCACCAGTTTTTATTGCAATTGTTCACGTTCTGGTCTTCAAATCATGTACCGTATCGACCTCTACAACAAAACCGTTATCGATAGCACGGATATGGGCATCTGGTTCGGAGACTTCACTTACGACCCTGGCTTTGACGGCTTTTGGCTTGGGCGTAATTACAAAGAGGAGCTTCGTAACCGACAAGGCCAACTGATCCAAAGCACCCCGTCGGCACCCGATTATATCTATGGCACGGGATACTACGTTGCCCAAGACGGAAATCCCCACTTGTTATTATCAAGAGAACCTGGAATATACGATTACGACATCACCAACAATGCCATCCTCGACCGTCCCCTGCTGGATCCAGACTGGGATTACACCTACGGGGTTGGGGCATTCGTCGCCAAATACGATGGCAAAGATGCCATGTTTATTAACAACGGCTATTCCATTCTCATCTATGAAATCAAAAGCCGACTTGCTCAAATCGTTGGATACCGCATCTATCGCTCCGACAATGAAGGGCATACCGTCATGTTAGCTGATGAAATTGACGGCTCGTCTTATATTGACCTCACTTGGAACAGCGCCCTCGCCGGCGAATACCGTTTCGGCATCAGCGAAGTGTATTTCAACGGCGTCGAATCCGAAATCATCTGGTCCGAACCCATCATAAAAACAGACCACGGCATCGATGAGAATGACGAAGAAGAGCCCGAGCAGACCGTCCAAAAGGTCTTTGAAGACGGCCATATCGTCATCATCAAGGACGGGAAACGCTACAGCGTGTCGGGGCAAAGGTTGAATTGAAAATGAATTTGTATTTTTGCACCGTGTTTTGCAATAAAAAACGCCGCGATCAAGTTATCTACCCAAACGAAACGAAAATGAAACAACTCAGAATACTTGCCCTATTGTTGGCCTTTACGATGGCCGCCCCTGCCCTGCTCCACGCCCAGATCGTCAAAGGCGAGGTCTTCGTAGGCGGCAACACCAGCCAAGTCGACGGTGACGAATGCTATGCCTTCAGGCGTTTCGGCGTGCATGCCGGAGCCGGTGCCTTGGTGCCCATCACGAGCTGGATGGATGTCGGCCTCGAGGTGCTCTTCGGTCAAAAAGGCGCCTACAAAGGCGACTCCATCAACCAGCATCTCGGCCTATACACTGGCACCTACGACCTGCGCCTCAACTATGCCGAGGTGCCCGTCATGGTCTACCTGACAGACAAAGACCGCTTCAGTGTCGGCCTCGGCGTCTCATACGGCCGTCTCGTAGGCCTCAAGGAGTCCATCAACGGCGTCCCCACCGCCATCGCCATCGGCGACGGGCAACTACACTGGAGGGAGGACAATCCTAACTTTCCCGACATCAGTACGGCAAAGGACATCAACGAGTTGTGCAGCCTCATGTATCAAGCGGGCTACTCCCAGATCGAAGACATCGAGACCCAGGTGCCTGCTGTGGTCGCAAACTCAGTCAGCTACCGTCCCCACGACTTCAACATCTGCGCCGACCTGAGAGTACGTATCTGGGAAGGCATCCATGCCGAGTTGCGCTACCAGTATTCACTCGTGCCCATCCGCACACGCCTCTTCTATAAAGACGCTGCCGAGACCCACCTCAAGATCGACGACCGTCGCGTACAGCCCCTCCAACACCAGTATAACGAGACCGTGACGTTGAGGGTGGTTTACATGTTCAACGAGCACCGTGCCAAGGTGAACAAAGAGGGCATGAAGAAAGAATGACTCAGTTCCTGAGGAACTGCTTGTAGGCAGCACCGATGGCACCCGAACACACCTGCGAGATGTTGTTGGCCATCAGGATGTCGGTGATTCCATTTTCGGCGACGTAATCCTTGACGTTATAGGTGAAATACCTGAAGTCCACGACATGGACCTCTTCGAACGAGTCGAAGAGATAGCCCGGTATGGCATTCCCGAAACTGTCTTTCATCACCAAGAGACGGCGATGGCTGTCGGCATCCGTCTTCACCTTGGTGATACGCGCATCCGAGCCCATGAAGGTGCAATAGGCCGATGCCGCGCTCGACACCGTGACAAAGAAGTCACCCTGTCGAGGTTTGCCTTCGCCCGTGATGCGGTAGTCCTTGTCTAGCGAATAGACCCTGTAGGTCGTCGAATAGTCCACGTCGCGTGGCGTATAATACACGAAGTCCTCCGGCGATTTCTTGACGATGATGTCTTTGGAGAAGCCGTACATCGAGCCCACATAGCCTGGGATGGTATGGGCGTCGAAATCCACCAGCTCCGGCACTTTGACACCGGCGACCATGGCAAACTGCCGTGCCGCATAATAAGCCCCTAATGGCGACCAATGGTGGTCGGTGCGAAGAAAGATATCCTCGTCCACATGGCTGCCGAGGACCATATACACGTCGACCACATGCACTGCGCTATCGATCTGGGCATAGAGCTCGGTCAGCACGGGAAACTCCGACTCGGAGCAGCTGCGTGCCGACTCGGGGCAATAGAACTCGGTGGCGGTGGGGATCACCATGCAATACACACCGACCTCGGGGCCAAATACCTCTTGATAGGAATTGACAACCTTGGCGAAGCCCTTCTCCCCTCCCTTTTTGTTCTTAAATGCCATCAAGGCGCGTGCCGTGGGTGCCGAGCCCAACACGATGACACCCGAGTTCTCCATCTTGGCCTGTGCAGGTGCCTCGCCGTGAAACGCTTGGATGACCCGTTGGTTACCAACCGCCGCTTGGGGCGATGCCACCACCTCTTCCGCCACCTCAGTCACCTCCTCGGGTGCTGGCGCGTGATAGGTGACCTGCTCTTCGGCGGCATGCCAACGCATCGCCATCCACGACTTCAAGCGCATGCTATTCGTCATGAAAACATCGCGGAATGGTTCGCTGTCGCTGAACCAATTCGATACATCAGATGTGAAGCTCCCATTGCAAAGGCTCTGCCAGCTGAGTTTGGGAAACTGGCGCAGCTCACGCTTCTCCAGCTCGGAGTAGGTGCTTCGGGGGAAAAACCAAAACACCAGCACAAACGCCGCCATCAGCAGCGCCACGACGATCACGAGAGCCTTGTCCTTACGCATGGAGGTTCAACTTATTACTGCGTCAGAAAACGCTTGTAGGCATTGTAAGAGGCCTTGCCGCAGGCATGGGTCAGGTTGTTGGCAAACACCACGTCCGTAATCTTGTTGTCCTTGATATAGGTCAGGATATTGCGGTTGAAATAGCGAAAGTCGATGACATGCACCTCTTCGAAAGAATAGAAGAGATAGCCTGGGATGGCATTGCCGAAGCTATCCTTGAAGATAATGATACGGCGACCGTTGTCGACGCTCGTGTGCACCTTGGTGATTTTGGTGTCGCCCCCCATGAAAGTATTATAGGCACACCCAAAGTTGGGCTTGAAGAATTGGCCCTCGGTGGGGGCATTCTCACCGGTGATCTGCTGTTTCGACACCTTGAATTGGATATAGGTGGTCGTATACTCGCAGTCTTTCGGAGTATAGTAATAGAAATTTTCCTTGGCCTTGCTCACCACCGACTCGCCCGAGAACGTGGGCATCGTGCCGACAAAATTGGGGATGAGGTTCTCCTCGTAGTTGGAGAGGTCCTTGAAAGGCACGCCTGCCACCTGACACAGCTTTTCGGCGGCATAATAAGCACCACGCGGTGCCCAATGGTGGTCGGTACGCGAAAAGATAGGCTCGGCGGCATGGTCGCCCAAGGTGTTGTAGATGTTGACTACAAGGACCGAATCGGAGCAGGCAGCAAACATCTTATTGAGCACGGGGGCCTCGGGGTGAGTCCACTTTTTAGCGGCATCGGGGCAGTAATACTCGATAGCCGTGGGGATAGGCATGCAATACACGTTGACGTCGCTGCCCAACTTGCGTTTGTAAATGTTGCAGATGTCGGCATACGTCAATCCGCCATCGACAGGCTGGTTGCATGGGTTGCAGGCACGGAGCGTGTCGCCACCGCCAATCAGGATGATGCCCGCCTTGGCTGCTTTACGACATGGGGCATTTGCAGTGAGCGTGTTGACGTAAGGCGTCACCCTACGTTCTGAGCTTTCTTGTGGTAACAACGATTGTGCCGACGCGCAGTTCAGTCCAGCAATCAGCATCAACGCTGCGATAAGGATTTGATTCAGTTTTTTCATATTACAATACATTTTAGAATCGTGTATAAAGGAACGGGTTATTCGTCGAGCCAACCAAGAGGGCTACGCTTACAACCAGCAACAATAATGCCAACAACGAGTGCGTCGCCAACACCAGGTTGGGTCGCGGATGCTCCCAATGCGAAGCCCACCGCTCTATCCATCCACGGATGGGCAAGCAGCACACGATGGCAACCACCCACAGCCATCCGTAGGACGAGAGCACGTTGAGGGCTACGAAGTCGGAGGCGGCAGCGCCATGCCCGAAGAAGGCCTTGAAAAAATGCGTCATCTGACCGAAGTCCTCGAAATAGAATATACCCCAGCCGACGATGACCAGAAACAGGCTGTAGATATGCAGCAGAGGCTTTGGAATCTTGCTTGAGACCTTCAGCACCGTGTATTTCTCCAGCATCACGATGACGCCATAAAACACACCCCACAGCAGGAAATTCCAGCTGGCACCATGCCAGAAGCCCGTCAGCATCCACACAATCATGATGTTCAGCGCCTGATGGCGACGGTTGCCACCAAGAGGAATATAGAGATAGTCGCGGAAGAAGCTGCCAAGCGAAATATGCCAACGGCGCCAGAAGTCGGTGATGCTGTTGCAGCAATAGGGATGGTCAAAGTTCTCGTTGAAATGGAACCCTAAGCAACGCCCGATACCGATGGCCATATCGCTGTAGCCCGAGAAGTCAAAATAAATCTGCAAGGTGAAGGCGATGATGCCCACCCAGGCGCCCAAGGTCGTCAAGCTTTCGAGCCCTGCGCCCGTAAGCATCTGCGACGACACCTCCGACAGCTGGTTGGCGAGAATCACCTTCTTGCCCAAGCCGCGTAAGAAGCGCATCATGCCTTCGGCCAGGTCGCGACTTCCGACATGGCGGTCAGTGATTTCGGACGCGACGGTGCCATATCTGACGATAGGGCCAGCGATGAGCTGGGGAAACATCGAGATGTAAAGCAACAGGTTCTTGAAGCTGTGCTGCACTGGTGTCGTCTTGCGGTAGACATCGATGAGGTATGAAATCGACTGGAACGTATAGAAGCTGATGCCGATGGGCAAGGCAATGCGTGGCACAGGGATGGGGATGCCTACCGAAAGCAACTCGACACAGAGGAACGACAAATACTTGAACACGGCCAACACCGAGATGTTGAACACCAAGCCGACCACAAGGGCGACTTTCCGCCGTCGTTGCTCGTTGCGACCGATAGAGAGTCCTACGAAATAGTTGACAACCACGCTGGCCAGCATAAGCAACACATAGACAGGCTCTCCCCAGGCATAAAACAGCAGCGAGAACACCACTAAGGCCGCATTGCGCAAACGGAAAGCATCACGCTGCCCGTTGCGCCGGTTTCTCCTCCTGTCGACCCATGCCATCAAGAGATAGCACAAGGCGAAGAGCGGCAGAAAGCCAAACAGGAACAACAAATCGGAGAAAACCATAAGGGTCGCGTTTGGAACGGCAAAGATAGGCTTTTTTTACATGCCAATCTCAACCTAAATAATAATCTTTCAGAAACTCATGGTATTGCGGCGTGAATTGGTTGTCAGCGTCACGAATGACAAAGGTATCCTCTTGGATATCTGCGGTTTGCGACAAGACAAGCTCCAAATTGACACGATTAGGCTCCTTCCCTGCTATCGGTACGATGGACAGACGTTTGTGCAGGAAAAGGCCCATCGACTCGGCCACTTTCAGAAACGTCATCGACTCCTTGGCAGGCAACACCAAAGCGAAGCGTCCTTCGGGCTGCACCAGCCGGAGAACAACAGCGCAGAGGGCCTCAAACGACAGGGCTGCGTCGGAATGGCGCGCACGGCTTTTGCGGGCAGAGTCGCACTGCGAGAAGTGGACAAAAAATGGTGGGTTGGAGACAATGAGATCGTATCTATTATCGGATTGGAAATCAACAATATCCGCACAATAAGCATGCAACTGATTGCGCCATTGCGAGGCCTCGAAATTGAGGGTAGCCTCCTCGACGGAAGCCTTGTCGATGTCGACGGCATCCACCTGTGCCACGCCCTTTTGCGCCAACATCAAGGGCAGCAGGCCGCAGCCCGTGCCGATGTCCAAGACAACGTCGGTAGGTTTGACCTCGGTCCAACGTCCAAGCAAGATGGCATCGGTCCCCACCTTCATCGTCGAGCGGTGATGGTAGAGGCTGAAATGCTTGAAATGGAACGGGCGCGCGTCGGTCATTGCAGATACATATCGATGAGTCCTTCCGGGGCGGTGATAGTGAGGATCTTGTGGTCGCGGTCGACGTTTTGTATGACATGTTCCAAAATGGGAATGAGGACCTCCTTCTTGTCTTTCATCACCTGCAGGATGGCCTGGGTGGGGTATTCCATCACCTCAGTGACGGGTCCCAGCTCGCCCTTCTCGGTGTCGACCACCGTGAAGCCCACAATCTCATGATAATAGAATTGCTTGCCGCTGAGTTGGGGCAGCATCTCCAAGGGTAGGTAAACGGCCTTCCCGACGAGGTTCTGCGCCTGCTCGACAGTCTTGATATCCTGCACCGCGACGTAGAACTTGTCGCCACTCGCCGTGATTTTCTCAACGAAGAAAGGTGTCAGCACCTTGTTGATTTCGAGGAAGAAATGCTTCATCTCGAGATATACGGAGGGGTCGTCGGCATCGAGCTTGATGGTCACCTCCCCTTTCAGTCCGTGGGTCTTGGCGATGCGGCCAAGGTAAAAACAATCTTCTTTTTTCATCTTATTTTGACTTCGGGACTTCGAGACTTCGAGACTTCGGGGCATCTCGCAGTCCCGCAGTCTCGCAGTCTCGCGTCTTTTTTTAATTTTGCTGCAAAGATAAAACTTTTTATTTTTGCCGCGCAATTTGGAAGCCATGCACGAGTTTTTGCATTTGTTTTTGGATGTGCTGAGAAACAGCGTCTTAATCACTGGTTTGGTGATGATCATGATGCTGATGATTGAATTCGTCAACATCCATTCGCACGGAAAATGGTTCACGCGGCTGCGTCGCAACCGTTTCGGGCAGGTCGTCCTAGGTGCCGGTTTGGGCCTCATCCCAGGCTGCATGGGTGGTTTTGCCGCCGTATCGATGTACTCGCACAAGTTGCTGAGTTTCGGCGCCTTAATCGCCATGATGATCGCTTCATCGGGCGACGAAGCCTTCGTCATGCTCGCCATGATTCCCAAAGAGTCCCTCATCCTCATGGGCATCTTGTTTGTGGTGGCCATATTGGCCGGTTGGCTCGTTGACCGTTTCGCCAAGCCCAGCAAAGGCAAACGCAATGACGGTTGCGATGAAGGCTATCAGATACACGATGAAGACACAGACCATGAACAATCTCACGAGAAAGCATCGATACGCAACCTGCGCCACGCCAGCGCCGAGCGCATCGCCCTGCTGTTGGGCGTCATCCTCTTCATCGTCGCCTTGGCTTTCGGCATGTTGGAACACGAGCATGAGCATGAAGAAGCGGTAGAGACCCTGCATCATCAGCTCAATATCTTCGACGAGTATTGGCTCAACCTGCTCTTCGCCATCGTCAGCCTGGTCGTGGTGTGGTTCATCGCCACCACGAGCGAACACATCGTCAAGGAGCACCTCTGGGAGCATGTCATCCGCAAGCATTTCTTGAGCATCTTCCTTTGGACCTTTGGTGCCTTGCTCCTCATCCAAATCGGGCTGCATTACTTTGACATCGAGACCCTCATCAGCAACAACATCCCGTGGATGATCCTGTTGGCCGTCTTGGTCGGCATCATCCCCGAGTCGGGGCCACATCTGCTGTTTGTCACCTTGTTTGCCACGGGAACAGTGCCTTTCTCGGTGCTGCTGGCCAGCAGCATCTCGCAGGACGGGCATGCCTCGTTGCCTTTGCTCGCCGAGAGCAAACGCGGGTTCCTTAAGGCAAAGATTGTCAATGTCTTTGTGGCAGCAATTGTGGGATACCTTTGTTATTTTATCGGATTCTGATTGGCGAATCGAAAAAAGCTGTACATTTGCCGCCGAATTACAAAGGGGTGCCTTCCCTGCTTCGGCAGGGTGAAAAGGCT
>CAMYYV010000062.1 GCA_947303625.1 uncultured Bacteroidales bacterium | reverse complement strand
GCCTTTGATGTAGCCGACATATTCGTCGGGGTTGCCCGTGGCAGTCATGTGGGCCGTCTGGTAAGGACCATTGTCAATACTATAGTAGACGAGGAGCGAGTCTTGCTTCAGATTTTGTCCGCTGTAAGCGATGAACTTGGAGACCACAGGAATAGAGTCTTGCCAACCCTGCTCGCCGAAGATCACGTCGCGGTGGTCGACGAAGAGCATGTTGAAATCCATCACGCCACGGGTGCGGCAGTGCAGGGCGTCGGTGTTTTCCCAGCCAGCCGAGCCACCATTGACGCCGACGATGGTATAACCAGGCATGGCCTCTTGATAGACGGCCAAAGCGTTGTTGTTGTAGGTGCTGTTGGTACCTAGCGGCACATAGACGGTCTTGTTGAGGATGAGGCTGTTGGTGTAAGGTGCGAGGGTGTAGCCGCCTGGCTCATCCACGCGATACACATGGTAAGGATAGCCCCAGCAGCAGTTGGTGGTCTCAAAGTATTGCGCCACGCTTTCATAGTCGGCGTAGTGTGAGTTGCTCTGCGGAACGCGGGCAATCAAGATTTTATCGGGAGCGAGATATTTGCCCCAGCAGTCCACGTGGGCGATGTAGTCGCCCTGCGGGTCGATAGTGATATGATATGGGTCGATGCCCAAGTAGTCGCGCATCTTGTTGCGGACATTGGTCTCGTTATTGTTGTTTTCCTGAAGCACGAGGTTGTCGCTCACGCCATGGCCGCGACCGTCTTCCATCATGTTGCCGCCGGTGTGTTCAAGGTTCATGCCGTACATGGGGATTTGCCAGAAGTTGGCGAACACGCCTGAGATTTCGTCGTCGTTGGGGCGCGGACGGTTGTACACATTGTCAACAATGGCGGGGCTGCGGTCCTCGAAGATGTACCACGGGCCGTAGTCACGCACCCAATAGGAGTCAGTTGGGGCATTCACAAAAGTGACGTTGCTCATGTTGACGCCTGCACTTTGGAAGCTGTTCTGGGCTTGGTTCTGATAAGATGTGCTGACGATGCAGTACACATGGCAGTTGTTGGCCAGCTGCGCCACGAGGCTCGTCGGAATGCCCAAGGGATAGCGGATCATCACGCCCTGCATGGGCTCAAACTCGGCCACGAAACGTGGCTCACCCGTCGGCGGGTCGGTCTCAACGAAGTTCATGCCACGCGAGGTGTCGTGCATCTCTTCTTCGGAGAGATAGTGCCATCTCATCCAGTCGGGTTTCTGGTTGTTAGGCGTGGTTTCTTGGGCCTTCACCGTGGCAGCCAACAAGAGTAATAAAGTAAAGATAGATAGTGCTTTTTTCATAGTTCGGAAAATTTGCGGCAAAGATACTAATTTGAGATTGCCTGCGGCAAGAAATCTGTTAAAAATCAAATCAAAAATCTTTCAAGATTGGTTTTTTGATGGATTTCAAAAACAGATTTTGATAGGTTTGTTCGCGAAGCAAATCCCAAATCACATCAACTTCTGATAGAATTGCCACCATTTGTCGGGCAGCTCGTTGCGCATGGCTTGGTCGTAGTCTTCCTTTGAGCAGGGGATGAAGTGGTGACGTTCGATGCGTTGGTCGCTGCTTTGCAAGAACGACATGTCCATCCACCACTTGCCTGTGATCTTGTGGCAGAGGAACACCACGTCGTTTTGGCCTTCGCCGATTTGTACGTTGTAGCGACGGAAGTCGGTGCTGTCCAAGGTGGGGATATCGTCTTGGCGATTGGAAAAGCCTTCGATGAAGTACCAGATCATTTCAGCGATGAGGTTGGCCGTGCGTGCGTTGATGTCGTAGTGTGGGTTGTATTCGAAGAAGCCGATCGACGAGAGCTTGTAGCTCAGTCCAGCATACCGTGTCATGCGGCAGGCTTCTTCGCCGTTGAAACCGTTGGGCGAGGCGTTCTTCACGCCAGGTGCATCGGCTGCGCGAATAGCTGCGATGTCGAAACTCAACAGGTTGGCGTTGCGGATCAGCGGCTCGGTGAGTTCGATGTTTTGCTTGATGCTGCCCAAACGATAGGCATCGAAGAGCAGCTGTTTCATCAGCTCAATATTCTCGGTGTCGACATAATACGACTGATATCCGATGTTGGTGAAATTGAACAGGAAGTTGGGCTGGTGCAGGATGATATGACTGAGATAGGAGTGTGAGTTGAGGGCTTCTTTGTCGTTGCCGATGTCGAACATGGGGTCGACGGCTGCGATGTTGATGAGTTTGCCCGTGGGCTCATACACCTGGTACATCGTGTAGGTGAGGTCCTGTCCTGCACCGATGACGATGGGCACGATTTTGTTTTTCATCAGCTCGGTAAGCACCTGGCTGAAAGCAAAATACGTGTCGGTGGTCTCTTTCCCGATCTTCACGTCGCCCAGGTCGACGATGTGGAGCTGCGGCCAGTGGTTGAAGAGGGGATAGAGGGCCTTGCGGATGTGGTCGATGCCGTCGGCGCAGCCTTTGTTGTCGACGGCCCCGCGTTCTTCCTTGACACCGACGAGGGCCAAGTCCACTCCTTCGAGGTCGGGGAAGGCGTCCTCGCTGCGGTAGATGCTGATGGATTCGCCCAAGGTGTTCTTGCCCGGGCGGTGGCTCTTGCCGAAACACTTTTCGGAAACGGGGTCGAGGAAAATGCTGATGTCCATGGTGGTGTGCTTCTGGCTATTGGCAACTGGCCTCTGGCTAATGGCAAACTGCCAAAAGCCAAAGGCCAGAAGCCAGAAGCCGATTACTTATAAAGTTTCTGCCAGTTCTTATACTCGCGTTCGCGCCACGGTGCGTTGTGGTAGGCATAGCTGACGATGGCGGGGATGACGGTGGTGCCTTCGGCGTAGACCATCTGCTGGAGCTCCTCGCTCACCTTGCCCCACGAGCCGGCCTCGAGCAGCGTGCTGGATGAGCAGGCGCCGTCGCGCACGTCGGCCACAGTGATCTGGATGGCATATTTGTGCATGGGCACCTCAACGCCAAGGATCTCGGCGCAGACCACGGTGTCCTGGGCGAAGTTCTTGGGTGTGCCGCCGCCGACCATGAAGAGGCCCGACTGAGGGCTGTTCATCTTGATTTCGGTCAGCTCGAGGAAATCGGCCACCGAGTCGATGCTCACGTAAGGCTTACCGGCTTTCTTGCGGAGCCACTGGTGCTTGCCGATGCCGAAACCGGCGCTGCTGTCGCTGAAGGCGGGGCAGAAGATCGGCACGCCGCACTCGTAGCAGGTCTGGATGAGGCTCTCTTTCTTCACGCCATGGCCGTTGGCGAGCCATTTGCCGACCTCATAGAGGAACTCGCGGCTGCTGTAGGGACGGCACTCCAAGGTGTCGGCCACGTCGCAGGTGGCTTGGTCGCAGGCCTGCAGCTCTTCCTCGTCGATGAAGGTGTCGTAGATGCGGTCGATGTAAAGCTCACGCAGCTTGGTGTCGGGGATGACGTTCTCCTTCGTGCCGATGTAGTGCTTGTAGCCGAGGGCCTCGAAGAGGTCCATGTCGATGATGCTGGCACCCGTGCTGACGACAGCGTCCACCATCTTGTTGCGGACCATCTCCACATACACCTGCATGCAACCGGCAGCCGAGGTGGAACCGGCGATGGTGAGGATGTTTGTGCAGTCCTTCTCCGCGATCATTTGGCAAAAGATGTCGGCGGCGCGAGCGGTATCGCGCGAGGTGAACGACATCTTGCGCATGGCGTTGATGAGTTCAGTCGAGTCGTACTTCTTGATGTCGATATGTTCGACAACGTCTTTCAGTAAGTCTTTTTTCTCCATAGCTATTGAATTTCAAGATTTGATATTTCAAAATTTCAAGATTGTGAGGTCCATGAGCCTATCGAAGGGCTGACCCTTTAAGATTGCAAAAATAAGAATTTATTTGGATTGTGGCATCATTTCAACAAAAAAGCGGCAGAATGATTCCGCCGCTTTGGTTTGCTTATTTCTTCTTCGCCGTTTTCTTCTTCGGTGCGTTCTTTGGGTCTTCCACGATGGCCATGCACTGCTCATAGGTGAGGGTGGCAGGGTCGGTGCCTTTCGGGATCTTGAAGTTGCCTTTCTTGTAGGTGATGTAAGGCCCGAAGCGGCCGTTCAGTACACGCAAGTCGGGGTCTTGGTCGAAGGTGCGGATGATGTTGTCCAAGTCTTTCTGCCGTTTCTCGTTGATGATTTCGACGGCGCGGTCGTAGTCGATCATGGCGGGGTTGTCGGTCTTAGCGAGGCTGTAGAACTTGTTGTCGTGTTTTACATACGGACCGAAACGTCCCACGGCCACGGTGAGCTCCTTGCCTTCATATTCGCCGAGGATGCGCGGGAAGTCGAATAGTTTAAGCACCTCTTCCAAGGTGACGCTCTCGATGCTCATGTCTTTCTTCAAGCCGGCGAAACGAGGCTTCTCTTCTGACTCGGTGTCGCCAATCTGCGCCACCGGACCGAAACGTCCCACCTTCACATACACTTTCTTGCCCGTGGCAGGGTCGGTGCCGAGCAACTTCTCGCCGCTGAACTTGCCCGAGGTCTCGGTAGTGCTGACGATCTGCTGGTGGAACTTCTTGTAGAAGTCGCGGATCATGGCGTTCCACTCGCGCTGGCCTTCTTCGATTTGGTCGAACTCCTTCTCCACGTTGGCGGTGAAGTTGTAGTCGATGATGCTCTCGAAGTACTGCAAGAGGAACTTGTTGACCAGCACGCCGATGTCGGTAGGCATGAGTTTGCCCTTCTCGGTGCCGATGGTCTCTTTGCCTTTCTTCTCCGTTATCTTGTTGTTTTTCAGCGTGATGATTTGGAACTCCTGCGTGGTGCCTTTCACGTCGCCCTTGGTGACATATTCACGCTTCTGAATAGTGGAGATGGTAGGGGCGTAAGTCGAAGGACGGCCGATGCCCAGTTCTTCCATCTTCTTGACGAGGCTGGCCTCGTTGTAGCGGAACGGCGGGCGAGTGTAGCGCTGCTGTGCCTCCATCTTCTCCATGTCGAGCGGGGTGCCCACTTCGATGGGCGGCAGGATGGCGGTGTCTTCTTCACTCGTTACGTCGTCATAGCTCTCGCGGTACACTTTCAGGAATCCGTCGAAGAGGATGGCCTCGCCTGTAGCCACGAATTGTTTCTTGTTGGTTGAGATGCCGATGTTGACGTTGGTGCGTTCCATCTGTGCATCGGCCATCTGCGAGGCGATGGTGCGTTTCCAGATGAGCTCGTAGAGACGGCGCTCGTCGGCGGTGCCTTTGACGGTGTGCTGTTCGAGGTAGGTGGGGCGGATGGCCTCGTGAGCCTCTTGCGCCCCCTTGCTCTTGGTATGGTATTGGCGCGTCTTCACGTATTCGGCGCCGTAGTTTTTCTCGATTTCTTTTTTGGCCATGCCGAGGGCGAGGCTCGACAGGTTGACGGAGTCGGTACGCATGTAGGTGATCTTACCTGACTCGTAGAGTTGCTGGGCGATGCGCATGGTGTTGGCGACCGAGAAGCCCAATTTACGGGCAGCCTCCTGTTGTAACGTCGAGGTGGTGAAGGGCGGCGCGGGTTGGCGTGTGGCGGGCTTCTTTTCGATGCTGTCCACCTTATAGGTGGCGTCGATGCACGACTCTAAGAACTTCCTCGTTTCTTTCTCGTTTTCGAAACGATGCGGAAGCTCGGCGGCGAGGCTGTACTCTTGTCCGTCCTTGGTGAAGGTGAACAGTGCCGTCACGCGGTAGGCGCTGCCTTGCACAAAGTTCTTGATCTCTTCCTCACGTTCGACGATGAGGCGCACGGCGACGCTCTGCACGCGACCTGCCGAGAGGGCTGGCTTCACTTTTTTCCACAACAGGGGTGAGAGCTCGTAACCCACCAGGCGGTCGAGCACGCGGCGGGCCTGCTGCGCGTTGACGAGACCCATGTTGATTTCGCGCGGGTTCTCGATGGCATGGGTGATGGCCGATTTGGTGATTTCGTGGAAGACGATGCGCTTGGTGTCTTTCTTCTTCAAGTCGAGCACCTCATAGAGATGCCACGAGATGGATTCTCCCTCGCGGTCCTCATCGGATGCCAGCCACACCGTGTCGGCGGCCTTCGACAGTTTACGCAATTCGGCCACCAGGGCCTTCTTCTCGTCGGGGATCTCATATTCGGGTTCGAAGTTCTTGTCGATGTCCACACTCAAGGTGTTCTTGTTCAGGTCACGCACATGACCCTGACTCGCTTTCACCGTAAATTCCTTTCCCAAAAAGCCCTCGATGGTCTTGGCTTTGGTCGGTGACTCCACGATCACTAAATTCTTTGCCATAGTCTCTGTTTTTCAGTTTTGGAGGGGAACAAAACCCCGTTTTTCTGCGTTGCAATCTTTGATTTTGCGCGTGCAAAATTAGTGGAATAAAAGTTGACAAAGCCAACTTTTTTGAAAGATTTTTCTTATCTTGTTGGTTCTCAGTGTTATAAAAACTATGGCCTATAGCCTATGGCTTATGGCTCGCCACACCCAAAGGTCTGTTTTCACGCTTTGGGTGAAGCGGGCCATAGGCTATTAGCCATAGGCCATAGTCGGCCATAGTCAAAAAAACACTATCTTTGCAATATGAATCAACTACTGGAATTAGCCCAACAAGCGGCGCTCGAAGCGGGAAAGGCCATCATGGAGGTGTATGCCCAGCCTTTCGAGGTCTATACCAAGGACGACGACTCGCCCGTCACGCAGGCCGATCTCCGCGCCAGCAACATCATCAAAGAGATCCTAAAGCCGACAGGTATACCCTTTATCAGCGAGGAAGACCTGCCACCCGATCGCTCCCAATACAATCGCTATTGGCTTGTCGACCCGCTCGACGGCACGGTGGAATTCGTCAACCGCAACGGCGAGTTCACGGTCAATATCGCCCTCATCGATGACAAACAACCAGTCTTGGGTGTGATTTATGCACCCGTTCTGGACGTGATGTGGTGGGCTATTTATGACACGAGACTACGGGACACGAGACACGGGAGGATTCTTATGTCTCACGTCTCGCAGTCCCGCGTCCCGCGTCCTTTTACCGTATTAGTCAGCCGTTCCCATCGCACGCCCGAGGTTGACGCATATATTAATAAGGTATTGCGCCCCGCCCACCCCGACCTCGTCATCGACACGCAGGGCAGCAGCCTCAAGTTCGCCCGTCTGGCCGAGGGCAGTGCCGACGTCTACGTCTGTTACAGCAAGACCAAGGAATGGGATACCGCTGCCGCCGATGCCATCCTCCGCGCTGCAGGAGGCCGTGTGCTCCGTATCAGCGACGGACAGCCGTTGGAGTACAGCAAAAAAGAATATCCCAACCCGCCGTTTGTGGCATGGGCCAGGATATCCCTTGATGAAAACCGGTAACGATTATCGCGCTATCTGTCTATCGATCTCTTCCATCAGCTCCGCGCCTTCGAGGTTGCGGGCGACGATTTTGCCGTCCTTGATCAAGGCATTTTGTGGGATGAACGAGATGGCATACAAGGCACCGGCAGCGTTGTTCCAGCCTTGCAGGTCACTGACTTGAGTCCAAGTCAAGCCATCCTTTTCGACAGCGGCGAGCCATTTTGCTTTTTCTGTGTCGAACGACACGCCGAGTACATCAAAACCTTGCTCGTGATACTTCTGATAGGCCGCCACCACGTCGGGGTTGGCTTTGCGGCAGTCGGGACACCACGAGGCCCAGAAGTCGACGAGCAGAAGCTTGCCTTCGGCCAGTTGCGACAGCGTCACGGGGTTGCCGTCGGGGTCGTTTTGGGTGAAGTCGATGATGGGCTGGCCCGCCTGTACGCGCTCTTGTTTCTCCACATACTCTTCAGCCATCACCAGGTTGTAGGTCTCCACAGCGCTGTCGTTTTGGCGTATGTTGTCGATCATGTTGCGCATCTCGCAGGGACCGAAGGCCCACTTATAGCGGTAGAGCACATAGTGTGCCACAGGGTCGGCAGGGAAGTCCCACACATAGTCGAAGCAGTACATCTTCTGTAGCTCTTCCATGTCGTCGAGCTCTTGTTGGAGTCGTTTGACTTCTTTTTGGTTTTCGGCAGCTTTGGCTTCTTTAAGCATTTTGCTGAGCGAGTCCATCTGAAGGTCGTATTCGTCAAATCCCTCGGTGAAGACCATCAGGCGTTCGTGTGCTTCTGAACCAGTCACCACGATGGCATTGGGGTTTTGTGCGTCGCCTTCAAGGGTCACGTCGGTGTTGTCGGTGAAGAACGAGAAGGCCCGTCGCCAACCTTTCAGCATGAGGCCGTAAGTCTCGGTGCCATTGCCAACGGGAGCGTCTAATACGGCTTCCCAGTTGGTGATAACAGCCGAATCGAGCACTTGGCCGTCTCTTTGCAGATAGGCCATTTGTCCGTCGGCATTGGCGAGATTCACGTTCACTTTGAAGGTCTCGACTTCAGGTGCAGAATTGCAGGCGAACAGGCTCAAGGCGAGGGCTGCGAATAGGATGTGTCTTGTTTTCATAGGTCGTTGTTTTTACCCTGACCTCTGACCCTGACCCAAACTTTACTATTGTTTTGGTCAGGGTCAGGGTCACTGGTTAGGGTTAATTAAGGATTTCAGATAGTTTTTTCGCCAGATCTTCGCCTCTCAGGTCTTTGGCCACAATGGTGCCCTTTTGGTCGAAGAGGAAATTGGACGGGATATAATAAACCATGTATTCTTTGCTCGCTTTGTCTTCGCTGTCGCGCACCTGCGTCCAGGGCAGCTGGTCTTGGGCAACGGCCTCCAGCCAAGCGGCTTCGTCAGAGTCGATGCTGACTCCCACGACGTCGAAGCCCTTGTCGTGGAACTGTTCGTAGGCGGCCATCACCACGGGGTTCTCAAGACGGCAAGGACCGCACCAAGAGGCCCAGAAGTCAACCAAAGTGAGCTTGTTTTGTGGGATGACTTCCGAAAGGACAAGGTCGGTGCCGCTACTGGTCTTCAAGGAGAAATCGATAAAGGGTTGGCCGATTTCAAGTCTTTCCTGCTTGGCAATGTAGTCGTTCAATTCCTTGGAATAGATGGACTCGGTGGAGAAGTTTGCCATGAGTTCCTTTAGAGAGGAGATGTCGTATTCCTGTTTTGCTTCACTGAGGATATAATGGGCCACGAAATTGTCACCATGCTGCTTGACGTATTCGTCGCGATATGAGTTCAAGCTGTCAACAAGCAAGGTGCTTATCTTGGTGAGCGAGTCCATCATGGCGGAATCGTTGTATTGGATGGCCTTGTTTATGGCTTGATAGTGATCTTGGACTGCAATTTCCAATTGGTTGAGGTGGTCGTAATAGGCGTCCAGCTTGGCCTGCGATTCAGAGGCCATGATGGCCACGGCCTGCGGGTTGTGCATGTCGCCCACGATGGTGACGTCTTTGTTGTCGGCGAAGAACGGCATATAGCCTTTCATGCCTTTCACTCGTAACAAATAAAGAATTTGCGGGTTGTCGAAGGGGGCTGTCATTGCCGCCAAGTCATTTTTGATGACGGCCGAGTCGACATCGATGATTGAGTCGTTGACAAACTTTTGGAGGTAAAGGGTCTTGCCGTTGCCGTTGGCCAAGCTTACGTCGACCTTGAAGCCCGTGGTCTTCTCGTTGCAAGCACTCAAAGTAAGTGCAATTGCGAACAAGAATAATACGTATTTTTTCATTGTAAATCAGATATTTGTAGGATTATTCCTTTTTCTTGTCTCGCTTGAAGATGTAGAGGATCATCATGATGAGGAAGACCGACACGGGTACGCTGAGTAGGATGCGCAACAGCACTTGGCCGATGAGGCGGAAGCTGAAGGACTCAAGGAAAAACAGCGCAAAATGATGGATAAACACCAAGCAGAACACGTAGCGTAAAAACCACATGCCATCCAGTTGGCCTAGGTTGGGCTCTTGGATGTTGTCGAACTTCAGGCTACCCGAGACGAGTTTAATGATGCCTGGTCGGCAGAAGGCCATCAACGTGGTGGCTCCTGCATGTAGCCCAGGTGTGCCAGTAAACAGGTCGATACTCAAGCCCATGGCGAAGCCTAAAACCAAAAGCTGCCACTTAGGCATGGAGAAAGGCAGAAGCAAGATGAAGGTGAGGTAGATATAGGGATGTACATAGCCGCCTAAGCGAATATGGTTGATGACGAGCACTTGGAAGAGCACGAGCACGACGAAGCGGATGATTTGTACTACGGTCCTGTTCATTGTTGTCTGATTTTGAGTGAATCGCGCTCAGCTTTATGCAAATCATGGATGACATAAACGTGCCGCAGGGTGCTGAAGTCGGTGGAATAACGGATCTTAGCCCTGTTTAAGGCATCGACGGCGGTGGGGTAGAACTCTTCCACGGTGCCCACCATGAGGTCTTCGGGGAAGATGTCGGAATGGGAACTGGTCAGGATGGTGTCGCCTTTCTGAAGGATGATATGGGTGGGGATGTCTTCCACCGTTCCGTAACGGTAGTTGTTGGTCTCCCATTTCAAACTGGCGAGTTCCTGGCTCTGTTTGATGCGTACGCCTACCACCGATTTGCTGTGGAGCAGGCTCATCACAGAGGCGTAATGGCGGCTCACGTCAGTCACCACGCCCACGATGCCTTCGGTCGAGATGACGCTCATGTCGCGTCTGATACCGTCCTTTGTCCCTTTGTTTATGATGATGTAATTGTTGACTTGGTTGGTGCTGTTGTTGACGACTTGCGCGGGGATGTATTCGAAGAGGGTGTCGCCTTGAGTGATATCATAGACACAGGTAGTGGTGTCATAGACGACGGAGAGTTGTTTGCGAAGTAAGGCATTCTCTTCAGCCAACTGTTTATTGGCCGAGTTCAAGCGGAAGTAATTGCCCACTTCGCTGCCCCATTCGTAGACCTTGCCTACCACGTCGTTGGTGGTGTTCACCATCCAATTGCGGTGGAAGTTCTGACTCCGAGCAAGCAAAAGGATAGAGATCACCTCGAGCAAGATGAACAAGATGATGACGTGATGCTTGATGATGAAACGCCGCAGGTTGTACATGACTGTTTTTGGACTTCGGGACACGGGACTTCGGGATAAGGGTCAAAAAAGTCCCGCAGTCTCGCAGTCTCGTGTCAATTATTTAATCAGGAATGTGAATCTGTCGAAGTTCTTCAGGGCAATGCCGGTGCCACGGGCTACAGCGCGCAGCGGGTCCTCGGCCACGTGGATGGGCAGCTTGGTCTTGGCATTGAGACGCTTGTCGAGGCCGCGCAGCAGGGCACCACCACCAGTGAGGTAGATGCCTGTGCGGTAGATGTCGGCCGACAGCTCGGGCGGGGTCTGCTCCAAGGCATTGAGCACGGCGGTCTCGATTTTCATGATGCTCTTGTCAAGGCAGTGGGCAATCTCGGCATAGTTGACTCGGATCTCCTTCGGGATACCCGTCAGCATGTCGCGGCCCTGCACGGCATAGTCGTCGGGCGGGTTGTCGAGTTGCGGGATGGCTGAGCCCACTTCGATCTTGATGCGTTCGGCAGTGCGCTCACCCACGATGATGTTGTGCTGTTTGCGCATGTATTCCTCGATATCGGCAGTGAAGTCGTCGCCTGCGATACGGATCGACTTATTGTTGACAATACCGCCCAGGGCGATGACGGCAATCTCGGAGGTGCCACCGCCGATGTCGATGATCATGTTGCCCGTCGGCTCAAGCACATCGATGCCGATACCGATGGCGGCTGCCATCGGCTCGTGGATCAGACGTACCTCCTTGGCACCTGCCTGCTCTGCCGAGTCCTTCACAGCGCGTTCCTCCACCTCGGTGATGCCGGAGGGGATGCAGATGACCATCTTCAGGCTGGGTGGAAACAGCGTGTTCTTGAATTGGATCATCTTGATCATCTCGCGCATCATGTACTCAGCGGCTTGGAAGTCCGCGATGACACCGTCGCGCAAAGGACGGATGGTCTTGATGTTCTCGTGTGTCTTGCCATGCATCATCATGGCACGCTTGCCGACGGCGATAATCTTCTTGGTGTCGCGCTGCATGGCCACAATGGAGGGCTCGTCGACGACTACTTTGTCGTTGTATATGATAATCGTGTTGGCCGTACCGAGGTCAATGGCGATTTCTTTGTTGAGAAATGAAAATACTCCCATGTCTTTCTGTTGTTTAATCGTTTGTTGTTTAATCGTTGTCTGTCCTTTGTAGAGACGTAGCGCGCTACGTCTTTACTATCATTCGTTAATGTCTAAAATGTCTAAATCCGGTAAACACCATACTGATGCCGTTTTCGTTGCAGCAGTCGATGGATTCTTGGTCGCGCACCGAGCCGCCG
>CAMYYV010000061.1 GCA_947303625.1 uncultured Bacteroidales bacterium | reverse complement strand
TCTACGAAGGCACGACGCAGCTGCAGGTGGTGGCCGCCATCCGTTACATCACTAATGGCACCTACCTCACCATCATGAAGGAAATGCTCGAAAACGAGGTCTCCGAGGACTTGAAACCTTTGCAGAACACGGTGCGCACCCTCGTGGAGCTCTACGAGCAGAGCATCAACTACGTTAAGGGCGCCAACAACCAAGAGGTTCAGGACTTCTTGGCCCGCCGTCTTTACGACATGACCGGCGACATTATGATGTCGCTGCTCATCTTGGACGACGCCACCCACGCCCCGCATCTCTTCACCCAGTCGGCCAACGTCTACGTCCACGCCGCCGAGGAAGACGTCATCGGTAAGAGCGTTTACGTGAAGAACTTCATCGAGGAAGATCTCGTCAACTTTAGGGCTAAGGCTAAGGATGTTGCTGAGTAAACTCGGAGCTTTCTTTGAAACAAAATCGGTGTGCTTCATTTGAGGCGCACCGATTTGTGTGTTTACATTCTTCGTTTCCTTGAAATTTTCGATCAACTACATGGCTGCCTTTCCATTTACATAATCATCTAATGTCACATAGATTTTATCATTCTCAAAATCATAAACAGCAGAAAGATTACCTGTCGCCTGCCAGCTGAAATAATCTTCATCTAGATTGTTATCGTGGTAGATGTGATAAATATCGTATTTGTAAGTGTCATGCATTTCTTTTAGTGCTGTAGCAAGCTGCTTGCGTGTCAGTTTTCCTTCGTGGGAAAAAGAAATAGAAGTTCCTAATCTCACGTCAATTATTTTAAAAGCAATTCCTGCAAAATCAACTATAGTGCCGACACCAACACTTTTCTTTATCCGACTATCAAGATTACCCTTAAAGTAGGTCTGATTACCGTTGCTCACTTCTTCGACAACCAGTTGGCTAAACTCCCAATTGGATATGTTATTCATATCACCATCAAAATACTGAATGTAAATCTTATAAATATAGGAAAGCTCAACACCTTGCTTGTTACTATTGAATTTCTGCATCACCTGATAGCGATTACTTACCATGGTGTTTTCGAGCACCACGTCTTGTTCAAATTTGCAATCGCTTGCAAAGTTGTTCTTTACGAAAGTTCGTGCAATCTCTGGAGCAGCATCCTTCGGAGAGGTGTATCGAAGCGTTGACTCTTCTGTTTCGGCATTTGAGATAACAGTCGAAGATTGCTGATAGTCGTATTTGGAGCTGTTGTTGTTGAAGTTACAAGCAACGAGTGAAAGTGACAATGGAACAAGATAGAATACTTTTTTCATTTCGCTTAAGGTTTTACTGATACGCAAAGATAGACTTTTTCTTTGTGGCGTAGAGGTCAAGCCATACAGTGTCGTTGTCCAATTTCACGTTGATCTTTGTCAAACTGTCTTCGGTTTGGTAGATAATGATGTCGCCAGTTTTGTCTATTCCGTTTTGCATGTTTTTATAGTCTATTTTTTTACCATCTTCTCGCCGTTCCAGACAAACTCGGTTTGGCAGTCTTCGGCCATGATGCCGTTTTTGGTGAACCATACGGGACTATAGCGGTATAGAGAGACGTTAGCGACACATTTAGCAATCTCGGGTTCGAGAGGCATGGGGGTCATCGTCCCATGGTCATAGAGGTAACTGTTGAAAGAGAACGAAGGTTCAAAAGTAGGTTTTTCGTCCTGGGCCTCGCCCAAGACCCAAGCCACATATTCATACACCTTCATGGTGCCGTTTTCAAGCGGGAAACACTTGAAGGCATGATAGTAGCCATGCTCTGTTCCGGGAAACGCAATGTCAATTCCGTCAGGAGTGCTATATTCTTCGTAATAGCTATCGGCATCCTCACCATAATCCAACACATCGTCGTTTTCGCCCAGTTTTGCGTGTTCCTGCAACAACGCGTGCCAAATCGGATTGTAGATAGGCCACCAGTCGCCTTCATACTCTTCCTCATCAACAATGGGTTCCTCGCTTTCTCTGTAAAAGTCCTCAAACCGGTATTGGTATTCAGGATGATACGCCTTGAAGACGGTGCTGAGTGCCTTGTAGAACTGGTCGATGGTGCCGTCTTTCCAGCGTCTGGCCCAGAAATACAGGAAGTGTTCTTCGGAACCGTTCATGGTCCAGGAATCCACGTCAATGTAGACATTTCCGCGGAAGATGCATGAGACTTCGTGGCAGAATCCCTTGTTTTCAACCAACTCATTGAGGATCTCATTTCGGGTCTCCTCCACGCTGGCATCCATGTACATCCGAGAGGGGAGACCTTCGTCGTACAGAGCATCGTGCAGCACCATCATGATGAGCATCTTGTCGTAGAGGTATTGGTCCACCAACGGTTTGCTCGTTTCAACAAACCTCTTGTCAGCGACGACTTTTTTTGCAAGGTCGGCGAGATACTGTATGGCCTTCGGGTTGTAGTGCCCAAAGTCATCCTCGTTTTCGAGGTCCCATTGTCCGTCGTGGTGCGGTCCAGAGATATACAGCGGGCAAGGTAGCATCTGTTGAAGTTCTTCTAAGGAAATGAGCGAGGCGAGATGGCTTCCCGTGATCCGGATGCCGCATCTCGGCCAATAGTCGAACTCGTCGACCAAGGTGTGACTGGTTTTGTCGAGGTTCAAGGCTGCATTCTTGAAACGCTGTGCATTATTGTCGTCGCCACTCATAAAGGCGCTGAATACCATAGCCAAAGCGAAAACCGCAATGGTTCTTGCCATTTTCGAAAAGATAGCATGTTTTGTCATGATAATGAGGTTTTGAATGCCTCAAAAATACAACTTTTTTGTCAGCTAACCAGATGTGGGGTGAATTCTTTTCCCTGCCAAGTCCCCCTTTCCTCCATCTGCTTCTCAATCCGGCTCAAAACCTCGTCATACCGCAGTTTCATCCAAGGCTCGGAGACAAGATATCGCGGCGGCACCTCGCCAGCAAAGCGCTCAATGACGATGTCGGGATTTAGTCGCTCGGCAAAGTCGATGACGAAGTCGATGTATTCCTCCAAGTCAAAGAGATGGAAATGCTCGGGATGTTGGAGATATTCCTCGGCCATCGGTGTGTCTTTGAAGATTTGCAGTTGGTGGAACTTGACCGTGGTCAGAGGCAGTCGTGAGATGACGTCGGCAGCATCGAGCATCATGGCTTTGGTTTCGCCGGGCAGACCGAAGATGAAATGTGCTCCACATGGGATGCCGTAGTCGGCGGTCATGCGGATGGCATTCTCCGCTGTGGCGAAGTCATGGCCTCGGTTGACGCGCTTGAGGGTATCGTCATACACGCTCTCCACACCGTATTCCAGCATGACATAATGTGTTTGCTGGATTTCTTTGAGCAACTGCAGGATGCAATTGTCGACAATGTCAGGCCGTGTGCCGATGACGATGCCAACAACTCTTGGTGTTTCCAAGGCTTTAGAAGCCATGTCATTCCTAGGAGGGCATTGCGAGGGCAGGGAATCTATGGCTTCTAAAGCCTGCTTGTAAATGCTTTTCAACTCCTCCAACGGCTTATAAGTATTCGAAAACGGCTGGAAGTATGCCAAATACTGATTAGCCCTCCGATACCTCCTTTGATGGAACTCAATGCCTTCCTCAATCTGTTGCTTAATACTTTTCTCAGGCTTGCAGTAGGAGGGGTTGAAGGCCTCATTGCTGCAGAAAGTGCAGCCTCCCGTGCTGATTTTTCCATCCCGGTTGGGACAACTGAAGCCCGCGTCGATGCTGATCTTTTGCACACGTCCACCAAACTGCTTCGAAAAGTAGTTGTTGTAACTGTTGAATCTGCGCTCGTCGCCCCAAGGGTAGGTCATGGTCTGGAATAATCGGGGTTATTTAAAAAACTATCGTCTGTGAGCGTTTTCAAAAACGCCTTCAGCTGGGCTTTCTCTCTAGGGGTGAGCTGCACGCCGCCGTCCATCACATGGTGCATCAAGGGGTTGATGTTCTCGGAGTCTTTCACGCCCTCGCTATAGAAGTCGATGACCTCGTCCAAGGTGGCGAAACGTCCGTCGTGCATATAGGGTGCCGAGACGGCGATGTTGCGTAGGGTAGGGACTTTGTAGGCACCTCGGTCCCAATGGCTTCCCGTGACGGCCGAGCGGTCTTCCGGGTCGTTGAACTCGTCGTCTAGACCGTTGTTGTAGAACAGGTTGGTGGTCATCAGGGCCAGACCGCCGCCACCGTGGCAATGGAAGCAGTCAGCACCATCTTCGGTGCAAAACAGCTCATAACCCGCCATCTCGTCTTCTGTAAGGTCTTCTTCACCAAGTAGATAACGGTCGAATTTGCTGTCGGCCGAGACCATACTTCGTACAAACTGGGCGATGGCTTTCTCAACGTTGACAAAGGTGATGTGGCGGCTGCCAAAAGCCTTCTCGAACAATTCAGGATAATCGGTGGCTCTCTGCAGATATTTGACGACCTGGGTGGTATCTGCGTTGATTTCCACTGGACTCGTCACAGCGGCTAACACCATGTCTTCAAGAGTGGTCACACCACCGTTCCAGCCCAAGCCTGTGCGGTTCCAGGCCAAGTTGATCAATGGCAACATGGCATGATGCGTATTGGTGGCTGAACCATATTCAAAGCTATGCTCCTGATGATGGCAAGAGGAACAGCTGCGGATGCCGTCGGTGCCGTCGCGACCCGAAAGCCGGGCGTCATAAAACAGCTTCCTTCCCAATTCCACACCTTCCTCGGTCATGGGATTGTCTTCAGGGATGTTGGTCCTTGATGGGAAATAGGAAGGCTTTGCCAACTCGTATGGCGTTGGCTGAGATGGCTCCTCCTGCACCGGCCTGCACGAAACCGATGCCAAAAGCAGCACCCCAATCACCGTCATAGCCTTAAAAAACTTCATCTCAATTTTGAAATCCTGAAATCTTGAAATCTTGAAATTTTCAAATCCTCAAATCATGTATTCTCTGTATCCTCTTCTTCGTGTTCTCCCAGCTCCAGAAATTCGGTTGAGGCGCGCCTTTCCGCATCACATTCTTGAGTTTCTCCGCGAATTGTTCTTTTTTTTCTTTATCCATATCGTTTTTGTTTTCTGTTGGTTTTCCAATTCTGAACACATCGCTTCCATTGCCGTTGAGCAAACGTTGCGCGGCTTGGTTTTGCATGATGTGGCTTCCTATCTCGTTGAAGTCGATGGTGTTGGGATGGCGGAACCAGTTGTCAATGAGCATGGTCAGATCGAGCTGGTTTTCTGCGTTGGCCACGACGGCGAAATCAATAGGCAACTCCACGATGAAGTAGTTCTGATAGAACTCGGTGCAGTCTTCGTTTTGCCCGATGCCAAGATGGATGGCCAAGGGTTTGAGTCGACCCTCGCCACCCGCAAATTTCCCGTTCAGCTTCATGTAGTGGTAGCCTCCGCCCAATAGTTCGGGCCAGAACATGTCCGATTCGGGCGGGTCGCTGAAGAGCCCCGTCTCGTTGTCGGTCTCGTCAAGACCAAAGGTGAAACGCAACGCAGTGTAATGCCCTATAGGGACTTCTTTTCCATGAAGTACCTGACTCTCAGGTATGTCGGTGTCGATATAGAAAATGTGCTCTGTCAGCTCGGCGATGGAATCCTGGGCCTCGCGCTGGAGCAAGGTGTGCCATTCGCCTTTCTCGTCGAGCAGCTGGATGTTCGACAAGAACCATTGTATCTCGGTGATAAGGAATGGGTTGCCCGCCTCGTTGGTATAGCACAACGTGTCGGTAACCAAAGCCTCGCCGTTGACCTCATAGCCGATGTTGAGGTCAACGTGCGCGCGCTCGCCTTGCTTGGTGCAGGCCACCGTAGCCAATGCCAGCAGTAGGATCAGTAGTTTGTGCTTCATCTTGCTCTCTTTCAATTTCGGCTGCAAGTATACAAAAATTCTGCCAAAAATGTGTAATTTTGCCGCTCTAAACCGAAAAGCAATGGCAGAATTTAAGATTGGCGACAAGGTGAACTTCCTCAGCACCGTGGGTGGAGGTATAGTCACCAAGATTATCGACTCGCGCATGGTGATGGTCGAGGTGGAGGACGGCTTCGAGATCCCCACCCTCATCACGGATTTGGTGCTCGACTACCGCTCGATGCCTGCACCTTCGAAACAGCAGGAGATTGTGGACAAGGTGCAGAAGGAGGTACAAGGTCAGGAACTGTTGAAACAACAGCAGGCCGAAGAAGCCCGCAAGGGTGGCTTGCGCCGGTTCGCAAAAGAGGCTGAGAAAGAGGGCATCTACATGGCTTTCGTGCCCCACGAGCAGCAGTGGCTCCTCACAGGGCCGCTCGATGTGGTGCTCGTCAACCATACGCCTTACGAGATGCTTTATACCTTCACTATCAAGGAGGACGACAAGTTCGCCAACGTGGACTACGGGCAGGTCGACAAATACGAGAAAATCGTCATCGAGACCATCTCGCGCGACGACCTCGAATATTGGCTCAACGGCGTGGTACAGGCCATCCTGACCGTAGAAACGTCCGACTGCGTGCTGCTGCCGCTGAATGTGCCTTTCTCGCTGCGCGTGGGCCGCTTCATGAAAGAGGGCAGTTACCTGCCTTCAGGCATCCTGGGCGAGAAATCGGTGATGATCTGCCTCTCCGAACTTATCGCCTTGAAACACGGCGACAGCGATTTCACCAAGATACTCAAGGAAGGCGTGGGTGCGCAGGCGCCGGCCAAGACGTTGGTTAAGCAGGAGGCTCCCATCGACAAACATAAGGTGGCTCCCGGCGAGGCCATTGTCGACTTGCATATCGGCGAGTTGGTTGACAATATCCTTGGCATGTCGAGCCATGATATGTTCAAGATCCAGATCGACTATTTCAAGCGGATGCTGGAGAGTGCCATCGCTGCCGAATACACCAAGGTGACGTTTATCCACGGCGTGGGCAACGGTGTGTTGAAAAACGCTATCATCGAAGAGCTGAAGAACTACCATAACACTGAAAACCGTATGGCCAGCATTGCCAAGTTCGGAGTCGGGGCCATCGACGTCATCATCACCGAGAAGAAATGAAACGCGTGTTGCTCATAGGATGGGCCTTGCTGCTGCTTGCTTCGTGCAACCCCAAAGAGGATGCCTTCATTGGCCGTTGGACCGTCGACAAGGTGAATGTCGAGTTCGATGAGCAATGGGCCACGCCCGAGATGGTGCGTCAGGTGGGCGCGATGGAGAAGAACAACGTGGTCGTCATCAGCGCCGACTCGTTGCTGGTGTTTGTCAACGAAGGCGACACTATGCAATACCACTGCACATTGCGGGGCAATCAGATCCTCTGCGACGGCGAGCCTTGGGGCACCTTTGAGAAAGGTTCTATAAAAACAGAGACCTCCTCGCCGATGGGTAGCGTGAAGGTCTCGTATAAGAAATAAGTGAACCCGCAGGGAATCGAACCCTGAGCTAAGGAACCGGAATCCTTTATTTTATCCATTAAACTACGGGTCCTCTTTTGGCCTGCAAAATTAGTAAGATTTTGGAAATTTCGTACCTTTGCCGCTTCAAAAAGCATCTTTTGATTGCTAAATATTTGATTGGTAATCTGTTGTGTTATGAAAGACATGAAATCGAATCAGAGTCCAACGGCTTCGACGACATTGAAAAAGGGTAATGTGAAACAACAAATCTTATCCTATTTGTATTTGGTGTTGGGCTCGGCCTTGTTTGCTGTCGGCGACGTGATGTTCGTCAACCCATATCACTTGGCTCCTGGCGGTGTGTATGGTCTCGCCAACGTGTTCAACGCTCTGTGGGGATGGAAGATCTCTGTGGCAGGCATCTGCATGGACATCCCGCTGCTGATCATCGGCACCATCATCCTTGGTCCCAAATTCGGTGTCAAGACGATCATCTCGGTCGTTCTGATACCTGTATTCACCTATGTCCTTGAGACATTATGGGGCTATGCGCCTGTGATTCATGGTGGTGAAGTGGTTGCCGACACCCAGTCTGCCCTCTATTATATTGCCAAGGACGGCACCCAGAGTTGGTTTATGCCCGACATGTTCCTGAACACAGTGGTCTCAGGTCTCATCTACGGTGTGGCTATTGGCGTCATTTTCCGTTCGGGTGCCACTTCGGGCGGCTCCGACATCATCTCTATGATTATCCACAAGTACACCAAAATCAGCCTCGGTACGTTGGTACTCATTGTCGATAGCATCATCTCGCTGACCACGCTGCTGGCCTTCGAGGATATCCGCCTGCCTATCTATTCCATCATTCTCATCTTCATCGAGAGCAAGATCATCGACCTGGTGGTTGAAGGCGTGAAGAGCTACAAGACGGCGTTTATCGTTACGGACAAGATTGATGAAGTGCGCGATTTCATCATCAAGGACTTGGACCGCAGCGGTACAGTATTTGCAGGTAGTGGCTTGTATCAAGGGGCGGAACGAAAGATGATTTATGTCACCTTGAATCGCTCCGATTTGGTCAAACTGAAGGCTAACCTCCGCTTCCTCGATCCCAACGCTTTCGTCAACGTGATTGAGAGTTCCGAGATCATGGGTAACGGGTTTAAGGCACTGCCTACTGAATAATTGAAATTCAACTTAAAATAGAATACAATGAAGAAAACATTATTTGTCGCCATCGCATTTCTGACCATGGTGACTATGGCCTGCCAGAATACAGGCAACAACGAACCTGCCACAAAGGAAAAAGGAAACGAAGAACTTATCAAGCAACGCGTCGAACAGATGATAAAAATGGATGCGGACGTTGACGCCGACAAACTCCTCACCGCCGATATGTTTGCGTTGCAGTCGAGGGCTCAAGGCGTTCATTTTTGTGCTGACTATTGCTTCGGCTTTCAATGGGATCTCGGCGTGATGGATGCCTGCTCGCAGAAACAAGAGGTGCTCATCGATAGCATCAAGCCGATCGACTCGCTGCATTGCGACGTGGCCATGCGTTATGTCGATTCGATTTGCTACAACGATCCCTATACGCTGAAACTCTTAAAGGAGAAAGGCGAGTGGAGAATTGACGATGTGGTCTATCAGGAAGGCGGCACCCTGCGCAACGATTGCAAGTCCTTCTATGAGGACATGGTGAATACCTATCGCACGACAGACCCGAAGGAAATCATGGAATTCTTGAGCCAAGAGGAACCCTTGGAAGAAAACTATACGGATCCGGCATGCATTTTCTACAACAATCCTAATGCGATAAAGGAAGTCATTGATGGTGTCAAAAACTGCCACGAACTGTTCAAGCAGAATCCTGGCTATACCGAAGAATACGGTAAACAGATTGAGGCGATGATCGAGCGCATCTCCAGCCATCTTTAATTCACGAATGATAACCACTTAAAATAAATTGAAATGAAAAAAGTATTGATTGCAGCTTTCGCTTTCTTGACAGTGATCGCCATGGCCTGCCAGAATACGAACAACGGAGGCAAAGAACAAGCCCCGAAAACCGAAGAACTCATTAAACAACGCGTCGAGCAGATGATCAAGATGAACGAATACTACGATGCCGAAAAGATTCTCACCGCCGACATGCTGGCCTTGCAGAACAAGGCTCAAAGTGTCCATTTTTGGGCCAACTTTTGCCCTGGTTTCCAATGGGACCTTGGCATCGAGGATGCCTGCTCCGCAAACCGTGAAGTGAACATCGAGGGCATTAAGCCTATCGACTCGTTGCATTGCGACGTGGCTATGCGTTATGTCGATTCGACTTGCTACAACACTCCTTACACGCTGAAGCTCTTAAAGGAGAAAGGCGAGTGGAGAATCGACGATGTGCTCTATAATGAGACCTCTTTGCGTGAAGATTGCAAAGACTTCTACGAGGACATGGTGGACACCTATAGCACGACCGACCCCAAGGAAGTCATGGAAGCTCTGATGAGCGAGGAGCCTAATGAAGATAACTACACGGATCCGGAGTGCCTTTACAGCAACCCCGAGGCAGTGAAGGACCTTATCCAAGGCATCAAGAATTGCCAAGAGCTCTTCAAGCAGAACCCCGGTTACACCGAAGAGCATGAGAAACAGATCAATGCGATGATCGAGCGCATGTCGGCTCACATTAAATAAAGCGCTTATCGAAGCAATTGTTCGATAACAACAGGGAAATACGCCTGCTCCAGTTGGTGGATCTTTGTCGCCAGGGAGTCAGGCGTTTCTTTTTCATCCAAGCTGACACGCGCCTGCAGGATGATCTCGCCGTTGTCGTACACCTCGTTGACGTAGTGCACGGTGATGCCTGACTGGGCTTCCTTGGCCGCCACCACAGCTTCGTGCACATGCTCGCCATAGAAGCCCTTGCCACCATATTTGGGCAACAAGGCGGGGTGGATGTTGACGATTTTCTTTGGGAAAGCTTTGACCAGGTCTTCCGGGATCTTCCAAAGGAAACCAGCCAAAACAATCAAGTCGATTTGCAGGTCTCGCATCTCTTTGATAAAAGCCTCGCTCTTGAATTCCTCTCTAGTGATCATGCGCAGCGGAAAGCCCAAGTTTTTCGCCCTTTCTATGGCGTAAGCCTTGGGATTGTTACACACTACGTTGGCGATTTCAACGTCTTTGTTGTCGGCAAAATACTCGGCAATGCGCTGCAGGTTGGTGCCATTGCCGCTGACGAATATGGATAGTCTTTTCATTCTCTGTATCTTATGGTTACGGTTTCGTTTTTGCCCAAGTCAAACCACACTAGATAGCCTTCGTCCACCTTGCGGAAATCGACGGCTTTGCCGTCCACGATGATGGGCTTGGTGCTGAGCAGGGTCAAGCCTTTGATGGCTTCGCCCTTGTTGTTCAGTTGTATGGTTTTGCTGTCCAGAATCAGGTATTCGACATTTTGCAGTTTCTCGTAATAGCTGAGGTATTGCTCCACCGTGGTGGGCAGGATCTTCTTCTCGTCGCGGAAACGGGCGAGTTGGCTCAGCGCGAAGTTGAAGCCCGGCATGGCCACGGCGGTGCCGTTCTCGTTATACTGCCAGAAGCCGCGATAAGGGTCGCTCCAGGCGGGATAGGTATGGGTGATGAAGACATTGTGCTGGTCCACAAGGCGTTGCAGCCTCGTGGAGTCAAAGAAGTAATACCAATCCTTGTCTTCGTTCACCTCCAAGGTCGAGGGCGTCGACCATAGCAGGAAGTCTTTGTCGCCGTCGGGCAGCGTGGTGATTTGTCGGTTGGGCAGGGCGTCGCCAAAGCCGTCGTAAGGTTGCACGAAGTGGCTGTCGAAGTTGTAGCGCTCCATGCGGTTCTCCTCGTAGTAGGCGTTCCACAGATAGCGCACGCCGTTCTTCTTCCACAGCTCGGCGGCATATTGGGGCGAGTCGGGGAGGAGACCGTCACAGACCATGTCCTCGCGGTTCTTCTCGGGACCGTTGTTGTAGCCGTGGTCGATCCATGAGACCGTGTTGAAATGCTTTTTCATGAATCGCATGGCCTTGGGGAACTCACTCGGGATGGTGGTGTAGACTTCGGGCGAGTGCAGACAGATTTCAAAGCCTTGTTTTTTGATGGTTTTCAATAGTTTGTAAAACTCCTTGTCCGTCTTGATGGTGGCGACAGGTCCATGGAAATGGCCCTTGCTGGCCTGTTCGTTGGTCACGTTGTCGGGATTCCAATAGAAGACGCTCTTCGTGACGGGGATGTTGAAGTAGCAGAAGCCACCAACGGCATCTTCGGGCTTGGTAATGTTTTCATTTCCAAAGAGCACAGCGCGATGGGTGCGCAGATCCGTCCAGTCGGCGTGTTCGGTGAAGATGAAAGCACTTAGGTAGCCATCCCAAACGGGCATAATGCGGGGAAGGTCATCGGGAGCCTCCGAAAAGATATTGAGTTCACCTGTCAGCACTTCGCCAGCCTTGACGCTACGATAGGAAATATCCTCAAAATAATCCGAAGTGTCGTTTCTTAAGGGGTAATGCAGCAGCGGATGGTCACGCCAATAGTCGATATTGAAACAGGCGGTTCGGTGTTCGGTGTCGAGTTGTAGCGACGAGATGCCGGTGTTGTGGTATGTGCTGAATCCAAAATTACCGTATCTTATTGTAAATCCTTCTTTGTCAAGATAATACGATGATTGAAGATTTGTGCTGTCGATGTGCTGGTTGCGACGGTATACGGTAATATCACCTTTCTCGGGCAGAGACAGAACAAAAGCCAACCGGAGCAATTTGACATCTTCCTTGAATCGTGCTCCGAATGTGGCTTCGCCGCCGACACGGGGCAGGATTTCTATGACAGAGGGGTCACTGACGGTGTCACCATCGGCATTGATGTATTCAATGACGGGTTTTAAATTGTACCAGAAATCGAGGTATTGTAATTCATAATATAGTGAGTCTT
>CAMYYV010000060.1 GCA_947303625.1 uncultured Bacteroidales bacterium | reverse complement strand
GAATCTGATGGCCCCACCACAGCTGACGGCTGATGCACCAGTCCTTGATGTTCTCGAGCCAGTGACGGTAGAGGTTGACGTATTTGGCGGGATAGAACTTGATGTCGCCGTTCAGCACGGGTTTCAGCGCGATGTCGGCGAGGTGTTCCATCTTAAGGAACCACTGCATCGAGAGCTTCGGCTCAATCGGCACGCTGGTGCGCTCGGAATAACCCACCTTATTATTATAGTCCTCGATTTTCTCCAACAAGTCAGCGGCCTTCATGTCGATGACAATCTGCTTGCGCACGTTTTCACGGGTCATGCCAATATAGATGCCTGCGGCTTCGCTGATGGTGGCATCGTCGTTGAAGATGTTGATGCTTTGAAGGTTGTGCTTTTCACCCAGCATGTAGTCATTCACGTCGTGAGCAGGTGTGACTTTCAGGCAGCCCGTACCAAACTCGATGTCCACGTAGTCGTCCTCGATGACGGGGATGACGCGGTTGACCAGCGGCACCACGACTTTCTTGCCGCGCAGCCATTGGTTCTTTGGGTCATTGGGGTTGATGCACATGGCGGTATCGCCCATGATGGTCTCGGGACGCGTGGTGGCCACCACGGCATAACGGCGCCCTTTCTCATCGGTGTGGATGATCTCGCCTTCAGCGCCCGTGGCACCAGTGCCGTCGTCCTCGTGGAGGTAGTAGCGCAGGTAGAACAGCTTGCTGTGCTCGTCTTTGAAGACCACTTCCTCGTCGCTCAAGGCAGTGAGGGCCTTCGGGTCCCAGTTGACCATACGCACGCCACGGTAAATCAGGCCTTTGTTATACAGGTCGACGAAAGCGCGGATGACGCTCTTCGAGCGGATGTCGTCCATGGTGAACGAGGTGCGTTCCCAGTCGCAGGAACAACCTAAGCGGCGCAACTGCTTGAGGATGATGCCACCATGCTCGTGGGTCCAGTCCCAGGCATGCTTGAGGAACTCCTCACGGCCGATGTCGGTCTTCTTGATGCCCTGTTGTGCCAGTTTGTTCACCACCTTGGCTTCGGTGGCGATGGAGGCGTGGTCGGTGCCGGGCACCCAGCAGGCGTTCTTGCCCTGCATACGGGCACGGCGGATCAGGATATCCTGAATCGTGTTGTTCATCATGTGGCCCATGTGAAGCACGCCGGTCACATTCGGCGGCGGGATCACGATGGTATAGGGTTCGCGTTCGTCGGGGGTGGAGTGGAAGTAGTTCTTGTCCATCCAGTGTTCGTACCATTTGCCTTCAACTTCCTGAGGGCTGTATTTGCTGCTGATTTCCATTATGCTGTTTTGTTGTTGACTATTGGAGTTTGCGTTTAAAACAAGCTGCAAAAGTAGTTTTTTTTCGCGTAAGTCCGTACATTATTCCTATTTTTGCACCCGATTTTAGGAGTAACACTTATGTTTGGATTAAGAGCAGACGGCAAGCGAGTGAAAGGAATCGATCCCATCTCAAAGATTGTTCCCCATATCATGAACCACCGCTACGATGCCCAAAACATGTGCAAATACGGTTTTCGGTGTGAGCCTTTGGATGATTTTATCAAAGCGGAAAACGAGAAAGGATATAAGTTCACTTATATGCATATCCTGATGGCAGGCTTGGTGCGTATCACGGCGATGTATCCCTGGTTGAAACGTTTCGTCATGAACGGCCGTATCTTTGAGCGCAACAGTATCGGGTTTTCTTTCGTGGTCAAAAAAGAGATGAAATTGGATGCTGCCGAATCGCTGGTAAAATTGGAATTCAACGGGAACGAGTCCATCTATGAGGTGAAGGAGCAGATCGACAATGCTGTGAAGGAGAATGGCAAGTCCGAGGCTAATAACGGCACGGAGCGGTTGGCACGTCTGCTGACGCTGACGCCCAACTTCATGATTAAACTTTTGGTTGGGATGATTAAACTCTTGGACAATCACGGCATGTTGCCAAAGGCCATTCTTGACCTGAGTCCGTTCCACACCACCTATTTTGTCACCAATTTGAAGTCCATCAAAGGCCCCGCCATCTTCCATCACGCTTATGAGTTTGGAACTACGGGTGTGTTTTTCGCCATGGGTAAGGAAAACATGGAACCCGTCGTCAACCGAGGTCAACTCGAGGTGGGGAAGGTGCTGCCTGTAGATATTGTGATGGACGAAAGGTTTTGCGACGGTTTCTATTTTGTTAAGGCATTGGATGACTTGAAGAAGATTTTTGAGCATCCCGAGGTGCTTACCGAACCCTATGACAACAACCCTCAAACCGAGGCGGCAGGGTAAAGTTTTTCTCCTATTTTGCGTCAGCAAAAATTATTTTCTTATCTTTGTCACATCTTTTTGTAGTAATGTAATCAACAAAATAATCAAATTCAAAACGTTATGTTCAAAGGACATCCCAAAGGGTTATTAGCGGCAGCCCTAAGTAATATGGGTGAGCGATTTGGCTACTATATTATGAATGCCGTTTTGGTTTTGTTCCTGTGTTCGAAATTTGGTCTAGCAGATGAGAAGGCAACGCTCATCTATTCCATTTTCTATGCAGGAATCTACATCTTGAGTCTGGTGGGTGGCATTATTGCTGACCGCACCATGAATTACAAAGGCACGATTATGACGGGTCTGTTCGTCATGGCGAGTGGCTATGTTATCTTGGCCATCCCGATTTTGGCTACATCGACCAATATCAGTTGGCTTCTTCCGCTGACATGCTTGGCCTTGTTCTTAATTGCTTTCGGTAACGGTCTTTTTAAAGGCAATCTTCAAGCCATTGTCGGTCAGATGTACGACAACTTCGAGGCCGAGGCGGCCAAGAAGGGTCCTGATGCCTTGCGTGAGGCCAAGGAGAAGCGCGACAGTGGTTTCCAGATTTTCTATATGTTCATCAATGTGGGCGGTTTGATTGCCCCGTTTGTGGCGCCTCTGCTCCGCAATTGGTGGCTTTCGCATCATGGCATGGCTTACAATGCCGACCTTCCGGCACTTTGCCATCAGTTTATGAACGAGGGTTCTGCCATGGGCGCTGCAGCCATGTCGAAGATGATGGAGATTATCCCTGCAGCCACCTCGCTTGATGTGAACGCCTTGGATCTTACTCAATTCTGCAATGACTATCTAAAGATCTTCAATGAAGGTGTCCACTATTCCTTCATCGCTTCTGTCGTTGCCATGTTCATTTCGTTGGCCATCTTCATCAGCACCAAGAAAAAGTTCCCCACTCCGGCCAAGAAAGTTGCTGCCGAGTCGGTTACCTATACTGCTGAAGAGAAGGCGGCCATGGCCAAGGAACTCAAGCAACGTCTGTATGCCTTGTTTGCTGTGCTGATCATTGCCGTGTTCTTCTGGTTCTCGTTCCACCAGAACGGAACTTCCATGTCTCTGTTCGCAAAAGACTTCGTGAACACTTCGTTGTTCCCGCCTGAGGTTTGGCAGGCCGTTAACCCGTTCTTCGTTATCGTTTTGACGCCTATTATCATGGCGGTGTTTGGCTCTCTTGCCAGAAAGGGCAAGGAGATCTCCACGCCCAAAAAGATCGGTATCGGTATGGGTGTGGCTGCTCTTGCTTACATCTTTATCTCCGCCATCTGCGCTTCGTACGGCTATCCTTCAGCTACCACCTTCAAGGCCGAGCCTGCTACCGTGACCGCTGGTCTGAAAGCCGGTCCGTGGGTGCTTATTGTCTATTACTTCTTTATGACCGTGGCAGAGCTGTTTATCTCTCCGCTGGGTCTGTCGTTCGTGTCGAAAGTCGCTCCGAAGAGTATGCTCGGCTTGTGCCAAGGCCTCTGGCTCGGTGCCACAGCCGTAGGTAACGGTTTGCTTTGGATTGGACCTCTGCTCTACAACAGCATCCCGCTGTGGCAATGCTGGGCTATCTTTGCAGGTGTCTGCCTCCTCTCGATGATTGTGATGTTTGCCATGGTGAAATGGCTTGAGAGAGTTACAAAATGATGACAATTAACAGAAACCTAACATTTAAAATCGAGTAAAAATGAAAAAGTTATCATTAATAGTAATATGCGCTTTGGCAGCACTTTTCTTCGCATCCTGCCAGACAGGCAAGAGAGAAGACAAGAATGGGGACACGCCCACTTCGGTGGTTGACAAGATGTATCAGGCCATCAAAGCAAAAGACTTTGAATCTGCAGCATCGTATAATAAGATCCCGGATACCATCAAGATGAAGTTGATGGATGAGAAGAATGTATATCAAGAATTCCAGAACAACCCAAAAGTTAAGGACAAGAAAGACGTTAAAGTCATTATTGCGGGCGAAGAATGGAGAACCTTCTTGATTGAAAAAATGAAAAACCAAAGCCAGGATTATTCCTTGGATAGTTGGGAGATTGTTTCTGAAGAGATTTCAAAAACCGATCCCAATTCGGCAAAGGTGAAGACTAAGATTCAGATAACCACCCAGAATGGGAAATCTGAAGCCGAATGCTCATTCCCTCTGAAGAGAGAGGATGACGTTTGGTTGATTATCGGATAAAATCCTGTGAATCAACTTTCGTGAATTGTAGAGACGTGCCATGGCGCGTCTCTACATTTTTTGTAATTTTGCCGCAAATTATTTCCTATGTCAAGAAACGAACAAGAACTGAAAGGCGTCACGCTATTAGGAAACCAGAACACGCAGTATAACTATGACTATACGCCCGAGGTGCTGGAGACTTTTGAGAATAAACACCCTGAGAATGAATACCTGGTGACTTTGGATTGCCCCGAGTTCACCTCGCTATGCCCTAAGACAGGCCAGCCCGACTTTGGACACCTGATCATCAACTACATCCCGCGCACACTGATGGTGGAGAGCAAGAGCCTAAAACTCTACCTCTTCAGCTTCCGTAACCACGGCGACTTCCACGAGGACTGTGTGAACATTATAATGAAGGACTTGGTCAAACTGATGGATCCCAAATATCTGGAGGTCATCGGTCTGTTCAACCCCCGTGGTGGCATCTCCATCAAGCCCTTCGCCAACTACGGCGACGCCGAGCATCAGGATATGGTGAGGCAACGGCTTCTTTGTCATTGCGAGCGGAGCGCGGCAATCTAGACATGAAGCCTGTTTTCTGGATCGCTTCGTTCCTCGCGATGACGCGAAGCGACAACTGAACAACTAAATAACTGAACAACAGACAACTGAAAATGAAGGATGCAGTAATCATCATCTCCGGAGGCATGGACTCCACCACGATGCTCTATGAGTACAAGGACGAAATCGCCATGGCCATCACCTTCGACTATGGCTCCACCCAGAACGGTCGTGAGCGCGTGTGTGCTGTGACGCACTGCCAACGTCTGGGCATCAAACATATTATCGTCCCACTCGAGTTCATGCATCGCTATTTCAAGAGCGCCTTGCTGATGACGGCTGACGATATCCCTGAAGGCAACTACGACGACGAGAACATGAAGTCGACGGTGGTGCCTTTCCGTAATGGCATCATGCTGGCTATCGCTGCAGGCATTGCCGAAAGCAATGGCCTGAAGCGTGTGATGATTGCCAACCATGCTGGTGACCATTCCATCTATCCAGACTGCCGCCCGAATTTCGTCAATGCCATGTCGGAGGCCATGTCGGCGGGAACATACGAGAATATCACTATTTATGCACCTTATACTTATCTAAGCAAGAAGGAAATCGCTGAGCATGGCAAAGCTTTAGGCTTGGACTACAGCGAGACCTATTCCTGTTACAAAGGTGGCGAGAAACACTGCGGCAAATGCGGCACCTGCCGCGAACGTATCGAGGCCCTCCGCGCCGCTGGCATCGAAGACCACACCGAATATGAATCATAAATTTAAGGTCCCTGAGCCTGTCGAAGGGCCGACCGATAGTAACGGTGCTTCGACAGGCTCAGCAACCTGTTTAAAGTGAACAACTGATAACTGTCAACTGAAAATGTATTACGTCAGAAAAACCCTAGAAATATCGGCCTGCCATCAGCTTTACCTCGATTACGAGAGCAAATGCGAGAACCTGCATGGCCACAACTGGAAGATCAACGTGTATTGCCGTAGCGAGAAGCTCGACAGCAATGGCATGGTGTGCGATTTCACCGAGATCAAACGCTTGATTCACGGGAAGATTGACCACACCAATATCAACGAGGTGCTCGATTTCAACCCGACAGCCGAGAATTTGGCCAAGTGGATTGTGGATACTGTCCCGAACTGCTACCGCGCCGATGTGTGGGAGTCGCGCGACAACAAGGCCTCTTACATCAAGGACGATGCCCCTCAAAGCTTTGATTGATTTTATGCTTCTGGCTTTTGGCCTCTGGCTTCTGGCAGTTTCCTTCCCAAAGCCTCATTGCGGGCGCAGACCCGCAATCTCCTGAATACAGAAGGAACTGCCAGTAGCCAATAGCCAGTAGCCAGAAGCAAGCAAAAAAAGAAAAAAACAGTTCAACCTTGTATAAAATCAACGAAATATTCTATTCCCTCCAGGGTGAAGGTTACCACAGCGGAACGCCTGCCGTTTTCGTGCGTTTCAGCGGATGCAACCTTCGCTGTGCCTTTTGCGACACACAGCACCAGGGAGGGGAGAGGATGTCGCTGCAAGAAATTGCGGACGAGGTGAACAAATATCCGAAAGCCCCTTTGCTTGTGCTGACAGGCGGCGAGCCATCCTTGTTCATCAACGAGGCTTTTGTTGAGGAGTTGAAACAAAAGACGGGAAAGAGAGTCACCATCGAAACTAATGGAACGCGCCCCATTCCCTCCAACCTCGACTGGGTGACCCTGTCACCAAAATCGGCTTTCCGAGGTGGTGACATTGAACCATGCATGCTGACACTTTGCGATGAGTTGAAAGTGGTTTATCTGGGTCAGGATTTGGCACAATATGATTCTATTGAGGCCCAATACCGTTTTCTGCAACCTTGTTTTGTTGAGAACGAAGAACAGAGGAAAGCCAATATGCAGGCATGTGTGGAGGCCGTGATGCAAAACCCAGGCTGGCGGCTTTCGCTGCAAATCCATAGAGTTTTGAAGATCCGATAATGGATTGCTTCGTCGTTCCTCCTCGCAAATCGCGATTCGACGATGCGAAGCGAGTCAATGACGATACGAACACGCTTTGCGTCATTGCGAGGAACGAAGTGACAAAGCAATCTAGAGATTGATCATTTATGATACTTGAAGCTTCTCCTCGGCTCGCTGTAAACCAAAAACACAGCGGGCTTTTTGTTTAAGTCGCCCTTGTAATTCTTCCATTCCCCGATGCTCTGGCTGATGATGAGTTCGTCGTCGCAGGTGAGGTTGCAGGCGACGCAGACGCGCGTGGCAGGGTGGAGGTTCTTGCACAGGTCTTGGAGCATGGCGTTGTTGCGGAAAGGCGTCTCGATGAACAGTTCCGTCTCGTTGTTGGCCGCCGACCTCCGCTCCAAGTCCTTGATGGCATTCTGCCGTTCGGGACTCTTGATGGGCAGGTAACCGTGAAAAGCGAAGGACTGCCCGTTGAAGCCCGAAGCCATCAAGGCCAAAATCATGGCATTAGGGCCAACCAATGGAATCACCTGGATGCCTGCGGAATGCGCCAAGTCCACGACCAACGCGCCCGGGTCGGCGACGCAAGGGGTGCCAGCCTCCGACATCAGCCCCACGTCCTCGCCTTGCAGGCAGGCACCGAGGTGTTCCATGAGGTCGAGGTTGCGGGCATTGTGCTTGTCGAGTTCGATGAATTCGATGTCGTCGATGGCGCAGTCCATCCTGATGCGGCTCAGCACGCGGCGTGAGGTGCGCGTGTTCTCCACGACGAAGTGCTTCAGCCGTCTGACGATGTCGAGCGTGCCGGCGGGGATGACTTGCTCGGGCTTCGTAGCGCCAAGTAGGTTGGGCACGAGATAGAGTTTTCCGAAACTGTTGGTCATAGGGATTATTGCAAGGCGATTTTCTTCTCGATGTCGGCAAACATCACCTTAAACTGTTTGTCGGTCTCTAACTGGTTGGCGATGGTCTTGCAGGCGTGGTGCACGGTGGCATGGTCCTTCTTGCCACACTGCTGTCCGATGGCGGCGAGACTGGCGTTGGAGTATTTCTTGGCCAGGTACATGGCGATCTGGCGGGCCTGCACCACCTGACGCTTGCGCGTCTTGAGGGCCATCTGCTCGGGCGAGATCTTGAAGTACTCGCACACAATGTTGATGATGTATTCCACCGATACCTCTTTGACGGTGTTGCGCACGAAGCGGTCGATGATCTGCTGCGCCATCTCGAGGGTGACAGCCCGCTTGTTGAGCAGCGACTGCGCCATGAGCGAGTTCATCACGCCTTCCAGCTCACGGATGTTGTTGCGCACATTGCTGGCGATATATTCCACCACCTCGTCGGGAAAGACGATGCCGTTTTCGGAGAGCTTCTCGCGGATGATGGAGGTACGCGTCGAGATGTCAGGCGTCTGCAGGTCGGCGGCGAGACCCCATTTGAACCTCGACAGCAGACGGTCTTCCATGCCTTGCAGTTCCGACGGGAATTTGTCACTGGTGATGACAATCTGCTTGTTGTTTTGCTGCAGGTGGTTGAAGATGTGGAAGAACACATCTTGCGTGCCCGCCTTGCCTGCGAGGAACTGGATGTCGTCGATGATGAGCACGTCGATCATCTGGTAGAAGTTGATGAAGTCGGGACGGTTGTTGTTCTTGTTGGCGGTCACATACTGCGTCGACAGCTGCTCGGCTTGAACGTAAAGCACGGTCTTCTCGGGGTGCAGGCGCTTGGTTTCCAGCCCGATGGCATGACAGAGGTGGGTCTTGCCCAAGCCTGTGCCGCTATAGATGACCAAGGGGTTGAAGGCCGTTTTGCCCGGTTCCTTGGCAATCTTCAAGCCAGCTGAGCGCGCCAATCGGTTGCAGTCGCCCTCGATGAAGTTGTCGAAGGTGTAGTTCTCGTTGAGCTGCGAGTCGATCTGGAGTTTCTTCAGCCCAGGGATAACGAAGGGGTTGATGGGTCCATCGGAGAGCCGTTGCGGAGGCGGCTGCCCGATGGGGTTCTTCGGGACGCTGCGGTTCGAGCTCGGTACGGTCATCGTGCCGGTGCTGGTACTGCTGTCGACGGGGAGCTTGTAAGCCAACCTCACCTTTTCTCCTGCAAAGCGCTTGATGACAGGCTTGAGGAGGTTGAGGTGATGCTCGTCAAGGAACTCGGCGAAGAAGGGGCTGGGGACCTGCAAGATGAATAAGTTGTTCTCAAGTGATACGGGAACGATAGGCTCAAACCAGGTCTGGTATGCCTCCTCCGTGACGTTGTCCTTGATCACGGCGAGACAATTGTTCCATATCTCCACATGGTTACCACTCATAGGAAAAACTTATTCTGTTGTAATTCAACTTATTTTTGCTGTCAAAAAGGATCGGAAATCTGTCTTTTAGGACCCTTTCATTGACCTTGCAAAGGTAAATCAATAATTGTTCATAAAAAAATCAAAAAGCCATTGATTTTTATTTTTCTTTTTCCTAAAATACGAAGTTTTGGATTGTAAGGAAACTAATGCGTTTTTAAAATATTGATTTACATTGTTTTAATATGCGTAATTTTTACCCCAAACAAATTATCAAATTTGTCGAAAATTCTTGAAGCGTCATTTTTCCTTGTTGAAAACTCTAGATAACAATCTAATTCAAAGCGTTGATTTTGCTGTTCCAGATTCTCCTCTTTCATGATGCGCATCACCTCGTTCATGAGGGGGTACTCGAACTCCAAACTGTAAATTTCATTTATGGTTTTTTCGACTATCGTGCTGTTGTCCAGCGCGTCGCGGGCCGCCGTTTTGTAGGCGTTGATGAGTCCCGAAGTGCCCAATTTGATACCTCCGAAGTACCTCGTCACGACGATGCACACGTTGGTGACGTCTTTGGAGAGGATCTGGTTGAGGATGGGTTTGCCTGCTGTGCCCGAGGGCTCGCCGTCGTCGCTGGAGCGGAAGGTCTTCTTGTCGGGACCGATCATGTAGGCATAGCAATGGTGCCGCGCGTCGAAGTATTTCTTCTTGACCTCGGCAATGGCGGCCTTGGCTTCGTCCTCGTTCATCACGACGAAGGTCTCGGCAATGAATTTGCTGCCTTTTTCTTTGTAGAGGCCCTCGCCACAGTCGGCAATCATATAATAGGTGTCGTCGTTCATGGCTTGAGGGTGATAAGGATAACGGCGATGATGGCGATGGCCAGACCGAGATAGTTTTTCCAGGTGAGTTTCTCCTTGAAGAGCAGCCATCCCGTGAGGGCCGTGACGCTGACCACACCTATATTATATATTGGGAAGAGCACCACGTTGTCGAAGCATCGCATAGCATGGTAGACACTATAGGTCGAGAAGAAGTTGATGACTCCCAGGCCGATACCGCCGAGGGCACTCTTCCATTGCCATTTCGACTTGCCGCGGATGAGGTCGTAGGCCACGAGGAGGATACCGAAAAGCAGGGCAATGGCATAGATGAAGGCAATCATGAAGCCCATGTCTTCGCCATGGTTCTTTTGCTCGGTGAGCTTCATCAGGATGTCACCTGTGCCCGTCCCAAAAAAGATGAGGATGGGTAATAACCAGTTGGTTTTGTGCGCCTTATCGGTTTGCCCTTTTCCGCCTACCACCAACACCAATGCTACCAAGGCCAGCACGATGCCCGTCGTGGCTATCCAGTTTAGGCGCTCATGCAGCAGCACCACACCTGCCAAGGTGGGCAGCACCACCGATAGTTTGCTCGACAGCGAGGTGACTGTCACACCTGAGCGTTGGGTGGAGGCGGTCATCAGCACGTAGGTGAAGATAAACCAGAATCCCGTCACGAGCGAGAGTCCGAACCACGGCTCGGCCACCAGTTGCGCGGGGGTGTCGATTTGTTTGCACATCAAGAACCCCGTGACGGTGGCGAAGACATAGTTCCACATCAGCGCCTGGTGGTTGTCAAGGTTGAAGCGTTCGAAGAGTCGCATCGCGACAAAGACGCCGGTGGAGAATAATATGGCCAGAATCAAATAAATCATATGCTAACAAGGTCCCTGAGCCTGTCGAAGGGCCGGTTGTAGAATTGACTGCAAAAGTAAGGAAAATTGCGTATTTTTGCAGAATGATAGGTTTTAATTTACAGAAAACGAAACGCCATTTCACCAATAGGTTGGCCGAGAAGTTCCCCCAGCGCGAGGCGGAACAGCTGATGCGTATCCTCTTGGAAGACCTCTTCGGCATCGATTGGAACCAACAGTTGATGAACCCCAACTTGAGCATCGACGAGCATCAGCATTATCAGTTGGGCGAAGCCGTCAAGCGTTTGCTTTCGGGCGAGCCAGTGCAGTATGTGACGGGCATGGCACGTTTCTGCGACCTATCGTTCAAAGTGTCGCCCGCGGTGCTCATCCCACGCCCCGAGACAGAAGAGCTTGTGCAAAAGATTTGTTCAACCAGCCTTCCATGTCATTCCAGCGAGGTGTCAGCAGCCATGTCATTCCAAAGAGGGTATGTGCGGGAGAGGGAATCTATGGCTGCGGTTTCTAATGAAGGCGTCACAAAGAAGTTCCGTATCTGGGACATCGGCACAGGCTCGGGCTGCATCGCCATCGCCCTGGCCAAGCACTTTGAAAACGCCGAAATCATCGCCTTCGATGTCTCCGAGGAAGCCCTTCAAATCGCCAAAGAGAACGCTGAAAGTAATGGGGTAAAGGTGACCTTCGTGCATGACGACGTCCTAAATCCCCAATCCGACTATTTCAGCCTTCCCGTCGATTTGGTTGTGAGCAATCCACCCTACGTCTGTGACAGCGAGCGTGCCGCCATGGAATCCAACGTCCTCGACTGGGAGCCTGGAAACGCCCTCTTTGTTCCCGACGATGACCCACTGCGTTTCTACCGGCAAATCCTGGCCTTGGCCAAACCTCAATTGAATCCCAGCGGACAAGTCTGGTTTGAAATCAACGAACGTATGGGGGAGGACATGGTGAGGCTCTGCCACGAAATGGGTCTCCCGAACGCGGAAATCATCTTGGATTATGCCGAAAAACCACGTTTTTGCTGTGCCCGCCAAGTCCCGTAGGGACGGCAGAATTGTAGGCAGGTGGTTTCAACCCCTGCCGACAAAAACGGCGATAGGGGTGTAAACCCCACAGCCAATAACAAAAAAATCCGTATTTTTGCAGCGCGATTCAGGCCAGACTGTCGCGGGCCGGGAAAGCCGGCGCGAGGAAAGTCGGGACAGCACAGAGCACCATACTTCTTAACAGGAAGGTGTCCGCAAGGACAACAGACAGTGCCACAGAAAAATATACCGCCTGCGAAGGTAAGGGTGAAAACGTGAGGTAAGAGCTCACGCGGCGGGTGGCGACATTCCGCTGGGGTAAACCTTATGGGCTGCAAGTCCAAGTATAGAGACAAGGCTCCTTCGGGAG
>CAMYYV010000059.1 GCA_947303625.1 uncultured Bacteroidales bacterium | reverse complement strand
TCAACCGCTGCATGATCCCGCTGGGCTCCTGCACCATGAAGCTGAACCCCGCCACTTCGATGTATGCCCTCAGCTGGCCTGAGTTCGGCAACATCCACCCCTTCGTCCCCGCCGACCAAGTGGAAGGCTATCTCGAGCTCATCAACGAGATGGAGAAAGACCTCTGCGAGATCACGGGCTTCAAGGGCATGAGCTTCATGCCTAACTCGGGTGCCAGCGGCGAATATGCCGGTCTGCTCACCATCCGCCGTTACCAAGAGGCCAACGGCCAGGGTCACCGCAACATCTGCTTGATCCCCGCCTCAGCTCACGGCACCAACCCCGCATCAGCCGCTATGGCTGGCATGCAAGTGGTGGTGGTGGCCTGTGACGAGCACGGCAACATCAACCTGGAAGACGCCAAGGCCAAGGCCGAACAATACAAGGACAATCTGGCCGCCTTCATGGTCACCTATCCTTCCACCCACGGCATCTATGAGGACGGCATCCGCACCCTCGTGAAGATCGTTCACGACAACGGCGGCCAGGTCTACATGGACGGTGCCAACATGAACGCCCAGGTCGGTCTGACCAGCCCCGGTTACATCGGTGCCGACGTCTGCCACCTCAACCTGCACAAGACCTTTGCCATCCCGCACGGCGGTGGCGGTCCTGGCGTAGGTCCCATCGGCGTGGCCGAGCACCTAAAGCCCTATCTGCCTTCGCACATCCTGTTCCACTGCGGTGGCAACAAGCAAGAAGGCGCCGTTTCAGCCGCTCCGTTTGGTAGCGCCCAGATCCTCACCATCACCTATTGCTACATCAAGATGTTAGGCGGTGAAGGCCTGAAGAAAGCCACCTTGGGTGCCATCATGAACGCCAACTACCTGAAGGACAGACTGAAGGACTACTACCCGATTCTGTACACCGGCAACCACGGTCATGTGGCCCACGAGATGATTCTCGACATCAACGGCATCAATAAGACTGTTGGTGTGGCCGCCATCGACATCGCCAAGCGTCTGATGGACTTCGGCTTCCACGCTCCTACCGTGGCCTTCCCGGTCCACGAGACCCTGATGGTGGAGCCCACCGAGAGCGAGCCTATCGCTGAGCTTGACCGCTTCGTCGAAGCCATGATCCAGATCCGCAAGGAAATCAAGGACATCGAGGACGGCAAGGCCGAGAAGGGCAACAACATCATCTCGCACGCACCTTACACTGCCGAGATGCTGATGGCCAACGAGTGGAACTTCCCCTTCACCCGTGAAGAGGCCGGCTTCCCGATGAAGAGCGATGTGCAGGACAAATACTTCCCGCACGTCACCCGCATCGACGACGCGTATGGCGACAGAAATCTGGTGTGCAAGTTCTCTGCTGAATAATCTTTTTCACGCAGAATTCGCAGAAATCGCAGAATGGAAAAAAATCGCAACCAGGTTGCGATTTTTTTATTTTATCCATATTGTAACCCAAAGTTTTATATCTTTGCACCCAACAAAATTCTATAAAATGAAAAATGTAAAGTTATTTATTCTAATTATAGCATTGATTCCTTTATTGAGTTCATGCTGGTCAACACAATACATTTCTCTCCAAAATAAATATAACCAAGAATGGAAAGGCTCTTCAAAGAAAGAAATCATCCTAGAATTTGGAATACCTGATAGGATTTTGGATTTAGATGATGATGAATCCGTTTTAGTGTACGAAAACAATGTGAATCAAACCAACGTTAACGGAGAGATTGGAAGAAGAGACTTTGAGGCCGAATCGATAACAAAAACAGAAAGACAACAATATAAAGAGTTTTATCTAGATAATAATAAAATTTGCTACTCGGTAAGAACAAATGAGGTTCAAGAAATAAGACAATCCGAACCTGTAAGAACCGCTATTTTAGTCGGAAGTATTGCAACTGGAGTAACTTTAATAACCATTTTGAATATCTTATCCAGAAAACAATAATATGTTATAGAAACGGCATCTTCACATACAAACATTTGTTATTCAAAGTTTTCCCTGGGAGAGCTTTACACTGTCACCAGTCTCTGCCCTACTTCATGAATTGTCACAAAAATCAAGTCCACTTGACATTGCTGTTTTTCTTCCTGCTGCTGATAATTGCACCATTAAACTATGCGAGACCCTTGACCGATATTACAACAACATCACCAGCCACGCGCGTCTCTACCAACCTAAACAAATTTTTTTTGTTTTGCATCATTTCATGCGTGTTAGGCATCCCAACCCTCGACAAGGATTTCATAATTCTCAAATATGATGACCTCCCCGGCGGTGATCTTCGCACGCTTGCGGGTCTCCACCTCACCGTTGCGGAGCACCAGGCCCGCCGTGACCACCTCTTGGGCCTCGCTGCCCGACTCCACCACATCAGTGGCTTTTAGCAATCCAATCAGAGGAATGAAGTCTTCACCTTCACGAAGCGTGAAAAGAATTCTATTAAGCTTTTTTGCCATGACGTTTAGGTTTTGGATTCTGTTGTCGCTCGACCTGTTTCCTTGCAGTGTGCCTTGCCATCACCTCTAGCATATAGACCGCAAAAGCGCCTAAAGCCACCATGAGGATCGCAATCAGCAGCTCGGAGCTCCATGGCGGCAAATCGAAAACATAGTCTGTCCCTACAGCTTCCTTCCATGGATATACCACGGGGAGACTCCCTAGCATGAAACCCGCCAACACCGCCAACGTGCCGTCGCGGTACTCACGCATGAGCCACGACAGCAAATGCGAGAAGGCCACCAAACTGACGAGGGCACCCAAAAGGAAAGGCGCCAAAATAGCAGCGCCATGCCCAAAGGTGGAAAACTTCGTCAGCGATGGAATAGCCTCGGTAACAATAAGTTCATAGTTACCCATCAGCAACATCATGTGCGACCCAGAGACACCTGGCACAATCATGCCTGTTGCCCCGACGATGCCACAAAGGAAGAGATAGAGGAAATGGTCGTTGGAATAAGGATTGGCCTTGATGGAAAGGAAAAACGACAAAGCCATACCGATGACAGCAAGGATGATATTCTTTGCATTCACCTTCTCAATACGTTTGGCTACATAGACCACCGAAGCGAGGATGAGGCCGATGAAGAACGACCAGGTGTAGACCTCGTATGACTTCAACGTCTGTTTGAGGAAAAGCGCCGTCAGCACCATGCCTACGACAATACCCACCACAATTGTAAGGAGAAACTTAAAATCGGTACGACGGGCAAACTCCCTGAATTCACCCTTGAAGAGCAGCTTGAAATTCTTGATTCTCAGCGAGTTGATAGAATTGATAAAGCGCTCGTACACACCTAAGACCAGCGATATGGTACCGCTCGAAATGGGAAACACGTTGACCGCGCCCATGATCATGCCTTTGATGAATACCTTTATCGAGCCCCAAAGCTTCAGCATCGCCTTACCCTTTGATTGATGACGCAAAAATACAATAAAAATTGTATCCAAAAGGAAAATATCCATGTCTTTCAACGCCGTTTTTAGTATTTTTGCATAACAAAACCTCATCGATATGAGCCAACAAGAAGAAAAGCTCCTCTTCCCGCAGAATTTCGACATCAAGGTCATCGTGGCGGCCACCATCCCCATCGAGGAGAGCAAGGCCAACATCAGCCGTGTGTTCAGCGAATGCCGGACGGTGCACAGCTTCGTCAGCGCAAGAGCCAGTGCCAAAGGGAGTTACATCACATACACCTATAATATCGACCTTGACAGCCAAGAGCAGATGGACGCCGTTTATGACGCTTTGAGACAGGTGCCCGAAATCAAGTTCGCGCTATGACAAAGGCCTATTCCATAAGGATCTACGGACGCGTGTTCAACGTGGGCTTCCGACGTTATGTGCACCGCTATGGCCTGCAATGCAACTTGGTGGGCTATGTGGAGAACGACCATGCCGACGACTGCGTCCACATCGAGGCCGAAGGCGAAGAACAAGACCTCGACCGCTTCACCCTGCTCTGCGGCGAAGGCACACCTTATTCATATATTACTGACATGAAGATTGAGGCGGTGGCGCCGACAGGGAGATACATTGATTTTAAAGAAATACGATGAACTATTAAGATAATAATGACCACTGACCCTGACCATGACCTGCTTCAACACCGATGAAAGCAGTCAGGGTCAGGGGCATCGGTCAGGGTGTCCTAAAACAGAACAACTAACAAATTACAACCATGATAGACTTCTCCAAAATTCTCTTCTTAGACATTGAGACCGTCTCGCACGAGAAAAGCTACGACCAACTCAGCGAACGCATGCAGAAACTGTGGACCCACAAGGCCGAGCAGATTGGAAAGGGCGACGAAAACGCCACACCCGAGAGCCTCTACGAACGCGCCGGCATCTACGCTGAGTTTGGCAAAATCATCTGCATCTCGGTGGGCTTCTTCAACGGCAACCGATTCCGCCTCAAGTCGTTCTACAGCCACGATGAGAAGGCACTGCTCTCCGACTTCGCCGACATGCTGAACCGCTTCTACAGCGCACCCGACGCCCAACTCTGCGCCCACAACGGCAAGGAGTTCGACTTCCCCTACATCGCCCGTCGCATGATGATCAACGGCATACAAATCCCCAAAATCCTGCAAGTGGCAGGCAAGAAGCCTTGGGAGACCAACTTCATCGACACCATGGAACTATGGAAGTTCGGCGACTACAAGAGTTACACCTCTCTCGACCTGCTCTGCGCCATCCTCGACATCCCCACCCCAAAAGACGACATCAACGGAAGTGAAGTGGGCCGCGTGTATTGGCAGGAAAACGACCTGGAACGCATCAAGACCTACTGTCAGAAGGACGTCTTGGCCATCGCGCAGCTCATGCGCCGGTTCAACTACCAGCCTCTCATCGCCGACGACCAAGTGGACTACACCAACTGACCATGCACATTCTCTCCAAATCGACGTACATCAAGGGTTTGCAGTGCGAGAAAGCCTTGTACATGCACAAAAAACATCCCTACCTACGCGACAAGCTCAGCATCGAACAGCGGGCCAAGTTCCAACGCGGCACCGACGTAGGCGTACTGGCACATGAGGTATTTCCTGGTGGCATCGACATGTCACCCTCCTCGCCATCGCAGTTTCCCAAGAAAGCGCAGGAGACCTGGGACAACCTCAGCAACCCCGAGGTCAACGTGATGTATGAAGCCGTGTTTCAATACAACGACACGCTCATCATGCTCGACATCCTCGTCCGCGACGGCGACCGTTGGCTGGCCGTGGAGGTGAAGAGCTCGCTGCGGCTCAGCGACACCTATTATAACGATGCCGCCCTACAATACTACGTGCTGAAAGGCTGCGGTGTGCCGCTCAGCGACTTCCGCCTGATGTACCTTAACGGCGACTACGTGAAAAACGGTCCCATCGACGTGCGGCAGCTGTTCAAGATGGAGTCTGTGATGGAGTATGTCGTTGAACGAGAAGATTTTGTAGCCAAAAACGTGGAACGGCTCAAGGCTGTCGTCGCCTTGCCCCATGCACCTATGGTCGATATCGGGACACAATGCAACGACCCCTACCCTTGTGACTTCCAAGGCCATTGCTGGAAATACGTCCCAAAAGACAGCTTCCTCTTCACCACCGCGATGGACGACGATGTGCTGTTCCAAAGCTACCTCAACGGGGTGAACACCAATGCCAAAATGATGCAGCAGCTTGACCCCGACTCGGAGGAAGCACATCAGATAGATGCCTTAGAGACTGGCTCATATTACATTGATTACAAGACACTTTATTCCTTGGCACCGCAACCCAAGCCCAAGTCGGTGGCCTTCCTGAACCTGCTTCTCAACCGTCCTGCCGTGCCCGAAATCGACGGCATGCGACCTTACGAGGAGATGATATTGGCTTTTGCCATACAAGGAAAATATGAGAACGCGGCAGCCATAGATCCCATGCTGCCCACAAACCACCGCAGGGATGACATGGCTGCTGTTACAAGCCAACGTTGGGATGACATGGCTGCTGATGGATGCTTTGTCTGGGACTGTTTCGATGACCACAACCGCTGGAGAGAGTCCATCGACCTACTGATAGAAAAACTCTCTCATTATGATCTGATTGTGTGCTTCACGCCACAAAACCTGACCACCACCCTGCTACGCCACGAAATCATCCAAAACCAATCGGTGGGCTACAAAATATTCAACCTTTTCGACATACTACAGCAGACCCGTTTTTATCATCCAGCCATCAAACGAGGGCTCACTTTGCAGCATCTCGAAACGGCCCTTTTCGGCGAAGCTAAGCTGTTCGAACACAGCCGGATTCTGCTTGAAGCAACCGGCAATGACCTCATAAGTTATCAACAGGCACGCGAAGACTTGATAACTGAGAATGAAATGGTTGCAAAAACTTATCAACATCTTTTCAAGTAGTTGATAACTTCCATGGCTCCTTCCTATCGGGTCGGAAAAATATGCGTAATTTTGCCCATCTAAAACGAACGAAGAAATCCATTTTATGCCTAACGATAACACCACACGCCGACCATTCGGCGATACCGCGAAACGCAATGTGATGACCCCCGAACAAGTTTTTGCCAACCAAGGCCGCATCCCTCCTCAGGCCACCGACCTTGAGGAAGTGGTACTCGGTGCCCTTATGTTGGAACGTGATGCCGTCAACGAAGTCATCGACATATTGACACCCGAAGCTTTTTACTTAGACAAGCACCAGAGGATCTTCGATGCCATCAAGTCGCTGTTCGGAAAGTCGGAACCTATTGATATCCTGACCGTCACCAACGAGCTCAAGCAACGTGGCGAGTTGGAGATGGTGGGCGGTGCCTATTACATCTCGAAGCTGACCAACCGTGTCGTCTCGGCAGCCAACATCGAGTACCACGCCCGCATCATCATGCAGAAACACATCCAGCGCCAGCTCATCCTCATCTCGTCCGACATGATTCACGAGGCCTTTGAAGACACATCCGACGTCTTCGACCTGTTGGACAAGGCAGAGAACAACCTCTTCCAAATCAGCGAGAACAACCTGCGCCGCAGCTACGACTCGATGCAGGCCTTGGTAAGCCGTGCCATCAACGACATAGAGAAAGCCAAAGGCACTGGCGACAACCTGCGCGGCGTGCCATCTGGCTACACCGAACTCGACCGCATCACGCAAGGCTGGCAGAAGTCGGACCTCATCATTCTGGCCGCACGTCCCAGCATGGGTAAGACCGCCTTCGCCTTGAACCTGGCCCGCAATGCTGCTGTCGACTTCCATAAACCCGTGGCCTTCTTCTCGTTGGAGATGTCGTCAGTACAACTTGTCACCCGTCTCATCTCTACCGAGACATCACTCACTGCCGACAAGCTGCGTTCGGGCGACCTGGCCGACTATGAGTGGCAGCAACTCTACACCAAAGTATCCCCGCTGACCGAAGCCCCTATCTTCATCGACGATACACCGCAGCTCTCCATCTTTGAACTCCGCGCCAAATGCCGCAGGCTGAAGCAACAACACGACATTCAAATGGTCTTCATCGACTACCTTCAGCTGATGACCGCTAAGGGCGACCGCGGCTTCAACCGTGAGCAGGAGATCAGCACCATCTCGCGTTCGTTGAAGAGCCTGGCCAAGGAGTTGGAGATCCCCGTGCTGGCCCTTTCGCAGCTGAGCCGAAGCGTGGAGCAGCGTCCTGGCTCGAAGAAACCCATCCTCTCCGACTTGCGTGAGTCGGGCGCCATTGAGCAGGACGCCGACATGGTGATGTTCATCTACCGTCCCGAATACTACAAGAACGAACCCGAGGCCGAAAACATGCCCAAAGGCTACAGCCTCATCGACATCGCCAAGCACCGTAACGGCAAGCTCGGCGAGGTGGCGCTCCGTTTCGTGGGACAGTACGCACGTTTCGAGGAATTCGAACAAGGTAGCGACAACAGCGAGTTCACCAGTATCGGGCCCAACAGCCAATTCGAGAGCACACAAATCATCAACTCGAGATTCAACGACGACGAAGGCCTGACCTACTACCAGCCCATGTCACCCGACGAGCCGTCGCCTATTTAAGCAAACCATCCATTCAACCGAATTATAATAAGTCAAAATCCAACAATATGAAAAGACGCATCAAACAAACCTTGCCCATCATCCTCGTCTTCGTGGGACTGGCTCTCACATCCAGCCTTTGTAAGGCGCAAGGCGTTTTACTGAGATACAATCTAAAAGTAGGTGAAACCGTATCCATCAACACCACCATCGACCAAAACATGAGCATCATGGGGCAGGAAATGACCACCACCTTGACCATGAGGATGTATATGACCGCTACCGAAAAGACCGATAGTATAGTAACCACGCAGGCAAAGTTGAAAGCCGTGACTTACAACGCCAACTTCATGGGACACACCGTTGCCTTTGACTCCGATCACTTGGAAGATGCCGACCCTTCGGTAGCTGAATCTTTCAAAGGCCTTTTGGACAAAACCTTTGAAGTCGTATATGACATTTACGGCAACATAATCAGTGCACCGGAAGAATATCCCCAAGAGCAAGGCGTCACTGCTGTTTTCCCAAAAGAAATGGTTTACGAAGGAAGCCAATGGACCAGAAACACCAAAAGCGAGATCAACGGTGAAACAGCCCAATCCGTAGGAACCTATACGGTGAAAAAAATCACGGAGGAGGATACCGAGCTGGAGATTACCGGGTACATCAATTCAGACTCAGGATCAATTAAAAGCGACCTCAACGGAACAATGCTCATTGAAAACGAGACCGGGCTTCCGATTAGCGCCACATTGAGACTTCCTATGACAATAACCGTTGAGGGCACTACCATGTCCGCAATGCAGACCATCTCTCTCACCTCAGAAAAAGTCCATTGATGAACAAAAACGACAAAAACAAAGCCCCGCATTCAAAGAGCAACCCGCTGAAACTCAACGTCACGGAACCGTCGCAGCTGATGGATTTCCTCATGAAGAAACTCGACGGCATCAGCCGCAGCAAAGTCAAACGTATGCTGGCCAACAAGACCGTGTCGGTCGACGGCGAGCGCACCACCCAGTATGACTTCGCCCTCCAAACAGGCATGGTCGTCGAGATTGGCAAGCCCACCGCCAAAGAACGCTTCCGCAGCCCGTGGCTGAAGATCGTGTATGAAGACAAATACTTGCTCGTCATCGACAAGAAAGAAGGCATCCTGACCAACAGCCCCACCAAGGAGAAAGACACCGCGCAGAGTATCCTGAACGACTATTTCATCTACACCCAGCAACGCTGCCGCGCCCATACCATCCACCGCCTCGACCGCGACACCAGCGGGCTGATGCTCTTCGCCAAGAGCAAGGAAGTGGCCTTGATGTTTGAGGAAGACTGGAAAAACATCGTCTACGACCGCCGCTACGTGGCCGTGGTGTGCGGCTGTGTGGAAAAAAAGGAAGGTATGGTGGCCTCGTGGCTGAAGGACAACAAGGCGTTCATCACCTACTCGAGTCCCACCGACAACGGAGGCAAGTACGCCGAAACCTATTATGAGACGCTTTATTCCAACGCGAGGTATTCGTTAGTCGAGCTGCAGTTGGAGACGGGCCGAAAGAACCAAATCCGCGTCCACATGGCCGACATCGGGCACCCTGTGGTGGGTGACCCGAAATATGGCGTTTCAGAATCGGGGGCCTATGATAACTCCTTGGGACGCTTATGTCTGCACGCCTACAGGCTCTGTTTCCACCACCCCGTCAAAGACACCGACATGGAGTTTGAGACACCATTCCCGAAAGTGTTTGCACGGCCTTTCCCTGGGATGGCCTAAGTAGGATAATAAGTAGCCAAAATCACGCCAAAAATTACATAGAAAAACCCTAACTGATTGATAATCAATTAGGGTTTTGTTTTTAGGGTGCCCCGAACAGGGGTACTTCGTTAAACATTGATTTAAACCCATTGACATCGTATTGTTCATTCTTGGATTTATATTTGATTGTTTTTCAGTGTTTTACAAAATTTGTTTGTTATTTAGACTATGTATAAATTTCTATGATTGTGCACTTTTTCGGGGTTCGGTTGACACGTGGTTGACACGGATTCAAAAATTATTCGTATATTTGCATTGCCTTAAATCGAAGGGGTAAAGGGCACCCTTTCTTAGGGCAAGTAACAGATAAACTAACTAATTTTTTAAACCTTTATTGTATGGCAACAATCAAATTTTACCTTTCACGGTACATCAAGAATGATGCTGAAAGGGGCGAAATCCAGCTCCGCTTTAGTGGGAACAGGAATTTCGTGAAGAGAGCGGCCACGGGCATCAGCATCGCAGCGGGAAATTGGGACGCTGAAAAAGGGATGCCCAAGGTCAAGAAACAGAACAAGTACGGCGACAAATGCGAGGAAATCCGGGACAGGCTTTTGCTCCTCACCTCCTTCCTCCTGCGTTGCTGGGAAGAAACCAAGGAGAGCGAGCTGAAGCCGGACTCCTTGACCCAATGGATGAACGACATCGAATGGGGCAGCACTTCCGAGCCCATCTACATCAACGGGCAGGAAATCAACGTCACACGATGGACCATCGACAGCAAGAAGCGCCTGCAACAAGTGAAGGAAGTTCGCAAGAACGAACGCGCCAAAATGGAGAATCGCTACTTCCTCGACGTCTTCAGCAACTACATCGAAGAGCAGTATAAAGTCGGTGTGATTGGCGACTGCCGGCACAAGTCGTATTATACCGCTCACGGGCTTTGGGAAAGGATGGAAAGGTACCAGCACAAGCGCTACAAGCTGAACGAGGTCACGACTTCGCTGATCTACGACTTCAAGCATTTTATCCTCCATGAGTACGAATTGTGGGAGAATAGAATGGTCGAAAACGACAAAGGCGAAAAGGAGCTCCAGTACTTGCCGAAACTGAAATACGACAGCCTCTACGATGGCTACGAGTATGTCAGGAAGCGCGGAGTGAACAAGCGGAGCCTTAATTACGTGATAGTCGAAATCAAGTATTTGATTGCCTTCTGGCATTGGCTCCTGAAAGTGAAGAAGCTCAACCTTGAAGACATCTTCCAGAATTTCAACCTTGACCAGTCCGTTTACGGCACTCCTTATTTCTTCACGAACAAGGACAGGGAAAAACTCTTCAAGGCGGACTTACGTAAGCGTCCAGAGCTGGCGGTGCAAAGAGACATCTTTGTATTTCAGTCCTTGGTGGGCTGCCGTGTCGGCGACCTGAAGCGCCTGAAGCGTTCCAACATCATCAACGGCGAGATGCTGCAGTATGTCGCCGGTAAGACAAAGAACAAGAGCGGGAAAATCGTCACGATTCCCCTTCACCCTACCGCCATCACCATCTTGAAGAGATACGAAGGCCGCGATGATGACAGATTACTGCCCTTTATTTCTGATCAGAAATACAACGAGGCCATCAAGGAAATCTTCAAGTTGTTGCCGAAGCTGGACCGCGTCGTTACCATACTGGATCCCGTGACCAGGCTGGAGAAACAGGTCAAGCTGTCGGAAGTGGCCAGTAGCCACATGGGGCGACGGAACTTCTGCGGCAACCTCTACGAGGCCGGCTTCAGAGATTCGGACATCGCATCGATGAGCGGCCACGCCGAAGGCAGTAAGGCCATCTCGCGATATCGAAAGGTGAGCGACGAGACAAAGAAGAAGATGATTAAATCCCTGTAAGAATGAAGGGGGCGATTGCTGAAGGCAGTCGTCCCCTTTCATTTTGGACAAAAAAGGGAGCCGACAAATTGGGCATTCGGCTCCCAAGTAACAGATAACTCCATAATTGTATGGCTACGGAGTCGGGTGCAAAGATAGAGATTTTCCAGCAAACGCAGGGCTTGGCGTATTGATTTTTTAAGGCAAAGGATAGGTGACAACCCACCTGATGCCGAAAATCGCGCCACAAGCCCTAAAAACGTGTTCCCCGCTGGAGCCTGACTGGCTGGCAAAGGCTGCGGCCAAAAAGCTTCCCCACAGGGGACGAGCTGCCTCCGCAGCCTTTGACAGACAGGCAGCCCTCCGAATCCCTTACATTGCCAGAGCGGAAGGGAGAAACGAGAGCGGGAAAACGAACACCAGAATCTTAGCCGAGGACGGACAAAGGTTGCGGCCAATGCGCTTCCTAAAGGATGCGAAGCCTACCCCCGCAACCTTTGGCCGGCATCGGATTAACATTTCACTACGACAGAGCCGCTACACCAACCTACGAGCGCCTGGCACAAAAAAAAAGGAAGGTTTCCTTTACTTATCAGGAAACCTTCACCATTTTAATCACTATCACTATTGCAGTGGTGATGATGGCCAGCAGGACGACCACCATGCCGAGAAGAAACCACAGGAATGCGGGAGGCTTTTTCTTCTCGGCTGGCGGAGGATCCTCGATGACGACTTGCGAATAGTGCAAGGTGTCTTCGTAGTGGACTGGCTCTTGCTCGGCCTCGTAGGTGACTGTGAG
>CAMYYV010000058.1 GCA_947303625.1 uncultured Bacteroidales bacterium | reverse complement strand
TGACGGGCCTCATGGACTGCGTCAACGAGAAGGCCAACGTCGTGGTCATGATCCTTGACAACGACATCACTGCCATGACAGGTGGTCAGCCTTCGTCGGCACACAACAAGATCCGCCGCATCTGCGAAGGACTTGGTGTTGAACCGGAGCATATCCGCGACATCATCCCGCTGCCCAAGAACCACGAAGAGAACGTCAAGATCATCGAAGAAGAGGTGAATTACAACGGCGTGTCGGTCATCATCCCGCACCGCACCTGCATCGTCGAACTGAAGAAACACATGAAGAAATAGGCTTTTGGCCATTGGCTACTGGCCTCTGGCAGCCTTGCCCCAGGGCGTCATTGCGGGCCAAGACCCGCAATCTCCTACAAAGGGGAGACTGCCAGAAGCTAAAGGCCAGAAGCCAGAAGCAAAGAATACAAATAACATAAAACTAGAATAAAATGAAAAAAGATATAGTCCTTTGCGGCGTGGGTGGCGACGGCATCGTTTCGGTGGCCAAGATCATCTCTGACGCTGCCTTGAATATGGGTATGAACCTGAAACAGTCCGAGATCCACGGCATGTCGCAGCGCGGCGGCTCGGTGTTCTCGCACCTCCGCATCTCCGACAATGAGATTTTCGCCGATGTCATCCCTGAAGGCAATGCCGACATCATCCTCTCATCCGAGCCTATGGAAGCCCTGCGCTACCTGCCTTGGCTGAGCAAGGAAGGCTGGGTCATCACCAACAACGACCCTTTCATTAACATCAGCAACTACCCCGACATGGAAAAGGTCAATGCTGAGTTAGGCAAGCTGGAGCATGTCGTTTCCTTTAACGCGAACGAGATTGCCAAGCAGCTGAAGGCCCGTTCCAACATGGTGTTGTTGGGTGCTACGGTGCCTTACCTCGGCATCTCCATGGAGAAGGTGGAGGAGGCCATCGCCCACATCTTCGGCAAGAAAGGCCAAGAGGTCGTCGACCTCAACATCCAGGCTGTGCGTGCCGGTTACGCCCAGGCAACGAAATAATCACATTTGTAGAGACGCGATTTATCGCGTCTCTATAATGCGGTTTTGAAATCAATGAGACGCGATGAATCGCGTATCTACAAACAAATGCCCGAATGGAAAAAACCAATCGGGCATTTGTTTATGGTATTGCCTTACGGCAAGAAATCTGATGAAAATCATATTTCAAAATCTGTCAAAAATCCATTTTGTATATCCCGGACTTCGATAGTTGATTTTTGATTGGTTTTCATTCGATTTTTGAACGATTTCTATGCGAAGCATATCCCATGTTGTTTCTCTTCAGGAATAGGGCAAACAGCACCAATCCCAACACGGTGATGGCAGCGCCAATGCCGTAGCCGACAGGGCGCGGCAGGACGGATCCCAGACCGCCGTCAGCAGCCTTGGCCACGAAGAGGAAACAACCTGTCACCATGGTCATGAACAGGGCAGGGATGAGGGTGATGAGGTACCAGAGCTTGCCTTTGTTCTTGGCTAAATAGACTGAGATGGCCCACAAGGTCACCGTGGCTAGCACTTGGTTGGCCCAGGCGAAATAACGCCAGATGAGTTGGAAGCCTTTGGCATCGGAGATGCTGTAAACCAAGATGCCCGCCGTGACTGCAAACATCGGGACGGCAATGATCAGTCGGTTCTTGATGGGCTTCTGGTCGAAGTGCATGAAGTCGGCAATGATGAGTCGAGCTGAGCGCAGGGCTGTGTCTCCCGAGGTGACGGCAGCACTGATGACACCTAGGATGGTGATGACGGCAATGACTCGTGGGAACCAGTTGTTAGCGATTATCCCTACAATTGCTGCTCCACTCTGTCCAGTAGTTAGGTCTGGCCTATCGTGGAAGAAATAAGCTGCGGCGGCAGCCCAAATTAAGGCAACAATACCTTCGGTGATCATGGCGCCATAGAAAATCGGGCGGCCTTGCTTCTCATTTACCATGCAACGTGCCATCAATGGCGACTGTGTGGCATGGAAGCCCGAAATGGCACCGCAAGCGATGGAAATGAACATCATCGGGAAAATGGGATTATTGACCGCATCGGGATGATGGTTCTGCAGGCCGCTCCAAAGCTCGGGAATGGCAGGTTTGTAAATAATGAAAGCAACCACGATAGCTACCGCCATTCCCAGCAGCAGTATGCCGAAAATGGGATAGATTTTACCAATGACTTTGTCAATGGGTAGCAAGGTAGCAATCAAGTAATAAAGTATAATGAAGATGATGCAAAGGTAAAGCGTCCAATTTGTCTTTGGAGAGGTTGTGATGGTGACGTTTGCTTTCTCGCCATCAGGTGTGATTTCGATGTTGTCGACATCCCTTTTTGGGGTGCTTTTGAGGGCCTTTAGGACTTGGCTGGATTCAATAAGGTTGTTGTTGATGTTGATTGTGGCTTCTTTGCCGTCAATTGTTGCTTTTCCTGTTTCGTCAATAACGACTTCCTTGTTTCTCAGTTGGCCGTATAATGTTTTGGAAAAGTTTTTGTCAATTAGCGTGGCGGGCGTGTTGACGAACACCACACCGACCAGAATCATGAGAATGATGGTGAAAGCGCGCATCACCTGTTTGGCGCCATTGCCCAAATAGGTGCCGTGAATCTCGGGCAGGCTCGCGCCTTTGTCGCGCAAGGAGATCATGCCTGCGAGGTAGTCGTGGACGGCACCAGCAAAGATGCTGCCCAGCACAATCCAAAGGAAGGAGGCTGTGCCGAACTGTGCGCCCATAATGGCTCCAATAATAGGACCCACACCAGCGATGTTCAGGAACTGGATGAGAAAGATGCGCCAGGGCTTCATCGGCACATAGTCGACGCCATCGGCCATGGTAGTGGCGGGCGTGGCGCGCTGCGGGTCAACGCCGAAGACCTTCTCGACGAGCTTTCCGTAAATGAGATAGCCGAGGATCAGAACGGCTAATGCTATGAAAAATGTTATCATGTTTTTTGTTGTTTTTATTGTGTGACTATGGCCTATGACTCGCTGCGCCTTCGGAGGAGATTGCGGATCAAGTCCGCAATGACACCCTTGGCAGAAGCGGGCCATAGGCTATAGGCCATTGGCCATAGTTATTCCTTCTTTCCTCCAAATTCCATGAGGTAGGCCTTCAGGAAGGCGTCGATGTTGCCGTCCATGACGCCTTGTACGTCAGAGGTCTGGTAGTTGGTGCGGTGGTCTTTCACGCGGCGGTCGTCGAAGACGTAGGAGCGGATCTGGCTGCCCCATTCGATCTTCATCTTGCCCGCCTCGATCTTGTTCTGCTCCTCCATGCGGTGGCGCATCTCGCGGTCGTAGAGTTGCGACTTCAAGAGGCGCAAGGCGTTCTCACGGTTCTTGGGTTGGTCGCGGGTCTCGGTGTTTTCGATGAGGATTTCCTCTTCCTCACCGGTGTAGGGGTCCTTGTATTGGTAGCGCAAGCGCACGCCCGACTCCACCTTGTTCACGTTCTGACCGCCGGCACCGCCGCTGCGGAAGGTGTCCCACGACAGGCGCGACTGCTCGACGACGATTTCGATGGTGTCGTCGACAAGCGGGGTGACGAACACCGAGGCGAACGAGGTCATGCGTTTGCCTTGGGCGTTGTAGGGACTGACGCGCACCAGACGGTGTACGCCGTTCTCGCCTTTCAGGTAGCCGTAGGCATAATCACCTTCGAGTTTCATCGTCACCGACTTGATGCCAGCCTCGTCGGCTTCCAAAAGGTTGGAGATGGTGAGTTTGTATTTGTGGTTTTCAGCGTAACGCATGTACATGCGCATGAGCATCTGCGCCCAATCTTGGGCTTCGGTGCCGCCTGCGCCCGCGTTGATTTTCAATACGGCGCTCATGGGGTCGGCCTCTTCGCGAAGCATGTTCTTGAATTCCAGGTTCTCCACGATTTGGATGGTGGCATTGTATTGTTCGTCCACTTCCTCCTCGGTGGCTTCGCCTTCTTTGGCGAAGTCGAAGAGCACGGCGAGGTCGTTGTAGGCGTCCTCGGCTTCTTTGTATCCATTAAGCCAGCCTTTCACCTCGCGCACCTTTTTCATGGTGGCTTCGGCGGCTTTGGCATCAGCCCAAAACTGCGGGTCTTGGGTCTTTTCGTCTAATTCTTGTGCTTCGATGGTACGTCGGTCGACGTCAAAGATACCTCCTCAAGGCATCAATCCTCTTACATAATTCTTTAAGTTGGTCTTGGGTGATCATATTAATAAGGTGTTTGTTTTTTTAGACTTCGGGACTGCGAGACTTCGGGACGAAGGTCCCTGAGCCTGCGGTTGCTGAGTGTGGCCGAAGCATCGAAGGGCCGTCTAATGTCTCGAGTCCTCGTTTTGGGCTGCAAAATTACGAAATTTCTTTGAGCTTGTAATAAATCCCTACTTTTGCTGTCTAACATGATGAACGTTGCAACGAAAACGCATTATGAACAACGACAAAGAACATCAGTTTGAACTTTTTTTCAAAAATAATACACTTTTTTCTTGACAGCAATGAAAAAAGCTGTACTTTTGCAGTGTCTTAATAAACTAATACACTAAAACAAAATTGAAATACGAAGCAGAAAAAAATCTTACTCAGGCAGCAATAATGTAATTTCATCTTCGTTAAACAAGTAATTCAACAAGAGTTTTTCATTTTTAATAACAGTTATGAACAAGCGTGTTTTTATCCTTTTCGCACTGATCGGGTGCATCATGATGCCAGCATTGGCACAAAACAAAGTGACGGGAACCATCGTCGAGGAAGCCAACGGCAAGGTGATTCCTTTTGTTAATGTGGGTCTGTTTCGTCAGACCGACAGCGTCTTCGTGAGCGGTGCCGCTTCTGACGACAAAGGTCGTTTTGAGTTGCTGGCGCCCAATGGCGACTACCGCTTGGCCGTCTCTGCCATTGGTTTCCAGACCTATGAGCAGATGCTTACCGTGAAAGGTAACCAAGACCTCGGCAAACTGCAACTCAAGGAAGGCTCCACCAAGCTCGACGAGGTGGTGGTTACCGAGAAGCGTCCTTTGTTTGCCGTGGAAGGGGAGAAGACCATGTATAACGTGGCCGAAGACCCCAGCATCCAAACGGGAACGGCCTCCGATGCCCTGCAGAATGCGCCGGGCGTAGAGGTCGACGTGGAAGGTAACATTACTTTGCGCGGCACCTCGAGCGTAGAGGTGTGGATCAACGACAAGCCCTCGCACATGACCGCCGAGAACCTCAAGACCTACATCCAGACCATGCCTGCCAATAGCATCGATCGCGTGGAGGTCATCACCAATCCCTCGGCACGCTACGGCTCGAAGGCCGACGGCATCATCAACATCGTCACCAACGCCAAGATCCAGAAGAACGAATTCTTCAGCTTTGGCGTGAATGCCTCGACGAGTCCTTACATCGGCCCATGGGCTTCCTACGTGTGGTCAAACGACAAGCTGACGGTCAACGCCTACATCAATGGCGGCTATTCCCATTGGAAAGGCTACAACAATGTTGAACAATCACTGTTCAACAACGACGGTGCCTTGGCCAACCATGAGACCGATTCGACGTATTACACCAGCAATGGCTATGATGTGGGCGGTTTCTTTAGCCTTGATTATGAAATTGATACGGCAAACAGCCTCAACCTTTGGTTCAGTGGTTGGCCAAGTTTTGGTGGCAACACCAATTACACCGCAACGGCTCGTGAAGAATACCTGCCTAATCCGCTGAATACCGTTTTCGAAGAGAGCACTGACTCCTATGACCGAAACTTTTTCGGCAATGGTGGCCTGTATTATCAGCACAAGTTCGACAACAAGGGACACAATCTGTCTGTCAGCATTAACGGCATGGGCTGGGGCGGCGCTAATGGCGGTGAAGTGAAGAGACAGTTTACTTCTCCTATGGATTACACCCTCATGTATCGACAGGAAAACAGCTATAAATCCATGGGTGCGGAGGGTGAAATCGTCTACAACCGACCTTATTCCGAGAATGGCGAGATCTCGGTGGGTTACACCGTGGGTTATGATCCAGAGAAGCAGTATCTTAAGACAGACTCGATCGTTGACGGCGAATGGGTGAACGATGTTTACCGTTCCTACAAGGCCAACTTCACCAACCTGAACAACGAGGCCTTCATTACCTTGCAGCACAAGTTCGGTGGCTTCACCGTGAAGCCGGGCATCCGTTTCGTCAGCGAGCTGGTCAGCGGAGAATATCCCTACACCTTCCCTGGCGACACCACCGATTATAATTTCAGGAAGCATTTTCCCAGCGTTAGGCCATCGTTGCATCTGTCGTACCGCACCAAGTCGATGCACAACTTCAAATTGAGCTACACGATGCGCATCGCTGCACCTAATGCTGAACAATTGAGCAAGTTCCCATTGTATCACATGGACAGCTACAGCACGGGTAATCCTGATCTGGAACGCATCTACACCCATTCCGTCGAGGCGGGATGGACCAAGTATTGGAACAACTTCGGCTCGGTGGGTTTGTCGGCTTACTATCGCGGTAAGACCAACGAAGTCAATCAGATAAAACTATCAAAATACCATTGGCTTTACGACCGTGTGGTACCCTATTCCTATCCTGTCAATGTGGGAAAGAGCCACACTACGGGTCTGGAGTACAACATGATGTACCGCCCGAGCGCTTTCTTCAACTTGCGTTTCTATGCTAATCTTTACGATTCCTATATCTACACGGAATACAACGGGAAGCCATACGAGTTTGATAAGTGGTCGTACAGCTTCCGCCTGAATATGTGGGCTAAACTATGGAACAAGCTGGAAGTGACAGCCTCGGGCTATTACAGCTCGCCAACACAATCCTTGTTCAGCGAACGTAAAGGCTGGTGCGGCATCAATGCGGGTCTGCGTGCCGACTTCTTCGACCGCAAGATGTCGGTGTATGTCAACGCGAACGACATCTTTAACACGAACCAATTTGGGCAGACGAATAGCAGCCCGTATGTGCAGTCGAACTCCACCTACAAATATAACACCCGCAGTGTCGCGGTCGGTGTGACCTTCCGTTTCGGTAAGATGGAACTTGAACAACGCGCCCGCCAAGGCGAAGGAGAATCTGGCAGTGCCCCTCAAGGCATGGGTGGAATGTGATTTATTGAATCATAATCTTTTGTGTCCTGATGCCGTTGGAGGTGATGAGACGCAGCACATAAACTCCAGGTGTCATTCCTATTGTAGAGACGTTGCGCGCAACGTCTGAACAAACAATAACCACACGACCAGTCATATCCACAATCTGTAGAGACGCGCCTTGGCACGTCTCTACATCGTTGATGACGATATTTCCATCTGCATAATACGCAAAGGCCCCTGAGCCTGTCGAAGGGCCGTCTTCTCCTATGCCATAATGCGGGTCAAACACCAGTTTGAAACGTGAGGCATAGTCGTCGGCGGTGGCATTGAAGCTGTAATTCGGCGTCGTCAGCAGGTCGATGTTGTTACCAGTCATGTTGTCGATAAGATGCAGATAGTCAAGGTCGGGTTTGTTGATTTCGAAGTGGAGGGTGTAGTTGGCGTTTTCCTCGACTCTAAATTTAAGGGGCTGCATGCCAATGCTGTCGATGCTAAGGATGGCCAAGTCCTTGTTGTCCTTTGTGAAATACACCCTTACGTTCTCAAAAATGCTGAATTTGACCAAGTCGTCACCTGCGTTGAAACTTAAGAGGGCTTGGTCTAGCACCAAGGTCGGTGCATTGCTCTTGGCCACGGTGATTTCTATATAACCTTGATAGCCCAAATATTGGAAAAATGGCATGTAACAAAACAAAACGCTATCGTCATCTTCACCCTCTGAATTGACGATGATCCCAGTGCATGGCGCTATGCTTCTGGTTGCGGAATTGGGTACCGCGATCAAGGAATTGTTTTCTTCGCTCAGGATATAATAGCTTCTGTTTAAAAAAGCGTCACAAGACAAGGGATTTCCAATGAAGTTGCACCCCGCATAGGCTCCATTTTCAGCATGATAGGAGAGAGTGCATTCGGCGCTGTAGCCCATGGTTGTTCCTTCAAACAACAAGGTCGTGTCATTGGCATTGGCATACAAGTAACTCTTTCCATTTTCAAGTGTAAAAGGGGTTTCTTTGTAGTTGATCCAATCCGCTGTGTTTTCATCAAAAGAATAAAGTGCGTAACCTGTTTCTGGCTCGGTGAGGAATCCGTTTTCCGTTGAGGGCACGACGTCCTCACGCACAGGTGAGGCGATGAGCTCCCAACGATGACTGTCTTCGTCGTAGGCGCTGATGTTCTTTTTAACGGTAACCTGTATAGGTTCCCTATAGACCAGTTGGGCCTTGTCTTCAATAATCAAGTCGTTGTCGCCCCAATCGATGGCATCATTTACAATCAACGTTTTCCCTGTAATGATGGTGAGGCTGTAATTGGCTGAATTATGTAGGGTTCCGATGCTCACATCTTCGTCGACAACGACATCGGCAGAAATGGTGACCTCGGAAAACATCTCGGTGGGTTTCAATCCATCGAGCCAATTGTCCTCGTTCGACCAAAGTCCGTCGCCGGCCGTTCCCAAAAAGGTCTGGGCTTGGACAAAAACTATCGTCGAGCAGAGAAACCCTATCAAAAAAACAATGCGATTGAGCGTAGTAAAGCTGTTATTTTTCATGTCAAACTCGGTATTATAATCAAAAACCAGCGTGTTTTTCGACCCCAAAATTAGGGAAAAACACCCAAACAAACCTGCAAATCGCGGTTTTTCGCCCCAAAAAAGGCCGTTTTTCGCCCCAAATAGCCGATTTTCGCCACTTTTCCCCCGTATTCGGCACATTTTCCGCACGGCATGGTACGATGCGGTAATTTTGCAACGTTTTTAGAAAAAATCGAAAACGAGTATTATTTAATCGAATCGAAATGAAAATCATTGGAACAGGAAGCGCGCTACCCACCCTCACGGTCACCAACGAGGACTTGGCGGGTTTTTTGGACACCAGCGATGAGTGGATCACCACACGCACGGGTATCCAGGCGCGTCATTTATTATCGACTGAAGATTTGTATGATTTGGCTGTTGACGCGGCTGTGAAAGCCATCAAGGCCTCGGGGCTCCGTCCTGAACAGATTGACTTTCTCTTGGTCTCGAATGTGGCCAACCGCCATGTCACCCCGGGACTGAGCTGCATCGTTCAGAAACGCATCGGCCTGAGCTGTGCTGGACTTGACATCAACGTGGCTTGTGCCGGTTTCGTCAACGCGTTGATGCTCGCCGACGGCATGATGAAAGCCGGTCACGCCAAGAATATCTTGATATTGTGTGCTGAGGAACCTACCAAATACTGTAATTGGAAGGAACGCGACTGTAGCGTCCTTTTTGGTGATGGTGCTGGCGCGGTGGTGCTCACCGAAGGCAACGCCTTCAAGGATGTGAAGCTCACCATGATCAGCGATCGCGACGTGCTTTACTACGAGCGTGGTATGGAACCAACACCGTTCGAAGAGAAATACATCGTGGGTCAGCCTTTGGTGATGAAAGGAAAGGAATTGTTCCGCACTGCCGTTACGGAGTCGGCAAAAGACATCAATACCGTGCTGAAGCGCAATGGGTTGCAACACGACGATATTGATTGGTTCATGCTGCATCAGGCCAACAAGCGTATCATCGAGGGCATCCGCAACATCGTGGGTGGCTCGTGCTTGAAGTATCCGACCATCATTGAGAAATACGGTAACACATCCTCTGCCAGCATCCCGATTATGCTTGACGAGATGATTGCCGACAACAAAATCAAAACGGGCGACAAAATCGTGATGAGCGCCTTTGGTGCTGGATTCGTATCTGCCGCTTGCCTTTGGGATTGGGAGTTTTAATGGAATGCGGAATGATGAATTATGAATGCAGAATGTCGCGATGCGACACTGGGCTTCGCCCCAATTCAGCATTCAGCATTCCTAATTCAGCATTAAAAAATGTTTACCGAGAAGAAAAAGTTACAACAATATGAAAACTGATATTAGAAGAGTAGTAATTACCGGCATGGGAGCCATCTCACCGATTGGCAACGACCTGCCTGCCATTTGGGATAACCTGATGAAGGGTTATTGCGGCATCGATTTCATCAAGGCGTTCGATACCACCGACCTTCCAGTGAAGATTGCAGCCGAGTTGAAGGATTTCGATCCTGAGACTTGTGGCGTCGATAAAGCTTTTGTGAAACGTAACGACCGTTTTGCCGTCTATACTCTGGCGGCAGCCTATCAGGCCATGAAGGATAATGAGGACTTGCAAATGGACCCCAGCCGCTTAGGAGTGTATGTTGGCTCTGGCATCGGTGGCTTCGATACCATCATGCGTGGCGTCAAGACGTATTATGACGAAGGCGCGCGTTGGATCTCACCTATGATGATTCCCACCATGATCGGCAACCAAGCTTCGGGCAGCGTGGCCATCCGCTACAATGCCCAAGGTCCCTGTGTGCCCATCGTGACGGCTTGCGCCACGGGAACGCATAGCATCGGTGAGGCCTATCGTGCCATCAAGCATGGCTATGCCGACGCTGTCATCACAGGTGGCTCGGAGGCGGGCATCAACCCTGTCTCCATTGGTGGCTTCGCCAACTGCAAGGCGCTGACGAAGGCCGAAGACCCGAAACATGCCTCCTTGCCGTTCCACAAGAACCGCGCAGGTTTCGTCATCGCTGAAGGCTCTGGCATTGTCCTACTTGAGGAGTACGAGCATGCCAAGCAGCGCGGTGCGAAAATCTATGCCGAGCTTTGCGGCTACGGCAACAGCTGCGATGCCTACCATAGCACGGCACCGCGTCCCGATGGTACCACCCAGAGTCTGGCCATCAAGCAGGCCCTTCAGGAAGCTCAATTCAAAGCTGGAGAGAGCCTCTATATCAATGCCCACGGCACGGGGACACCGATGAACGACAGCGGCGAGACCAAGGCTATCAAGATTGCCATGGGTGAGGAAGAAGCCCACAAGGCCCACATCAGCTCCACCAAGTCGGAGATGGGTCACGCCCTCGGTGCAGCAGGTGCTATCGAACTGATCATCAGTGTGATGGCATTAAACAACGGCATCGTTCCCCCGACCATCGGTCTGGACGAGCCTGATCCCGAGTGCGACCTTGACTATACACCCAACAAACCTCTCAAGGTGGATCTAGACATCGCCATCTCCAATTCCTTGGGCTTCGGCGGACATAATGCTTGTTTGGCTATCCGTAAAATCTAATAATGCCTCTAGCTCTTGGCTACTGGCCTCTGGCATCATCACGAATAGTGTGAAACAGCCAGAAGCCAAAGGCCAGAAGCCAGAAGCCTCAAATCTTGAAAATAGAAATCTGAAATAATCAACAATATGAATAGAGACGAAATCAAACAGTATCTCCCGCACCGCGAGCCTATGCTCCTGGTCGATGAGATGAACCTCGACGAAAACCACGTGTGCCATTCCAAGTACCATGTGACGGGCGAGGAGTTCTTCCTGCAAGGCCATTTCCCTGGCGAACCTGTCGTGCCTGGCGTTATCCTTTGCGAAATCATGGCCCAGTCGTGCGCCCTGCTGATGAAGGACGACCTCATCGGCAAGCTGACCTTCTACACTGGCATCGACAAGGTGCGTTTCAAGAACAGCGTCCGTCCCGGCGACACCGTTGAGGTGGAATCCACGCTGACCTATCATCGTGCCAACATCTACATCTGCTCCGCCGTGCTCAGCGTGGGTGGCAAGATGTGCGTCAAAGGCGACCTTTCGTTCGCATTGCTGCCTGATACGAGAAACAAATAAATGAAACCATGGCTACGATTCAAGACAAGACAAAGGCATTGATTTCCTCCAAGCTCAAAATCGCTGAGAGTGAGATTACGAGAGACAAGAACTTTTTCAACGATTTGGGAGCCGATTCGCTTGACTTTGTGGAACTTTGCGTACTTTTGGATCGTGAATTCAACATCAAACTCAGCGAGGAGGACACAGCCAAGGTCCAAACCGTTGGAGATTTGTATGAACTCATAGAGAAAAACATAAAGAAAAAATAATGACTAAGGGACTGCGAGACTACGGGACTAAGAGACCCGAAGTCCCGAGGTCCCAAAGTATCGAAGTCAAATACACTAAAACAAATTGAATATGGGACTTTTAGACAATAAAGTGGCTCTGATTACGGGAGCCGGTCGTGGCATCGGCAAGGCCATCGCCCTGCGTTTTGCCCAGGAAGGCTGCAACATCGCCTTCACCGATATCGCCCTCAACGAGGTCGTTTTGGAAACGGAAAAGGAACTGCAAGCCCTTGGCGTCAAGGTGAAGGCTTATGCCTCCAACGCCGCCAATTTCGAGGAGACGCATCAGGTCGTTGACGAAATCGTCAAGGACTTCGGACGCATCGACATCCTCGTCAACAATGCGGGTATCACCAAGGACACCGCGCTGAAACGTATGACCGAGGAGCAGTGGGATGCCGTCATCAACGTCAACCTCAAGTCGGTGTTCAACTTCACCAAGGCCGTGCAGCCCGTCATGTGGAAGCAGAACGGCGGCAGCGTCATCAACATGAGCTCGGTGGTGGGCGTTTCGGGTAATGCCAACCAGTGCAACTACAGTGCCTCGAAGGCCGGCATCATCGGCTTCACCAAAAGCGCGGCTAAGGAGATGGGTGTGCGCAACATCCGCCACAACGCCATCGCTCCTGGCTTCATCA
>CAMYYV010000057.1 GCA_947303625.1 uncultured Bacteroidales bacterium | reverse complement strand
CGAGCGGCACTAATGGCCCGAAAGCTTCCGCTCCGGTCGTGCCTTTGCCCTTGTGCCTGAGTTCACCCCATCCGGTTGAGGCCGTTAGAGAGACAAGTGGCGGCTATGGCGCGGGGGCGCACCTCTTCCCATTCCGAACAGAGAAGTTAAGCCCCGCCGCGACGATGATACTGCGGGAGACCGTGGGAAAGTAGTTCGCCGCCCACCCACAACGGAAAGCCCGTCAGCAAACGCTGGCGGGCTTATCTGTTTTTAATTGCCACCCTCCCACCCTTTCTCCATCTTTTATCCAACTATTTTCCACTCATTCCCAACTTTTTTACTAATTTTACAGCCAAATTTGGAAGTATGGCCCAAAGATTGGCTTTTCTTGTTATTTTACTGGCTGCCAGTTTGTTAGGATTTTCACAAGATCTTGAACAAGACAGCATTGCACAAAAAAAGACAATACCCTCCCCTTCCCTGCCTATCGATTCGACCTTCGTCACCTATAACGCATCCCCTTTCGACAGCATTTTCCTGAATGCCTCGAAAGTCGTCGACACCACAACATTCCATGCCGCCGCTTTTGATGATTTGCAAAGCAGCCACACCATCTACAGCACATTGAGCAACAAGGGAATGGCCCATAAGTCGATGCGATTCGACCATCGAAACCAAATAGGATTCGACATGTCGATGCCCGCCTTCTCCGCATGCCTGCTCAATGAGTATAATATGGCCTCCTACCTGTCAGTCCTGCCCTACTCTGAGATCCGTTACCTGATGGCTGTCGGCGACTTAGAACAGCACTTTCAGGCACGGTTTGGACGCCAATTCACGCCCCGCCTGCTCGTGTCGTTCGCGTTCGACACTGACCACAATACCCCGACCTTCGCCCACAACAACAACGCCAACAATGCCTTCTGGTTCAACATCAAATACATCACCAAAAACGAGCGATACGGTGTAGGCGCCTATTGGTACCGTAACAAACTCGAGATGAGCGAAAACGGAGGCATTATCAACGACGAGCAATACACCTCGCACGCAGAATCAGACAACGCTGCCATCCCCGTCAACCTCAACGATGCCGTCAACTTCGTGGTTTCGAGTGGGATAGGATTCGAGCATTACTTCAACCTGCTCCCTAAAAAGACCGTGTCGAAGAAAAAAGAGGCACCTCTCTCAGAAAACGACTCCATAACGCCTCTTCCCTATCTTAACGACAGCATCTTGGTCGACACATTGTTGACGGACAGCCTCGCCCAAAACATGGCTCCAGAAACCAAAGTCAGGAAGTTCACATTGGGAAGGCTCTGCCACAGTTTCAGCTACCTGAACAACAAAATCTATTACAATGAAAAATCTCCAGGGGCCAGCTACTACCAACCTTATGACACCCTGCTCAACGACCGAAAGACCACTGACACCACCTTGGTCAGAGCTATCAGGAACACACTGAAATGGAGCAGCTTGGGCTATCAGAAACACAACGACGATATCCCCTTCTACCTCTATGCCGGCGTCACGCATGGCTACTACATGGTGAAGCATTACGACTATATTGAAGATGAGACTCTGCTGGCGCGCAACTACAACCAACTGAGCGTAAACGGCGGCATCATCATCAATCTGTTCAAGTCGACACGCATCACAGGACAAGGAGAACTGGTCACCTTGGGCTACCAAATCGGCGATTTCGACGTCAAAGGACAATGGAAGCAATTCATCGGGACCAGCAGCAAAAACTACGGTAGAGCCACCTTCGACGTGGAGCTCAAACGGCAAAGTGCCACCTGGTTTGAGGAGAGCTACTACTCCAACCATTTCCGTTGGGACAACGATTTCCATGCCGCCACCTACCTCACATTCGACCTACGCTACAGCTATAAGAATTACGGCATCGGCGTCAAGCAGACCACCATCAACGACCTGATCTATTTCGGCACTGACGCCCGTCCCGCGCAATACGACGGCTTGTTCAGCATCCGCGAGGCCTACCTCAGCTTCTACCAAAAGCTCGGCCGGTTCGAGTTGGAGGGCTTTGCCAGCCTGCAGAAGTCGAGCAACGAAGAAGTGATGCATCTCCCGTTGGTTCTAGGCCAGCTGAAAGTCGGCTATTCGCAGCCCATCTTCCACAAGGCTGCCACGCTGCATCCCAGCCTCACAGTGCGCTATTTCACCAAATACTACGCTGACGCCTACATGCCAGCCACTCGAACGTTCTATCTTCAAAACGAGGTAGAAATCGGCAACTACCCCTTCATCGACCTGGCGTTGGCCATCAAGGTGAAGAAAGCCCATATCTATGCCGCCTACAGCAACATTTTTCTGCTAACGGGCAACCGCAACTCGTTCATCGCGCCGCATTACCCCATGCGTGACAGTAAGATTTTCATCGGGGTCAACTGGAGATTATTCAACTAAAACATTGACACCATGATCCCAAGCGACCTTATTCCCACCACCAACACGCTATCGAGGCACACCGACACCCTCTCGCAAGCCGTTGACACCATCTACAATCAAGGAGGACTTAACGAGGTGGTATCGCAAGTGGCCAACGGCAGCTCGTCGCGCCAAATCGGGCTGACCATCGCCATCATCGGTCTGCTCATCTTCACTGCGCACCTTTTCAGCGAGATTTTCAGCCGCAAGCGTATCCCCGACGTGCTGTTCCTCATCATCATCGGCCTGCTCATAGGTCCTGTCTTCCATTGGATCTCGCCCGACAGCTTGGGCAATGCCGGAAGCCTGTTCTCGGGCATCACCCTGGTAACCATTCTGTTCGAAAGCGGCACACAACTGCGATTTGGCGCGTTGAAAGACTCTTTCAAGGGAGCCTTAAAACTCACCGCATTGAATTTTGTGCTCTCTGCTATCGCCATCTGGTTAGTGGGATGGCTCGTTTTGGATTTGGGACCCGTCATCAGCATGATCTTGGGCTGCATGTTGGGCGGCACGGCATCGGCGGTGGTCATCCCCATCGTCAGGCAGATGCACATGTCAGAGAAACCCGCCATCATGCTCATCCTCGAGGCCGCCATCGGCAACGTGTTCAGCATCGTGCTGGCCTTGGCGTTATTGCAAGCCGTCAAGAGCAAGCATCTTGAGTTTGGCGCCATCTTAGGCAATATCTTCTCGTCGTTCATCCTCGCCACAGTGATGGGATTGCTCGGTGCCATCTTCTGGGCCTTGATCCTCGACCAGATCCGTAACATCAAATACTCCATCTTGACCACACCAGCTTTCGTGTTCATCATCTATGGTCTCAACGAATGGATGGGCTTCAGCGGCGCCATCGCTGCCTTGGCCTTCGGCATCGGATTAGCCAACATCGACGCCATCTACAACAGCTGGCTCAAGAAATTCATCAAGAAGGTGCCCGTCAACCTGAACGAAACCGAGCGCTCGCTGTTTTCGGAACTGGTGCTGCTGCTCAAGACCTTCTTCTTCATCTACGTGGGCATCTCCATCCAATTGACGCAGTGGGAACCCATTGTCATCGGATTAGGAATCAGCGCCTTGCTGTTCATCATCAGGATTCCTGCCGTGCGTTTCGCCATTTCGAAAAAGGAAGGCATCCCCGACAAAGAGCTGGCCTTCATGTCGGCCCTCAACCCCAAGGGACTGACCGCCGCCGTATTGGCCACCCAGGCCCTCATCTACATCCCCGACACGGAAATCGCCATGTTTGCCCGCAACATCGTCTTCTCGGTCATCCTCTTCAGCATCGTCATCAACTCCATCCTTATCCCATTGATTGACAGGGAGAAGCTGACCTATCGCATCTATATCAAGATGCTGAGTCTCAACCAAAAGATGAAAAATATCGTCTCCAAAACCAAGCAAGACGGCGAGGAATGGCACAAGAAACACTCCAGGGCCCACGAACTTGTCGACGAAGTGTTTCACTCAGAGGTAATCACCGAAATCATTGAGCAACAGGACAAACCCGGCGCCGTAAGCAACAAAGCCGAGTCGAGCAACATGGATGTGGCAGATTAAGGCAAAAAAATGCCTTGTTCCCCCTTGCACATTTCGAATAAAAACAATACCTTTGCACCCTAATAATCTCCATCATTTTCCAATGAGCATTCTTAACACTGGCGACAACATAGGAGGCTACACCATCAAAAGCCTCATCAAACAAAACGAATACACCGAGACCTACAAGGCGGTGAATGCGAACGAGCAACCCTATTTCCTCAAACTGTACGTCATGAAGCGGACCCCCGCCAAACTCGTCGACAAAGACAGCCACGAGGTCATAGAGATTGCCTTACTCCAGAAGATACAGCATGTCAACGTGATTTCCCATATCGCCCATGGCAGCATCGACTCGGCTGTCGGCGAATGCCAATATCTGGTGACGAATTACTTTACTGGTGAGGTGCTGGCCAGCAAGATTGCGCGGGAAGGAAAAATCGAGACCGACCAAGCCGTAGCCATCTTCACCGGCATCATCGAAGGCCTTAAGAGCCTGCACGACGCGGGCATCTGCCACAACGACATCACTCCAAGCAACATCATGCTTTCGGATTCGATGGACGGCACTCCCGAGATCATCGACATGGGCCACGCCTCGCAAGCCTGCGAGGGCACCACACCGTTCGACAATACAGACCTCGACATCAGATATTGCGCCAACGGTAATTCGGCCAGTGTCTACAACGAGCGCACCGACCTATTCTCGGCTACTGCCGTGTTCTACACCATGCTGACGGGCCACGCCCCTTGGACAATCGACATTGCCGAAGGCGTAGACTTCGTCACGAAGATGAACAAGATGAAGCGCTACAGGAAAGAGAACCCTGTCGACATCATGTCGCTACCCATTAACGACACCCTGAAATACGTCTTGGAAAAAGGCCTGTCGCTTACCCCTTCGGATAGCTACCGTTCGGCCAACGACCTGCTTCGCGACCTCAGCGGACAAGGTGGCAGCAAGAGACCCGGTAAGATCAGCGAACACGCCCAAGAAGAAGCCAGGGCATCAGGCAAGGGACAGCAAACGGAAAACGAGCTGCAAATCACCACACAGAAAGGAACGGGCCACGGCTTCGACGACATCGCTGGCATGCAAGAACTGAAAGACCTGCTTCAGCAGAAAGTCATCTTCGTGATACAGAACAAGGAACTGTCGGAACAATACAGACTGACACCACCCAACGGCATGCTGCTCTACGGCCCTCCCGGCTGCGGCAAGTCGTTCTTCGCCGAGAAATTCGCCGAGCAGACACAGTTCAACTTCATCTTAGTGAAAGCATCAGACCTTGCCAGTATCTACGTGCACGGCAGCCAAGAGAAAATCGGGCAGCTGTTCAAACAGGCCGAGAAAGACGCACCTACCGTGCTGTGCTTCGACGAGTTTGACGCCTTCGTGCCCAACCGTTCGGCAGCCGGCAGCGAACACGTCAGCGGCGAAGTCAACGAGTTCCTCTCGCAACTCAACAACTGCTCGAAGCGCGGCATCTTCGTGGTAGCCACTACCAACCGTCCCGACATGATTGACCCCGCCGTGTTGCGCACCGGACGCTTGGACAAGCACATCTACGTGCCGCTGCCCGACCACGACGCCCGAAGGGAGATATTTGCCATCCACATGAAAGGCAGACCTTTCGTGGAGGGCTCCATCGACTTCGATGCCCTCTCCGACTTAACTGACGGCTACATCGCCAGCGACATAGCCTACATCGTGAACGACGCTGCCATGACTGCAGCCTTCACTCGCACTATGATCACACAAGAACTGCTTGAACGGGCCATCAGCGAGACCAAGCCCTCCATCAGCAAAGACACCCTGAAGATGTATGACGCCATCAGGGAGAAGATGGACGGCATAGAGCGAAGCAACCTATTACCCAGAATTGGATTTAGAAAAGACGATTAACTCACCTATTTATTAATTTAAACAAAACGACTATGAAAACGTCAGAAATGGTATTCGAATACCTGAAAAGCCAAGGGCTTATGCCCAGAATCGATGAAGACAATGACATCATCTTCAAGTATCAAATGCGCACCTTCATCTATTTCAACAACGATGATGACGAAATGTTCTTCCGCTTGGCCCTGCCCGGCATCTTCGACGTCACCGACGAGAACCGCATCACCGTCTTGGAAGCCATGAACGAAGTCAACAAGGGAATGAAAGTAGCCAAGGCCTACATCCCGAGAGAAGACGTGTGGTTGGCTACAGAAATCATGATGGACTCGACCCCCGTGTTGGACGACATGGTTCCCCGCCTGCTCAACATTTTGTTGCACTCTCGTGAGGAATTCTACAAGCAAATCGGATAATTCCAATTAGCAAATACCATTATCAAATACTGCCATCTCGCATGGCAGTATTTTTTGTTTTTAATGCGTATAAATTACACAATGCAAATATCAAACAATCAACATTTTAAATCTTTAAATATCTAAAAAGTGTAAAATTTACGCATTTTTCCATTGCGGATAAAAAGAAAAGTTGTAATTTTGCGTCAAATTTACACAAGTATGAAAAAAGAGCAATACACCTACGATCACCCACACCCTGCTGTGGCCACCGACTGCGTGGTGTTTGGCTTCGACGGGTATGAACTGAAGATCCTGCTCATCGAGCGTGGCATTGAGCCTTATAAAGGCGCTTGGGCCCTACCGGGAGGCTTCGTCCGCATAGACGAGACAGCAGAGCAGTGTGCCCTGCGCGAGCTACGGGAAGAAACGGGGCTGAGGCTCAACTACCTCAAGCAGTTCAAGGCCTTCAGCGAGGTGAACCGCGACCCACGCGAACGTGTGATTTCCATCGCCTTCTATGCCTTGGCACAAAAGGCGGACGTGCAAGGCGGTGACGACGCGGCTCAAGCACGGTGGTTTGCCCTCACCGACGTGCCACGTCTCGCCTTCGACCACGACTACATCCTGCGCAAGGCCATGGAGGAGCTACGCAAAGACATCCACTTCGAACCTATAGGCTTCGGCCTGTTGGACCAGGAGTTCACCATGTCGGAGCTGCAGCGCCTCTACGAGGCCATCCTAGGCGTACAATTCGACCGGCGTAACTTCCACAAAAAGATACTGCAAACCGGCATCATAGAGGAAGCCGACGACGACACCGACACCATGTTCTTTGGAAAGAACCGCGAGATGCGCAGCATGAGCATCGACGCATTGTTTGGAGGTAGCACTAAGAAACCTGACTCCTACCCCATCGCCCACGACGACAGCCGCTCGACCCGACGCTGGGGTACCAAGTTCCGCTTCAACAAACAACGCTACGACAAGTTCAAAGAAGACAACAGTTTTAGACTAGAATTTTAACCTTAAAAAAACAATGTATTATGAAAACACAAGACACTACCAAAAAGACGCAGGTCTATAACCTGATTATCTTAGACAAGAGCGGCTCGATGGGCAGCATCGCCAACGCCGCCATCTCGGGCTTCAACGAGACCGTGGGCGGCATCCGCTCGGCCCAAGAACGCTTCAAGGACACGCAAGAGCACTTCGTCTCGCTCATGATTTTCTGCGACTGTGCCAAGACCATGGTCTACGACATGGTACCCGTCGCCGAAGTCAAAGAGCTGACATCCAAGGAATACCGTCCCTGCTGCTGCACACCCCTCTACGACGCTATGGGCATCAGCATCAACGCACTTTACAATGCCATCAAAGACAAAGAAGACGCCACCGCCGTGGTGACCATCATCACCGACGGGTTGGAGAATGCCTCAAAGGAATACAACGGCAAGGCCATCAAAGCCCTCGTCGAGCGCATGAAAGACGAGGAAGGCTGGAACTTCGCCTACATCGGCACTAACCAAAACGTGGAGGCCACCAGCGCCTCGCTCAGCATTGATCACCACATGAGCTTCGTCGACGACGAAGAGGGCATGCGCGAGGCATGGACCAGAGAGCGCAAATCGAAGACGATGCTGTTCTCCCGACTCTCGGAAGACTTCGTCGCCACCTCGGCCATGCCTTCGATGATGCGTAAGATGCACCGCTCGCGTTCCAACCGTGAAAACCGCAACTACCGAGAGATGAGTGAGTTCAGACACCGCATCACCCCCGACCGTATCAGCAGCCTCGGCCCGAACCAAATCTTCGTCTTTGGCAGCAACCTGCAAGGTATGCACGGCGGAGGTGCGGCACGTATCGCAGTTGAGAAGTTCGGTGCCATAATGGGACAAGGCGTGGGCTTGCAAGGCCAGAGCTATGCCATCCCGACGATGCAAGGCGGTCCGAACACCATCCTGCCCTATGTGGAGGAATTCATCGCCTTCGCCAAGAATCATCCCGAACTGACCTTCTTAGTCACGCGTATCGGCTGCGGCATCGCAGGCTTCACTCCTGCCCAGATCGCGCCGCTGTTCGCCGGCGCTGTCGACGTGGAGAACATCCATCTACCGGAGGATTTCTGGACGGAGTTAGTTTAATCACAAAACCTGCAAAACAAGGCAAAACCTAAAGAGAAGCGTGCGGCGACTGCACAACTGTGCGTCGCCGGGAAGCAGCCAGTTGGCGTGCTTCCCCATACCCCTGAAACATGTTTTGCAGGTTTTGATAGTTTTGTTCAAAGAAGAATTTAAATAATCAATAATCTAATACTAAAACAATTATGTTAGGAGCAATCATAGGAGATACCGTTGGATCGGTATATGAATTCCACAATATCAAAACCACAGATTTCCCATTGTTTGGGACGCGGAGCAACTACACCGACGACAGCATCATGACCATGGCCGTGGCCGACTGGCTCATGACCGACCCACAGCACGGAATGGGCACTTTAGAGGCCTCGTTTTTGGCCTTCGCCAAGAAATACCCCTGCCCCATGGGAGGCTATGGCAGCGGCTTCCAACGCTGGCTGTTCCATCCCAAACAGATTCCCGATTATGAAGGAGGTGGCTATGAGCTTGGTCAGCGCCATCCCTACAACTCGTTTGGCAATGGCGCCGCCATGCGGTGCAGCGCCAACGGTTGGATGTTCGACACCTTGGAGGAGACCGAGCACGTTGCAGGCCTGTCGGCAGCCATCACCCACAACCATCCCGAGGGCATCAAGGGAGCGCAAGCCACGGCTGCAGCCATCTTCATGGCCCGCAACGGCAAGAGCAAGGAAGAGATCAAAGCGTATATCACGAAGCGCTTCGGCTACGACCTCGACCGCACCTGCGACGACATCCGACCCGTCTACGACTGGGACTCGTCGTGCCAAGGCACGGTGCCCGAAGCCATGGTGGCCTTCCTCGACAGCACCGACTTCGAGTCAGCCATCCGTTGGGCGGTCTCGTTGGGCGGCGACAGCGACACCCTCGCCTGCATCACCGGCGGCATCGCCGAGGCGTTCTACAAAGACATTCCCGATGACATCACATTGAAGATTTGGAGCCTCATTCCCGAGGACTTCAAGGACATCCTAAGAAAGATGGAGGCGCAGACGAGTTACCGTTTGCCGGAAATTCTGAAATAAGGGAAAAGTGATATAAAGATTATGAGTTGGGCGGAGAGAAGCTTGGGGGCTTTTCTCCGCCTTTTTTGAATCGTAGAAATGCCAAAAATCGTGAGATTCCATACAGATTTCGCCGAAAAAAAATTGTGAGATTCCGACAAAAGATGTATTTTTGAACACACAAATCTGTCAAAGGCAAACCTAATATCAAGCAATTATGGATTTTGAATCATTAGTAGGGCATATCAACCAAGTGCAGGATGTGCTTCAGGCTCAGGCCGCTCATGCCGTGAACCTTTCTCTCACTGCAAGAAACTGGCTGGTGGGTTATTATATTGTAGAGTTTGAACAGCACGGGGAAGACCGCGCCAAGTATGGTGACAAACTCATCAATCGGTTGGCTGAAAGGATTAATCATAAAGGATTCGAACCTAGACGACTACGTGAGTGCCGATTGTTTTATATAGTTTATCCTTCATTGGGAGTTGAAGTCGGTAAGTACATTCAAAAGGGCAATATTGCAACATTGGTACCAAAAGAAATGTCAATTTGGCGGTCAGCGTCCGCCATATCTCAATCAACAGATAATCAAGATAATAGAATTGGGCGAACAGTGTCCGCCAAATTAGAAGAATGGAGCACTTCACCTGACAAGTTGTTTTATCGACTTAATTTTTCCAACCTTCTATATTTGGCCGGAATTGATGACCCTTTGAAACGAGCCTTCTACGAACAAGAAGCAATTCGTGGATGTTGGACATATAGAGAGTTAGACCGCCAAGTGTCTTCGCAATATTACGAGCGCATGGGGTTATCGAAAAACAAGAAGGCGCTACATAAACTGACCGTGAAAGACTCTCAGCAATTGACACCTCACGACATTATTCATGACCCTGTGACGCTTGAATTTTTGGGCTTGCAGTCGCAGGATGTATTCACCGAAACGAAATTGGAAACGGCTATTCTCAATCATCTTCAAGTGTTCCTTTTGGAGATGGGTCGCGGCTTCTGTTTTGAGGCTCGCCAAAAGCGAATCCTAGTTGACCAGGACTATTTCAAGGCCGACCTTATCTTTTATCATCGCATCCTGAAATGCCATGTCATCATCGACCTTAAGATAGACCGTTTCCGTCACGAATATGCCTCACAGCTCAACCTTTATCTGAACTATTACAAGCATGAGATCATGCAAGATGATGACAACCCACCCATCGGTCTACTGTTGTGTACAGACTATGGTGAAACCACTGTTCAATATGCCACAGAAGGTCTATCTCAAAACCTTTTTGTTAGCAAATACCGTCTCCAGCTCCCAACTGAAGAAGAGATTCGCAACTATCTACTGGAAAACATCTCGGAAGAGGATTTCAAAACACTGAAAGAGGAAGACCCCAATGCGTAAGTTCATAAACAATAAATGGAACTACACCAAAGTTTGCACAACGACTAACAAAGTATACTTCTCATGGCCCAATGGCAAAAAACACAGATTCAGCGAGATAACGGCATGATGGCTGAGGCACAGGCTCCCGTCATCATTTCCGCGAGCCGAAGCACGGACATTCCGGCATTTTATGCCGATTGGTTTTTCCATCGGTTGAAAGTGGGCTATTCCGCCTGGAATAACCCCTTCAACGGCGTGAAGAGTTTCGTGTCGTATGAGAAATGCCGCTTCATCGTGTTTTGGTCAAAGAACCCGGAGCCACTGCTCAAACACCTTGACGAACTGAAAGATAGAAACATCGGCTGCTACATCCAATACACGCTGAACGATTACGAAAAAGAAGGTTTGGAAAAGGGCGTTCCGCCGTTGGAGGAAAGGATTGACACCTTCAAAAGGCTGGTTGACCAATTAGGCAAAGGCCGTGTCCTCTGGCGTTTTGACCCCTTAATTCTGACCGACCAAATCGCCATTGACGACCTGCTTAGGAAAGTGGAAAACATCGGCGACCAACTGCAAGGCTACACAGAGAAACTCATTTTCAGTTATGCCGACATAGCCCTCTACAAAAAGGTAAAAGCCAACCTTGAGAAAAGCCATGTGAGCTACCAAGAATGGACGGTGCCACAAATGGAAGAATTTGCCCGAAGGCTTTTTGAACTTAACCAGAAATGGCACTATCAATTAGCTACATGCGGCGAAAAGATTGACATTGAGCAATACAGCATCCAACACAACCGCTGCGTGGATGATGACTTGATGATTCGTTTCGCCCACCACGACCAGGCCTTAATGGACTTCCTCGGCGTGGAGATTAAGATCGTTGAAAACTCGTTGTTTGGTGCGGAGCCGATTCCCGCCAATGCCGTGAAACTCAGCGAAACGCAATACGCCATCAAGAAGAAGGACAACCGCGACAAAGGCCAGCGGCAGTTCTGTGGTTGCATGGTGAGTAAAGACATTGGCGAGTACAACACCTGCGCACATTTGTGTGAGTATTGCTATGCGAATGCGAGCAAGGAAAAAGCAATTGAGAATTATAAGAGACACGAAATGAACCCAGAAGGGGAAACAATAATTGGATACTAAAAAAAACATCTCACATATACAGTTTCATTGCTTTTTGCAGAGTTTCTTTATGATCCTCCACCAAGTAAACATAGAAAAGTTAGAATCCTTAGAAATAATAAATGCTATAATAGCCCCCCTATAGTTTTATATGTCTTCAGGGTTAACAAATGGTCCGCTTAAAGAATACTCAGGATAGTCTTCGATGCGGAAATCCGTTTGTACCTCTCTGCCATCTCCATCCCTTTCTCCGTCGCCATCTTGTCGGGATCAGGCTTGATATTCACCCTGCCCAAATCCAATCGGTCGGCATCGAAGCAAGCATCGATGGTGGGGTTACCCGTGCGGTGTGTCGTGGTATGCAGACGGCAGGCCTGTTGAAGCATTGAAAACTGCTCGTCGCTGAGGTCTTTCAATAAGGTTTTCCTCAAACCTTCTAACATCTTGGCTGCGCGAGGGCCGTGCTCCTCGTCGTAACCATCGTTTTCACGGCAGCTGTCGTGGAGATAGGCAAACAGCCGGATGACGGTGACATCGCATTCGGGCGTGGCCAACAGCAGGCCGTTGCGCTCCACCCGCTCCCAATGTGAGACGCCATGCAATTCTCCTAACGTCCAACGGCTCACCGCCCATTGTTTTACTTTTTCGATGTCTACCATGGCTTCGATTTTTGCAACAAATTTAAAAATATTTCCCCCAATCCCCTCCCACTTTCCAAAATATTCGTATCTTTGCAGCCCGTTTAGAACAACAAATTTAGTGTAAA
>CAMYYV010000056.1 GCA_947303625.1 uncultured Bacteroidales bacterium | reverse complement strand
AGCGTCTATTTCGGCATCGGCAAACTCAATATGCGCTCGCGCTCGGCGAAAAACTTCACTTTGGACGACCTGCGCCAATTGGCCGAAACTTGCAACGAACATAACGTGAAGAGTTATGTCACAGTGAATACGGTTATCTATGACGAGGAGATAGAGGAGATGCACCAGTTGTTGGACGCCATCAAGGCCAACGGCATCTCGGCCATCATCGCCTCCGACCAAAGCGTCATCCAATATGCCCGTCAAATCGGCGTCGAGGTGCACATGTCGACCCAATGCAACATCACCAACCTTGAGGCGGTACGTTATTATTCCCAGTTCGCTGACGTGATGGTGACTGCCCGCGAACTGAATATCGACCAGGTGCGCCACATCACTGAGGAGATTGAACGCCAACAGATCCGTGGTCCTCATGGCAACTTGGTGCGCATCGAGGTGTTTTGTCATGGTGCCTTGTGCATGGCCATCTCGGGCAAGTGTAATTTAAGCCAGGACATCTACAACTTGTCCTCGAACCGTGGCGCTTGCATGCAGCTCTGCCGCCGCGGCTACGATGTGCGCGAACGCGAGGAAGGCTATGAATTGATGCTTGATAATGAATACATCATGTCGCCAAAAGACCTCTGCACTTTGCCTTTCTTGGACAGAGTCTTGGATGCAGGTGTGGAAGTGCTGAAAATTGAAGGTCGTGGTCGTTCGCCGGAATACACCAAACTGACGGTGTCGGTCTATAGCGAGGCGGTGAAAGCCATCCAAGAAGGCACCTTCACGCAAGAGAAGATCGATGCTTGGATGGAACGGTTGAAGAGCGTCTATAATCGTGGTTTTTGGGACGGCTATTATCTGGGTCGTCGCACTTTCGAGTGGTCGAAGCAATATGGCTCGCACGCCACGCAAAGCAAGGAGTATATCGGACTCATTACCAATTATTACAGCAAATTGGGTGTGGCCGAAATCCGCATGGATAGCGATGCCCTCAAACTCGGTGAACAAATCATGATCATCGGTCCGACGACTGGCGTCTACGAGGACACACTCACCGAAATCCGCGTGGACTTGGGCAATGTCCAGCAGACAGTCAAAGGTGAGTATTGCTCCATTCCCGTGAAGTCGCTGGTGCGTCGTGGCGACAAGGTTTATAAAGTAATTTCAACCTTGTAGGGACGCATCGAATGCGTCCGCAATTTGTTTCAATTATGCAGAATTTCAATTTACATACCCACAGCATTTATTCCGACGGCAAATCCCAGCCCCGAGAAATCGTGGAAGAGGCCATCCGTCAGGGCTTGACGACACTCGGTTTTTCGGAACACGGTCCTTTGCCTTTTGACAACAACTTCTCGGTGAAGTCCGAGGATATGCCAAGTTATGTGTCCGAAATCGCCCAACTAAAAGAGGAATTCAAAGACCAAATCGACATCTATTGTGCCCTAGAGGCGGACTATCTCACAGGTGTTTCCGAGCCTTTTGCCGTGACAAAAGAGAAGTATCATTTGGATTATCTGATTGGTGGGGTGCATTTGGTTATTGACCCGGCCCTTCGACAGGCTCAGGGACCTCTTGCCGATGACATTTGGTTCATCGATGGCCCGAAATGGGAAGTCTATGACGATGGTCTGCAGAAGTTCTTCGATGGTGATATCCGCCGTGCGGTGCGTCGTTTCTTTGAACAGTCGAATGAAATGATTGAGAACGAGCAGTTTGACATCATTGCCCATTTCGACAAAATCAAAATGCACAACCGCGACCGGTATTTCCACGAAGACGAATCTTGGTACCGCCAACTGGCCTTGGAGACCCTCGACCTCATCCGAGAGAAAGGTCTCGTGATGGAAATCAACACGCGCGGCATCTACAAGAAACGCTACAACAGTTTCTATCCTTCGCCTTGGTTAATGGAGGAGGCCTGCAAAATGGGTGTTCCTGCCCTCATCTCCGCCGACGCGCACCACTTCAGCGAGATCACTTTGGAGTTTGAAGCTGCCGAGGAAGCTTTGAAGAAAGCAGGGTATCGAAGCGTGGTAAACTTTAAGGATGGAAAATGGATTGAAAAACCGCTTTCTTGAAAAATTGGATTGAAAACGACTTGTTTTCAGGATTTTTGTTAATTTTGCAGATGAAAGCAAGTTAAACTATAGTATTACAGTAACTAAGGACGCTAACAAAAGACAAAGAAGAGAAACAGACACATAATTATTTAGAATAGCATTTCAAAAACGAATTCTTGAGCATCAATTTCCACATTTCTCGAAAGAGAATTCACCAAGAGCTCGTCACGAAACGCCAGTATTGGCGTGGAATGACTTGTTGGTGGATGGGCGTGGAAACCCGATGCTCGGCAAGTTAAACAAATTCCACGCTTTTTTATGCACATCGGACAACATATCAAAGAGGTAATGCGGCAGCAAGGCATAACGGCCACCCAGTTGGCGAAGGACATTTGTTGTGCCCGTCCGCATATCCATAGGATTTTCCGAAAAGACAACATTGATATTCTCCTGCTTGAGCGTATTTCCACGGCATTGAATTATGACTTTTTTCGCGACCTTTCTGATGAGTTTAATGGGAAAGTGTAATCATTTTGGTTACTGTAACCAAATTGATTACTATGGGAGGAAGATTGAAACAAATGGAGATAGTATTTTTGTTGCCTATTACTAATTTAATACCGATGAGCCTAATGGAATATAACTTGGCAATGAAACAATGAAAAAAGCTATTTTGTTTATGTTTGCTTTAGCAATGTTGTTTTCTTCATGTAATAAGGAAAGTGATAGTACTGGCGGTGGTAATGGCGGTGGCAGTGGATATATCTGCAAAGGGACTATCCAATTTATTAATAATTCATCAAATCCTTATACTGTTTCTGTTTCTGGATACGGTAGTTTTACTCTACAAGGTAATCATTATATTAAAAGACAATACGACAAAGGGAGTTATATTGTTAATGTCAAACAAAACAGTGGGTACTTGCTTTATCCAACAGAAGAAAGCTATACGGTCCGACTTGGATGCGGAGATGAAGTTGTAATATCATTTCCTGAACCAGGACCTTTTAAGGAACAATAATATTTTATAAGCAACCTATAAATAGAACTTCGAAAAGAGAAACTAAACCACTCTGGACTTGAAGTCCAGAGGTTTATTAGATACCAACGAAATGAAATTTCTCATACACTACAATAAAATCATCCATAGACTAAACAAACTACCAACAAATTCTCAAATCGAAGTTTATACAAACTAAAGTAGCCGCAATAAATTGCGGGGTTTTAACCACACATTAGAAAAAAAAAAACTGCCCTTGGTACGATAGTCAAGGACAGTGTTTTTTTTGGGGGGGTACAAAAACCTCTTTTTCTGTAAAATCTGTGCAATAAAAATCTATAACTTCAAGTAGTTCAGTACATTCTTCTCGATGCGCTTCACCAAATCTTCCGAGTCAGGAGCCTTCTCAAACTTGTGTCCCGTGACCTTTTCGTAAAGCTCAATGTAACGCTCCGACACGCTGTTGACGTATTCGGGCGTCATCTCGGGCACTTGTTGGCCTTCCTTGCCTTGGAAGCCGTTGGCCATCAGCCACTCGCGGACGAACTCCTTTGAGAGCTGCACCTGCGGTTCGCCCTTGGCAAAGCGTTCCTCGTATTGGTCGGCGATGAAGTAACGTGATGAGTCGGGGGTGTGGATCTCGTCCATCAGCACGATTTGGTCACCGATTTTTCCGAACTCGTATTTCGTGTCGACGAGGATCAAACCCTGCTTGGCGGCGATTTCGGTGCCGCGTTGGAAAAGTTTTCGCGTAATGTCCTCGATTTGGGCGTAGTCTTCTTCGCTGATGAGGCCACGGGCGATGATTTCCTCGCGGGAGATATCCTCATCGTGGCCTTCCTCAGCCTTGGTAGTCGGGGTGATGATGGGTTCGGCGAAGCGTTGGTGTTCCTTCATGCCCTTTGGGATCTGCACGCCGCAGATAGTGTGTTGGCCGCTCTTGTAGGTGCGCCACGAGCTGCCAGTGAGGTAGTCGCGGATGATCATCTCGATGGGGAAGGGTTTGCAGAGTCGACCCACGGTGACCATCGGGTCGGGGGTGGCGAGCTTCCAGTTGGGGACGATGTCGGCGGTGGCGTCGAGGAACATGGCGGCGATCTGGTTGAGTACCTGTCCCTTATAAGGGATGCCCTTGGGCAGGATGACGTCGAAAGCCGAGATGCGGTCGGTGGCGACCATCACCATGTATTCGTCGTTGATGAAATAACAATCGCGGACCTTGCCGTGATAGACCTTGGTCTGGCCAGGGAATTGGTAATCGGTTTTTGTTAGAGCTTTCATATCTGTTGAGTTTTGTTGTTGTTCAGCTGGTGCATCCCGATGGGATGCGTTTGTTCTCTATTGTGTTGTTTTTACCGAACGAACATCCCTACGGGATGCTTTGTGTATCCTTTGGGTTATCTTCTTTGTCCTCTTCGTGATGCTTCTTATATGCATTAATAATATCCGTCACCAATTTGTGCCTGACCACATCCTTGTCGTCCAAATAGATGAATTCAATGCCTTTCACATCCTTCAGCACCTCCATCGCTTGCGGCAGCCCCGAGGGCGTCTTGGGCGGCAGGTCGATTTGGGTGATGTCGCCGGTGACGATGAACTTGGCCGAGCGTCCCATGCGGGTGAGGAACATCTTCAGCTGGCTGCGCGTGGCGTTTTGGGCTTCATCGAGGATGACGAAAGCATGGTCTAAGGTGCGGCCGCGCATGAAGGCCAAAGGCGCAATCTCTATAGTTCGGTCTTCGAGATAGCTATCTAATTTCGAAGATGGTATCATGTCGCGTAAGGCATCATAGAGCGGCTGTAGATACGGGTCGAGTTTGTCTTTCAGGTCGCCGGGGAGGAAACCAAGATGCTCGTCGGCTTCGACGGCGGGGCGGGTCAGTATGATGCGCCGCACTTGTTTGGCTTTCAACGCCCTGACGGCCAAGGCCACGGCAGTGTAGGTCTTTCCCGTTCCCGCAGGGCCTATGGCGAAAACCAAATCCTTTTGCTCCGAAGCTGCCACCATGCGTTTTTGGTTGGCGGTGATGGCCTTGACAGGCACACCGCTTCGTCCGAAGACCAGCACATCGCTTTCCGACATCTTTTGTTGCAGCTCGGTGTCGGTGCTGGCCATCATCACATCTTCGACGGTCTGGGCCGTCAGTTTACCGAAGCGTTCTAACTGCACCATCAAGGTCTCATAGCGGTTGGTGAAATACTCAATTTCCTCGTCATCGCCAATCACTTTCACGAAGTCACCACGTGCGATGATCTTCAGCTTTGGGAACATGCTCTTCACCAGCTCCAAGTACTTGTCGTTGGGTCCGTGAAGTTCCTTAGGGTCAACGTTTTCTATCTGTAGGATCTGCTCTGCCATTTCAGTTTATTTAACTGCAAAGATAGATTATTTTTCAGAAAGAGGTAAAACAAAAAATTTTTCAAAAACCATTGGCAAGTTTAATATAAATGATATACCTTTGCAATTCCGTTCATATAGGTTTCGTCAAATACCAGATTGTCAATGGCAATTATCACGATAACAAGCGATTGGGGCACCAAGGACTATTACGTGGCCGCGGTGAAGGGTACTATTTTGTCGCAACTGCCCACGGCAACTATTGTCGACGTGACGCACGAAATCGAGCCTTTCAACGTATCGCAGGCTGGCTTCACGCTCAAGAATTGTTATCGTTGTTTTCCTCCTGGAACGATTCACATCATCGCTGTCGACACGATTGAGTCGACAGAATGTCCCCATGTGGTGGTGAAAGCCGAAGGACAGTATTTTATCTCCACCGACAATGGCATCTTCAGCCACATTCTTGACGGGAAGTATGAAGAGGCGGTATGTATCGACGTGATGCAGGACTCGGATTTTTTCACTTTCGCCACGCGTGACCGTTTCGCCAAGGTGGCGGTGATGATTGCCAAGGGCGAGCCGTTGTCGAGTATTGGCGAGCCGCGACCCAAGTTGAATCCTGGTGGCACTTTCTGCGCCGTGGCTCGCGACAACACTATCGAAGGCGTGGTGATGCACATCGATTCGTATGACAACCTGATCACCAACATCTCCAAAGAACTCTTCGAGCAGGAACGCCGTGGTCGCGACTTCACCATCATGGTCAAGGGTGACCTATACACCGTGGACGAAATCTCCGACAGCTATCTCGATGTCGACGTGGTCGACTTGGTGGCCATTTTCGGAACCCATGGCTATCTTGAATTGGCCTTGAACAAAGCCAAATTAGCCTCGCTTTGCGGAATCGAGTTGCAATCGACCATCAAGGTGGTGTTTGACGATGGCAAATCGACCACTAAAACGGGTTCGTTATTCTGATTTCCATATTTTTCTGATGACCACGAGCTGAAACACTTTCCAGAAAATCAGCCCGATGAGGATGCCCAAAACGGCACCGCAAATGATGTCGCCAGGGTAGTGGTAGCCTATGTAAATACGGCTATAGCTGGAGATGAAGGCCCAAAGATAGAGCACAATTCCCATCCACTTGTAGTTCTTGCGTAGGGCTGCGGTCAAGAAAGTGGCCACGGAAAAAGTGTTGGCGGCATGCGATGAGACGAAGCCGTAATGTCCGCCCGCCAAGCCTTTAGGTAGGTGTATTAAGCCTTGAAAATCGGTGTTATAGCATGGTCTTAGACGGTGAAAGAGCGGCTTGCAGACATGGGACGATAGCTGGTCGGAGCATAGCACCACAGCAGCCACGACCAAAACAATCCACCACCAGCGCTTGCCGTATTGTTTTACGGTCCAATATATTAATAATAGGTATAATGGAATCCAAACCCACATCTGCGTGATGGCAATCATCACCTTGTCTAACCAGTCGGCATGGAGGCCGTTGAGGAAAAGGAAGAGGTCGGAGTCGATGTGGGAGACGGATTCCATTTACCAATCCTCCCCATCGTCGTTTTTGTTCAGTGTCAGCCAAATAAGGTCTTTCAGTTCGTCGATGCCTTGTTGGGCCACAGAGCTGATGAAGACATGCGGCACTTTCTTGGGCAAATGCTTCTTGATGTCCTTGATGGCGTCTTCATCCACGAGGTCGCATTTTGTGATGGCCAGGATACGGTCCTTGTCCATCAACTCGGGGTTGTATTTCTTCAACTCGTTGAGAAGGATGTCGTATTCCGCCTTCACGTCTTCGGTGTTGGCAGGCACCATAAACAACAGGGTGGAGTTGCGTTCGATATGACGCAAGAATCGGATGCCCAAGCCTTTGCCTTCGGCAGCACCTTCGATGATGCCGGGGATGTCGGCCATGACAAAGCTCCTATGACCACGATAGCTGACGATGCCAAGGTTGGGCACGAGGGTGGTGAAGGGGTAGTCGGCAATCTCGGGTTTGGCGGCCGAGACCACGGAGAGCAGGGTGGACTTGCCCGCGTTGGGGAAGCCGACCAAACCGACATCGGCCAGCAACTTCAGTTCCAAGGTGATCCATTCCTCTTGGTTAGGCTCGCCGGGTTGGGCAAATTTGGGCGCCTGCAACGTAGCCGTCTTGAAGAAGGCATTGCCCTTGCCGCCGCGACCCCCTTTGAGTAGCACGACCTCTTGCTTGTCTTCGGTGATTTCGCCCATCATGGTGTGGTCTTCGGCGCGGTAGGCCACAGTGCCCAAGGGCACGTCGATGTAGATGTCGTCGCCCGCGGCTCCCGTCAGTTGGTTTTTGCCTCCTGGCACGCCATCGCCGGCGAAGAGATGTTTGGTGTAGCGTAAGTGGAGTAATGTCCACAATTGGGCGTTGCCGCGTAGGATGACGTTGCCGCCACGACCGCCGTCGCCACCGTCGGGACCGCCTTTGGGGATGTATTTCTCCCTGCGGAAATGCAGCGAGCCTGCACCTCCTTTGCCAGAGCGGCAGAAGATTTTGACATAATCAACAAAGTTTGAGGTCATAGTGCTTGAATTTCTATTAAAACTCATCAATGGACTCTATGCCATCGTAGAAGTCATTTTCTTCGCGGCGGTTGCAGTCGAAGTTTAAGTCGACGCCTGGGGCGTTAGGTTTCGGGAAGTCGCCCTGGCTGATGTTGAGGCTCTTGTCGGCATATACCTTTTTCATATAGATGGCCCAAATAGGCAGGCCAGTGCGTGAGCCTTGTCCCAAAGCGGTCGAGCGGAAGTGCACGGTGGGGTCGTCATTGCCTACCCACACGCCTGTAGTCAAGTCGGGAGTGATGCCCATGAAGTAACCGTCGCTGTTTTTCTGTGTGGTGCCGGTCTTTCCTGCCACGGGATTCTTGATGCCGTAGTACGTACGTAGGCGTCCACCGGTGCCGCTTTGCACCACGCCTTTCATCAGCTCGATCATCTTGTAGGCGGTCAGCTCGCTCATGGCCTCGGATTCTTCGGGAGTGAAGCGCTTGATGACATTACCGTTCTTATCTTCGATACGGGTGACGAACATGGGCTTGATGTATACGCCTTGGTTGGCCAGGGTGCTTAAGGCCCGCACCATCTCGATGAGCTTCAGGTCGCATACGCCTAAGCAGATGGCTGGCACTGGCTCGATGGGCGATTCCACACCCATACGTTGGGCTTGGGCGATGACGGCTTCGGGGCCGAATTGGTTCATCAAGTAAGCCGAGATCCAGTTGTTCGACATGGCCAAGGCATATTTCAAGGTGATTTCCTCGCCTACACGTCCGCCCGCGTTGCGCGGCGACCACACCCTACCGTCGTCTAACACGATGTTGTATCTGATGTTGGGGATCCTTGTGCAGGGCGTGTATTCGCCTTCCTGCATGGCCAACGAGTATAAAAACGGTTTGAAGGTGGAACCCACTTGTCGGCGGGCTTGTGTGACATGGTCGTATTTGAAGAAACGGTAGTCCAAGCCTCCCACATAGGCTTTTACGTGGCCCGTATGCGACTCAATGCTGACGAGGCTCGCCTGCATAAACCATTTGTAGTAGCGGATGGAGTCCATGGGTGACATGACAGTGTCGATAAGGCCGTCCCACGAGAAGACCGTCATCCTCACTGGACGTTCAAATTCAGCCTTGATGGAGTCGTAGGGCATACCCTCGTTTTTCAACACGCGGTAACGATCGCTGCGTTTCATCGCAGTCTCCAAGTTGGCATCGATTTGGTCGGGAGTGAGGTTGGAGAAAGGAGCGTTCTTATGGCCCTTCCAGTGCTTGTTGAACGTAGGCTGAAGTTCCTTGCCCATGAATTCGGCCACGGCTTCTTCAGCATATCGTTGCATGCGCGAGTCAATGGTGGTGTAGATGCGCAGCCCGTCACGGTAGATGTTGTATGGCGTGCCGTCGGCACGATAGGTGGTGTCGGCCCAAGCGGTGAGATACCCGCGTAAGAACTCGCGGAAATAGGTGGCTTGGCCTGTGTTGTGGTCCTTGATGCTGAAATGCGTCATGTCGATGGGGATTTGCGAGATGGAGTCGCATTCCTCTTGGGTGAGGAAACCGTTGTCGGCCATTTTCTTGAGGACAAGGTTGCGGCGCTCCAACGAGCGTTCGGGGTTGCGTATCGGGCTGTAGCGGGTGGGGGCGTTGACCACGCCGGCCATCAGGGCGCATTCTTCGATGGTCATCTCGCTGGGTTTCTTGTCGAAGAAGGTGCTGGCAGCCGAACGGATGCCGTAGGCGTTGTGTCCGAATGCCACCGTGTTAAGGTACATGGCCACGATTTCTTCTTTCGAGTAGTTGTGCTCCAGCTTTGTGGCGGTGATCCATTCCTGGAATTTACGAAGCACGAGCTTGGGCTTGCTGAGGTTTTCACCACGGGGGAAGAGGTTCTTGGCCAGCTGTTGCGTGATGGTGGAACCGCCGCCTTTCTTGTTGCCCGTCACCACACCATATGCCACACGGAACAAGGCTTTTTTGTCGATGCCCGAGTGCTCGGTAAAACGTTCGTCCTCAATGCTGATCAGGGCCTCAGGCATGTAGTGCGACAACTCAGCATAGCGCACGTTGGAACGGTTTTCCACGAAATAAGTGCCGAGCAGCTTGCCATCGGCGGAATAGATCTCGGTGGCTAAGTTGGTGCGTGGGTTCTCCAATTCCTCAAAGGTGGGCATGGTGCCAAACACGCCTTTCGCGACGCAGAAGAAGAAAAGGGCGATGAGTAGTGTCAGCGACCCGAAGATGATCCACAGGATGCCAATGGCTCCTACTTTCTTTTTCGCGTTGTTTTCCTTTTTATCACTCATGGTATTATTGTTTTTCTATGTATAGGCCGATGTCGGAGATGCCTTTCAACTTTGGCTCGCGCATGGCTTGTTCGATTTCGAAATGGTAGGTTCCCGAAAGGGGGAAGAGCAGGTTTTCATTGAGCGGCACTGTCAAGTCGCGCATCGAGCCGCTGCTCTTGCCAATCCAGCGGCCTTCGGGCGTGGCTAAGGTGCATTCTATGGTGTCGTGGGTGTGGTTGCCGTTGGGCATCGTCGTGTGTAGGAAGACGAAGAGGTTGCTGTAACGGTAGTTCTCCATGTGACGCAGTCCGATACCAAACTCGTAGGCACTCAGCGTGTCGTCGATGGTCACGTCGAAAGCCACGCGGTTGTCTTGTGCCCATTCTGCCTCGGGAATCACGGTGCGCTTGTCGAATGAATCGTTGGTGCACGCTGAAAATAGAATTAAGAATGCTGAATTAAGAATGCTGAATAAAAGAATTGCCAAGCCATTCTGCATTCCGCATTTTGCATTCCGCATTTTTATATTGAATAGTTTCATATTAGTCACTCATCTTTTTAAGGTCGGCTTCGCCATAGCCTTCGTTGGTGTTGGTGTGGGCCTCCTGGGTGACGGCATAGTCTTCCAGTTTGGCGGGTTTTTGTCCTTTCTTGTTCATGGCGATGATCTCCTTCACCTTGTCGACGGGGATGGCCATGATGTTGCCTCGGTCGGTGGTGTAGGAATACCACATGATGCCTTTGAAGACGTCGTTTTTCTGGTGGATGGCATCGCCGCTCTCGAAGTGCAGCACGATGTTGGGGTCGGAGAAAGCCTTCAGTGCCTCCACGTAGGCCTCATACTCGAAGTTGAGGCAGCATTTCAGTTTGCCGCATTGTCCGGCCAGCTTCTGCGGGTTGGGCGAGAGCTGTTGCACGCGGGCCACGCCGGTGGTCACCGACTGGAAGTCACTGATCCAAGAGGCGCAGCACAACTCGCGGCCACAAGAGCCGATGCCGCCCAGTTTGGCCGACTCCTGACGCACGCCAATTTGTCGCATTTCGATGCGGATGTGGAATTCTTCGGCTAGCTTCTTGATGAGTTCGCGAAAGTCGACGCGGCCGTCGGCGGTGTAGTAGAAGATAGCCTTGGTCTTGTCGCCCTGATATTCCACGTCATTGAGTTTCATTTCCAGTCCAAGGTTGTCGATGATGGTGCGGGTGCGTGCCAATGTGCTGTCTTCCAGTTTGATGGCCGACAAAAACTTCTCCACGTCATTCACTCTGGCGCGACGGTAAATCTTCTTCATCTCCTCTAACGGCGTGCGGAAACGCTTGCGTTTCATCTGGCGTTTCACGATCTCGCCCAGCATGGTGACGATGCCTATGTCGTGTCCGATGGCAGTCTCCACAGCCACAAATTCGCCCACCTCTAACTCCAGGTCCTCAGGATAGGTGAAATAGTCTTTGCGGTCGTTCTTGAAACGTACCTCTGCCAAGCATATAGGACCCTTAACCTCTTGGTTTTCATAGTCCTTAAGCCAATCAAATTGGCTCAGCTTGCAACGTCCGCACGAGAGCACTTTTTGCCCTGTGCTATAGGTCGTTCCAAGGGTGCATCCTCGGTTCAACAACTGTCCGTCAATGCTTTGTATGTCGTTTTTTTGTTGATTCTCAGTCATTTGACAAAAATGGTTTGATATAATGTATAACTTGCAAAAGTACGAAAAAATTGTTTACCTTTGTGGCCGTTTTTCAACAAGCTGATAATTAATCGTAAAACCCCTATTATTATGAAGAAGATTATCCTTATCGCCATTGCGGCTCTGTTTATGGTCATGGGCTTCTCGTCCTGCGGCTATAATGCCATGGTTTCCAAAGACGAAGCAGTTGCCTCAGCTGTCGGCAATCTACAGACTGCTTATCAAAAACGTGCTGACCTGATTCCCAACCTCGTCGCCACGGTCAAGAGTTATGCCGATTATGAAGCCGGCACCTTGACGGCAGTGGTCGAAGCACGCGCCAAGGCAACACAGGTCACTCTCGATGCTGACAACCTCACCGAAGAAAATTTGAAGGCTTTCCAGGCTGCCCAAGACGAAATGTCGGGCGCACTTTCGCGCTTGCTTGTCACGGTGGAACAGTATCCCGACTTGAAGGCAAACCAGAACTACCTCGACTTGCAGTCGCAACTCGAAAGCTGCGAAAACAATATTGCCAATGCGCGGAGGCAGTTTAACGAAACAGTGCAAGACTACAACACCTTCATCCGTAAGTTCCCGACCAACATTATTGCAGGTATTTTCGGATTCGACAAGAAACCTTATTTCGAAGCATCTGAAGGTGCCGAGAAAGCTCCTGACGTGAAGGTTCTTTTTGAATGATGCCTTTCTACAGGCTCCAATCCAGTCAGGAATTTTGAATTTTAAATTTTGAATCTTTAAATCTTAAATTATGTGTGGAATAGTTGCTTACGTAGGCCAGCAAGAGGCCTATCCCATCCTCATTGAGGGCTTGAAGCGTCTTGAATATCGTGGCTACGACAGCGCCGGCGTGGCACTGCTCAACGAACGCAACGAACTCAATGTCTATAAAGCCAAAGGCAAGGTCTCCGACTTGGAGGCCTTTGCCGCTTCCAAGGATATCAGCGGGCATATCGGCATCGCCCATACCCGCTGGGCCACCCACGGCGAGCCCAACGAGGTGAATGCCCACCCCCATCGCTCGCAGTCGGGCAACCTCGCCTTGATTCATAATGGCATCATCGAGAATTACCTGAGTCTGCGCAAGGAGTTGGAGAAGCGAGGTTTCACCTTCAAGTCGTCGACCGACACCGAGGTGCTCACCAACCTCATCGAAG
>CAMYYV010000055.1 GCA_947303625.1 uncultured Bacteroidales bacterium | reverse complement strand
CCGCCTCACCCGCACCAACTACAACGACTGGGGCAGCGGATTCGAACTGCAAGGCGTCTACACATACAGCTACGAGGGCGACCGCCTCACAGGCTACGAGATGACCCTCGGCGGCATGCTCCTCATGCGCGGCACTTACACATACAACGAGGAAGGTCTCTACACACAACTCCTCGAAGAATACAACGACGCCTGGGGCGGCACGGGATGGGGCAACTCGGCCCTGACCACCTACACCTACGACGCCAACGGCAACTGCACCAACGAGAGTTACTCCTACTGGTCAGGCGGCTGGGTGCCCGACTCAAGCATCGAGAGAACCTTCGATGCCGACGGCAACTGCCTGCAGCGCGAGAAACGCACCAACGGCATGGTGGCCGACCGCGTGACCTACGCCTACGACGAGACCTGCACCATCAACCATGTGCTCCTGCCCTACCATCCCGAGCCCAACTACAGCTGGGACTCCTTCGCACACCGTCCCCTCCGCTATGCTTGGGAGACCACCAACGACGGAGGCCAACTCATCTATGTGTGCGACTACATCTTTGAATACGGAGCCTTCGAGGGCGTCCCGCAAAGCGAAGCCCCCGCCGCTGGCCTGATGGCCGTCTACCCCAACCCCGCCCAAGACGAGATGACGCTCTCGCTCGAAGGCTTGCGCCGCTACGAGATTGTCGACATGAACGGCCAGACCGTCATGCAAGGCACAGCCAACGGGAGACACCACACCATCGACGTTTCCGCCTTGGCTGCAGGCCTCTATCTCGTGAAAGCCTACAACGGACAGAGCTGGAGCATCAGCAAAGTACAAGTAAAATAAGGGCTTTTCGTCATTCCTCTTCCGGCTCCACGTGGATGGAGATGTGGGTCTCCTCGCCATAGCGTTCCTTGAGCAGGCGTTCCATCTCCGTGGCCTTGTCATGGGCCTCCTTAAGCGGGATGTTGCCATCCATGAGGATGTGCATCTCGATGGCGTAGTGGTTGCCGATGCGGCGAGTGCAGAGGTCGTGCGGCTCACTGACGCCAGGCACGTGCCTCACGATGTCCAAGATCTCGTTCTCCACCTCCTCAGGCAGCGATTTTTCCATCAACTCATCCATGCCGTTCTTGAGCAAGTCGACAGCCACCTTCACGATGAGTGCGCCCACGGCGATGGAGGCGATGGGGTCGAGAACGGCCCAACGCTCGCCCAAGAGGATGGCACCGCCGATGCCGATGGCCGTACCAATTGAAGAAAGGGCGTCGCTGCGGTGGTGCCAGGCGTTGGCCTTCATGGCCTGCGAGTTGAGTTGCTCCGCCTTGCGCTTGGTGTATTGGAACGTCAACTCCTTCAGCACAATGGACACCAATGCAGCTGCCAATGCGAGCCACCCAGGCTGGGGCAACACACCTCCCTTGGCCCAGATGACGATCTTCTTCGCTCCGTCGATGAAGATACCCACGGCGACGGCGAAGAGCGCAATGCCGATAAGTGTTGTCGCCAGCGTTTCAAACTTGCCGTGACCGTAGTCGTGTGACTTGTCCTTCGGCTTATGGCTGATGCGAACGAAAGCCAGCACAACGATGTCGGTGGCAAAATCCGACACCGAATGCACCGCATCAGCAATCATGGCGGAGCTGTGGCCTACGACACCAGCCACAAACTTGAGTGCCACCAGCACCAAGTTGACCAAGCTGCCTAAAAGGGTCACCTTGTAGACCTCTTTTTCCCTGTCTTTCACTTGTCTCATTTCTTTTTCTCCGTTAAGATCATAAACAAAATAGCGAACAAAATCAAGGCCACGCCAATGGCAACGTTGACGGTAAAGGCCTCGTGGAAGACCAGCGTACCGATGACGATGGCTGTCAAAGGCTCAAGGATGCCAAGGACAGACGTCTTGGTGGCCCCCACAGCCTTGGTGGCCGCCGCCAGAGTGATGGTGGCGATGGCCGTAGGCAACACCGCCAAGCCCAACACATTCAGCCAGCAGAGTGTATTGGGAACGGAATTGAGATGCACGCCGAAACCCGACAGGGCGAACAGCATCATGGAACCAACCAAAAAACAATAGAATGTCAAAGTGAGGTTGGGAATGGCTTTGACGAGCTTGCTTTGGTTGACGATGACGATAAACAAGGTATAGCACAGTCCCGAGGCTACCACCAAGGCGATGCCGCGCCAGTCGATGAAGCCGCCACCACCCTTGAGCGACAGCAGCACGGCCCCAGCCACGCCCGCGAAGATGGAGACCCACGTCTGCCATGTAGGAAACTGCTTGAAAAACATCATGATCAGCGCAACCATGATGGGATAGACATAAAGGATGCTCGTGGCGATGCCCGAGGGGATGTACTTGTAGGCCTCGAACAGCGTGATGCTGCACCCAGTGAACAGTACGCCGAGCAGCGTCATCAACCCTAACTGTTTCCAAGAGATGCGGATCTGACGCTTCGCCACCAGCATGTAGACTAACATTAATAAGGTGGCCACGCCGTAGCGGTAAAACAACAGCGAATTGACATCCAATCCCTCTTTGATGACCGGCACGCCAAACAGCGGGTTCATGCCATAGGTAATGCCCGAAACGATGCCAGCGAGGTAGCCCCAGCGCAGTGTGTTTTTCTTCTCCATGAGTGGTTGGCCAAAAAGCGCGCAAAAATACGGTTTTTCGGAAAAAAATGTGCTTTCAACACACATTATCCCGACAAAATGTTTATCTTTGCTCGTTCAAAAAAAGCAAAAGCTTGGGCGTAGACTTCAGGGTTCGGTCTGCGCAAGAGCTAACAACATTTTACGAGCCCCAAAAACAAAAAACGTATATGGACAGCCAAAGAAAAAGCACCTTCAAGGAAGACTTGATGCGCAACTTCAAGCAGCTCAAGGAGAGCAGAGCCGAAAGCGTAGCCGAAGAACTAGAGATCATCTACCGCCGCAAGATCGAGGACCTCTGCCACCTCATCAGAAACTACGATAGAGACCGCGAGAACATCATTCTCGACCTCTCGCCCATCAATGCCCTCAGCGGTGCCGTGGTGCCTTCCGATTTCAGGGCCGAGGACTTCATGATGAAAGACCTCGAGATCGGACGCAACAAACGCGATGCCCTCATCAACTTGAAAATCATGGTCGAACGCTATGGCGACCTCTTCGGCGACCTCAACGACGGTGGCGTGGCCCAGAGGACGTTGGAAGCCAATAATTTGGAGGCATAACCATGGGAGGAGGAACCTATTCATTCGACAACGCCAGTGCCAGGTCGACCAGCTACAGGACACAGAGCCGTGAACAGATCTTCAGCAACCGCGGCCTCGACCCACTGATGAACATCAAAGGCAAGGTCAGGGAATCTTGCGACAGCGAAGAGCACCCCAAGTCGTATCCTATCATCATCGGCCTCGACGTGACGGGTAGCATGGGCCAGGTGCCCGAGAACCTCATCAAGGAGGCTTTCCCCGAAATCATGAAGGCCGTCATAGAGAAAGGTGTCGAGCACGCCCAAGTCTGCTTTGTCGGCATCGGCGACCACTACAGCGACGACGCCCCCATTCAAGTGGGACAGTTTGAGACCTCCGACGAGCTCACCGAGAAGTGGCTCAAAGCCATCTACATTGAAGGCGGCGGCGGCGGTAACAACGGCGAATCGTACCAGCTCGCATGGTATTTCGCGGCATACCACACCAAGATCGACTCGTATGAGAAACGCGGTATCAAAGGCACTCTGATCACCATCGGCGACGAGCCTTGCCACGGTGCAATACAAGGCAGCGTACTCAAGCAACTCTTCGGCGAAGGCGAAGGCGAGATGCTCACCTCCGTGCTCTTCAAGGAAGTTCAGAAGAAATGGGACGTCTACCACATCAACGTCAACGACTATGCCAACGAACGCTACGGCTCTGACCGCAGATGGAGAGAGCTGATAGGCGGCGACCGCATGATCCAGTCAGAGAGCATGGAGTCGAAGGAGATCGGCCAGATCATCTCGTCACTCATCATCTCGTCGTACAAAAAGAACACGGGGATCACGGTGGCTTCCAACGGCACCGGTGGCCAGCACCAGCTGTGATGAGACGCTCGATCGTTTTGGGCTTGGCTTTTGGCGACGAAGGCAAAGGCGCCACCACTCAATGGCTCTGCCGACAGGCATTGCGCTACGGCCGGCAGCCCCTCGTGGTCCGCTTCAACGGCGGCGCACAGGCAGCCCACACGGTCATCCTCGACGGCGAGGAACACATCTGTTCAACTTATGGAAGTGGGGTACTCCTTGGAGTCCCCACTTTCCTTTCGAAAGACTTCTACTTCGACCCCATCTGTGCCTGGAACGAATACAAGACCCTTGAGACGAAGTCACCCAAGCTCATAGTACACCCCTACTGCCGCATCGTCACCCCTTACGATGTCTTGGCCGGCATCAACAACACCAAAGTCGTCAAAGATGGCACCTGTGGCAAGGGCATCTTCCAGACCTTCAGCCGCTACAACAACGCCAACTTCACTACCGTCCTGCCACAGAGAGACCGCGAGGACTTCCTCCGTATGTTCCTTTACCAGGTGCGGAGTTATTACCATGTCGAGAAAGATTACGAGCTTGAAGACCTCTTCGTGAAGTCGATGCTTGCACTGCCTTTTACCGTGGCACCAGAACCTTCCGTGAACGACAACACAGAGGTCGTTTACGAAGGGGCGCAAGGCCTGCTTTTGGACATGGACTACGGCTTCTTCCCCAATGTCACCCCGTCGCATACCGGGTTAGACAACCTGAATCCCGAAACACTCTCCCAAGCCAACGTGTATCTAGTCACGCGCACCTACACCACACGCCACGGCAACGGCTACGAGCCGCGACATCCCCTGTCGTGGGACCTCACTGGAAAACACGAGACCAACGTCGAGAATGAATACCAAGGTCGATTCAAGACTGGCATCTTAGACTTCGACCTCATCCTCAAGGCCATGGAACGGCATCATTTGGACGTATGGCAACACAAGCACCGCCTGCAATTCCACCTCATGGTCACCCACGGTGACTTGGCCCTTCAAAATGGATACATAGAATATCTTGTTCACAATCAAGTGTTTAAACAACCGATTTCAAATCTAAAAGACCTGAAGCAGCTCTTTGTCCGCTTGCTTGATGACGCCCCCATCACGTTCCAATCCATCAACGTCATCCTGTCTCCCGACGGCCAGCAAGCCTGACCTCATTGAAAAAAATTGTTGGGCCTTGATTGCCAGTCCAATAAAAAGTTGTACTTTTGCAGCCGAAACCTCGGGTAGGTTTTAGTTAATTCATTCATAATCAACTTAAAACATTAAATTATGCCTGCAAAGATTAGATTGCAAAGACATGGCAAGAAGGGTCAGCCCTTCTATCACATCGTAGTTGCCGACTCTCGCGCGCCACGTGATGGTAAATTCATTGAGAAATTAGGCACCTACAACCCGCTCACCAATCCCGCTCAGATCAACATCAAGTTTGACAGAGCCCTGTATTGGTACAGCGTTGGCGCTCAGCCCACCGACACTGCTCGTTCGCTGCTCAGCAAGACCGGCGTCATGATGAAGTATCATCTGATGCGTGGTGTGCAGAAGGGTGCCCTGACGGAGGAGCAAGCCGAGATCAAGTTCCAGAACTGGATGAAGGAGAAGGAAGCCAAGGCCGCCGGTATCGTCAAGGCTAACGAAGAGAAGGCCCGTGGCGAGAAGAAGAGCCGTCTGGAAGCCGAGAAGCAAGTGAATGAGGCCCGTGCCGCTGAGCTTGCCAAGAAGAGACTCGCCGAGATCGAGGCCAAGAGAGCCGAGGAAGCCGAAGCCGCTGCTGAAGCTGCCGCTGAGGAAGCCCCTGTCGCAGAGGCCCCCGTTGAAGAGGCTCCCGCCGCCGAAGCCGAAGCTCCTGCTGAAGCCTAAACCGCGAATTTTCATCAAATCGCATAAAAACCGCTCCCATAAGGGCGGTTTTTTTTATTTTTGCAATTCTTTTCGTCAAGACTAAAAGTTCCCTGAGCCCTGAGCCCGTCGAAGGGTCGAAGGGCCGTCCTTAATAACCGATACCGATACAATGAGCAAGACCCCATCCTTCTCTGAGAAAACGAAGCTCTACGAGCTCATCGCCGACAACCCCAAGCTGCTGCCTCTCCTGTCGCGTTTTGGCATCCAACTGGGCTTCGGTGACCGCAGTGTCGACGAGGTGTGCCGCCAAAACCAGGTCAGCACGCGCCTCTTCCTGCAAGTGTGCCTGCTTCACATCGACCACGACACACCCACCCATCTGCCCGCCCCCGATGATGCCGACCTCACCTCACTCCTCTCCTACCTTAAAGCCTCGCACCGCGCCTATTTAGACGAGCATTTCCCGCACATCGAGATGCACCTAAGCCGCATCATCGAAGCCGCCGGAACCAAATACGGCAACATGCTCGACCACTTCTACAACGAATACAAAGGCGAGATGGTGAAGCACTTCAAATACGAGGACGAGGTGGTGTTTCCCTACATAGCGGCCTTACGGCAACACCAGGACACCGACTACAGCATAGACCAATTCCGCCACAACCACAGCAATATCGAAGACGCCCTTGAGGACATGACCAACATCCTCATCAAATACCTCCCTGGCAACATCCTGCCATCAGAGCGCATCTGCATCGCCACCGACATCATGGAACTCTCCGACGACCTCACCTGTCACTCACTCATCGAGGAACACATCCTCATCCCCTTCGTCGAATCCCTAGAAAACGCCAAGCCATGAGTAACCGCGTCATCATCTGCGAAGCCTCGGAGATCATCACCGCTGGGCTTTACGACATCATACAAGGCATGGCCGATTTCGACGTGGCGGCACGCGTCGACAGCCCCGAGGGCCTCTCCGAGAAAATACTCGCTACGGGATCCAACATACTCATCATCAACCCCAACCTACTCGGCTACAGCGACCACGGACTGCCCCAACAGCTCGTCAAAGAATACCCTCAGCTTACCGTTGTCGCCTTGGTGACCGGCTACGTGGAGCCATCAACGCTGAAGCCCTACGACGGCGTCATTGAAATCGGCGACACCAAGCTGAAAATCATCAACAAACTGAGCCAGCTAGCGCAAGATGCCGAACGACAAGACAAGACCGATGACGTGGAACTCTCACGACGCGAGATCGACGTGCTGGTGGCCGTGGCCAAGGGCATGATGAACAAAGAGATCGCCGACATGATGAACCTCTCGATCCACACCGTCATCTCGCACCGAAAGAACATCACGCGCAAGACCGGCATCAAAAGCGTGTCAGGCCTCACCGTGTATGCGCTTCTGAACAATCTCATCGACGAGAACGAGGTGTATAAATGACTATGGCCGATAGCCCATGGCCTTGGCCAATTGCCAATTGCTGATGGCTGATAGCTTATGGCTTATGGCTTATGGCTTATAGCTTACGGCTCCCAGCTATCAGCTTACAGCCAAACAGATACGCCTCGTTCTTGATGAAATCGCGCATTTCGCGGTAGGCCTCGATAGTGTTAGGGCATGACGGATCGGGGCATTCGTAGACCACGTCGTAATCCTTTACGTCGACGGCTTCGATGGATTGGGGCACATAATCTTGCATATCGATCAGGCACTCCTTCATCACCGTCACCGCCATGGGATCGACGGATTCAGAGGGGTTGCGCCCTGCCGAGACCACCACGTTGCGGGGGAAATAGTCGCGCAGGAAGGCCGCCGCCATGGGACCACAGTTGGCGTCAGTATCGGTCAGAATCAAGATGTTGTTTTTTTTTGTCAAGAATTTGAGAATTAGAGAATACTTACTGAAGTCTTTTTTGGGGAATTGGAGAGCAATTATTGGAATAATTGCATTCCTTACCTTTATGAATTGACTTGGCAAAGATACGGGAAAACGGCAAAATTGAAGTTTTTTGGTCAAGAAAAACCGTCAATTCACAGCGTTTTATTATTTTTGCACCCTAAAAGTCAAAAAATCTAAAACATCTAAATATGGGAAGAGCATTTGAATACCGCAAAGCGGCCAAGCTGAAAAGATGGGGACACATGTCAAGAGTGTTCCCGAAACTCGGAAAACTGATTACCATCGCTGCCAAGGAAGGCGGTCCCGACCCCGACATGAACCCCAAACTGCGCCAGGCCATTCAGAATGCCAAGGCCGAGAACATGCCTAAGGACAACATCGATGCCGCCATCAAGCGCGCCACCGACAAGGACGCCGCCAACCTCGTGGAGATCACCTACGAAGGCAAAGGCCCTTATGGCATCCAGTGCATGGTGGAATGCGCCACCGACAACACCACGCGCACCGTGGCCAACGTGAAGTCGTACTTCAACAAGTGCGGCGGCTCGTTCCTGCCCATAGGCTCGTTGGAATTCATGTTCACCCGCAAGGCTGTCTTCGAAATCGAGATGCCGGCCGGCATGGACAAGGACGAGCTGGAGCTTGAACTCATCGACTTCGGCTTGGACGAGATCGTGACCGAGACCGACGAAGAGGAAGGCACAACCACGACGACCGTCTATACCGCCTGGACCGACTACGGCACCATGCACGATGCTCTTGAAGAACGCAAGATCAACATCGTGAAGGCCAACCTGCAGCGTTTCCCCAACCAGACCGTCAGCTTCACCGACGAACAGATGGTGGAAATCGAGAAGTTCCTCGACAAGCTGGACGAAGACGAGGACGTGCAGGCCGTCTATACCAACATGGAATAAAACGCTTTTATCATGAGTTGGACTGAGTCATTGGGCCAAAAGTTGTCGGCTTACGCTGAAACCGAATTTGACTATATCGAGACCTCCGACATTAATGATGCCGCCAAAATTGGCCCTGGCAACACAGGGCTCTACATGGAAGCTACGGTCATCTACTTCGAGATCAGAAACGAGTCGTACATCCTCAAAGAACACGGACGGAGGAAGATGGCGAAAGCCTACTCCATGGTCGGCGAGATACTCACCGCCATAGCGCAACAGGCCGGGGCTTTCGTCAACAGTTATTCACCCCACGCCTATTTGGTTGTCTACCCAGGCAAGGAGAATTTCAAGCAAGTCGTCACAAGCGCGATGAACATCACCTATGCCCTCACGGAAGCCTACCATCACCAGTTCAGCTTTCTGCCTGGCTTCGAATTTGCCATGGGCATGGACCACGGGCACATCCTGGGCACTATGGTCAAGTCGGACAACGGACAAAGCCATCTTACTTGGTTTGGATCGTGCATCCACAAAGCCATCAGGATCTGCGCAGAATCAGCCCGCCCGTTCTATTTGGGCGTCTCGGGCAGCATCTACCACAACCTTGGCGAAGACATGAGAACCACACAACGTCGCATCCTTGGCATCAAGAAAAGCGTCGACATCTGGACCAAGATCACCTATCAATACGAGAACGTCAAAAAGCACCTCTACCAGACCAACCACAAAATTTCGCTCGACGAAGCGTAATAATTTGGGCTAACATTACGTTTTTTCATAAAAATCGCATAATTTTGCGAGTGAAAAACGAGTTATGTCGCGATGAGGATACCTTTTAGGCATTTATTTCGTATCTTATTGATTTTCATATCAACAGCCGTCTCTTCTTCCCTCATGGGGCAAGGAAGATACGGCTTTTTCACGCCTAAGGTCGATTCCATCTGCCAAAGCACCCTAGAACTCATCCGCATCAAGCAGTCGCTCATGGCGCAGCAATACCAAGTGGACCAAGACGTCCAACAGATTGAGAACACCATCGAGGTGATGAACCGTCATCTCGGGGAAGCGCGCAACGAACGGCAGGCCATCGACAGCGAGCTGGCTGCTATCAACCGCCATCTAGACTCGCTCACACCCAAACGCCCCGATGGGCCGCGCCCTAAGGAGAACATCATCGACATCCTGAACGAGAGGATTTCGTTTAACGGGGCCTACGGACTTAGTATCAACCAGTTGGCCCTCTCCAACTGGGCGGCAGGCGGTGAGAGCTCGTGGGCGGCCAAGACCTTCGCCAACTTCAGTCTCATCTACCACATCAGGACCTTTGAGCAGAAGCTGACGGGTAACTTCGCCTTCGGCATCGCTCGTTTCGCCGACCGCCGCATCGAGAAGCAGGACGACAAGATCGACCTCACCTATGCCCTCACCTTCGACAGCAAGACACAATGGAACCTCTCAATGGTGGCGACCTTCAACACACAATTTGCCAACGGTTACAAATACCCTAACGACTCCACACTGATCTCTACCTTCTTCGCCCCTGCCTACCTCACCGTGTCGGCAGGTTACTCCTTCAAGACCAAGGATGAGCGCTTCCAGATCTTCATGAGCCCTATGGCTGGCAAGGTCACCTTTGTGATGAACCAGGAACTGGCCGACAAGGGCAGCTTTGGCGTCAAGAAAGGGTATTACGACCAAGACAGCGTGTGGATTCCTGGCGAACACATCGCCCCCGCACTTGGCGTCAATGTCATCACCAACTACAAGCAACCCATCGGCAAGAGCATCACCTACACGACGATGCTCAACGTGTTCTACAACTACGCCGAGCGACGCGACGACGACCGACTACCCTTAGACGTGAACTGGGAAAACAACATCAACTTCTCCATCACCAAATACCTGTCGACTCTCCTCTTTGTCCACCTCAAATATGACCACAACACCACCTTTCCCGTCTACGAGACCATCGAAGGTGTGGAGACCGTCGTCGACAACGTGCCCAAGCTACAGTTCAAGGAGTCGTTGGGCATCGCGTTTATACATAAATTCTAAACAGATTGAAAATGAACATATTAGTCACAGGCTGCAAAGGCCAATTGGGCACCGAGCTACAGAAGATCGCCGACACCGGACACCGTTGGCTCTTCACCGACGCCGACACCTTGGACATCTGCAACAAGGCCGCCGTCGAGGCGTGTTTCGAGGCCAACGGCATCGAGATCTGCATCAACTGCGCAGCCTACACCGCCGTCGACAAGGCCGAGGACGAGCCTGAGATGGCCATGCTCATCAACGCCTTCGCACCCAAGGTGCTGGCCGACACCTGCAAGCGCCATCATGCCTTGCTGATACACGTCTCCACCGACTACGTCTTCGGCGGCGACGCCCATGAGCCTTACAAGGTGGACGATCCCATCAACCCGCAGTCGGTGTACGGCAGCACCAAAGCCGACGGTGAGCGCCTCATCCGCGAGAGCGGGTGCAGCTACATGATCGTACGTACGGCATGGCTCTATTCCTCCACAGGACACAACTTCGTGAAGACCATGCTCATGCTAGGTGACACTAAAGAAGAAATCAACGTGGTAGCCGACCAGAAAGGTTGTCCCACCTGGGCGCATGACCTTGCTGTGGCACTGATGGCCTTAGTTGACAAGAACGGCAAAAACGAAGTCCACGAGACCTTCCACTTCACCAACGAAGGGCAGATCACCTGGCATGACTTCGCCACGGCCATCATGGAACTCGGGGGGAAACAATGCAAGGTCAACCCGATTACGACTGACCAATACCCTACCAAGGCAAAAAGACCTGCTTACAGTGTTTTGGATTTGAGCAAGATAAAAGAATTTACCGGGATTGAGATACCGGAGTGGAGGGCGAGTTTAATAAAATGCATAGAGGAGCTTTCACAAACAATTTCAGCTCATTGATTATGGAAGAATACCAAACAGAAGATTTGTATCCCATCAGAAAGAATGGCAAAGAAGGATATATTAAAAAATCGGGCGAAATCGTCATTGAACCCAAATACGATTACGCATCTGTTGTCTCTTGGGGAGTTGCCGAAGTAGCAATCACTCCAGAAAAGAATGAAAACAACACTGTTATTTCTATTTTTGAAGGTGTTAAAGACTATGTTTTCCCTTTGTGGGGATTCATAAACAAATATGGATATTTAGTATCAGATTTTGTTTTTGATCATATTCCTTTTCACTTCTCACAGAACAAAGAAATTGTTGCAGCGGAAACAAGAGGAAAATGGGGGTATATCCACCATCGTTTTGGAGAATCCCATGGTTATTGGCCTTCCATAGTAGAAGTTGACTATATCGTAAAACCCACTTTTGACGATGCGTCCGATTGTTTTTCCGAAGGGCTGGCTTGTGTAAAAAAAGATGGGAAATGGGGGTTCATCAAAGATGACTTTTTATGTGGACTGCAAAGGGCTCCTATTGACAAGACTGATGATTATGCCATTGAACCTCTATTTGATGATGCGCATAATTTCTCTGAGGGATTAGCGAATGTAATGATTGTCGATTCTGACGAAGTTAATAACTTTCAGGATTCTAATAGTATTGTTTTCCATGAATTCAATCCTAAACCAAAGACTGGGAAATGGGGCTATATAGACAAAACCGGTACTTTTATTATCTACCCGCAGTTTGAATGTGCAGGAAGTTTTAGCAATGGGCTGGCTCCAGTCAAAAAAGACGGAAAATGGGGATTTATCGACAAACAAGGAGACTATATAATCAAACCACAGTTTGATGACGCAAGCTGCTTTATAGAAGACCTGGCCCATGTCAAAATTGATGGGAAATACGGATATATTGACAAAAACGGGAAGTATTTTATCAAACCAAAATTCGATTCAGTAGAGCCTTTTAATGATGGAATTGCCATCGTCAAAGAAGACAACAAGTACTATTATATTTCAAGGGACTTACGCTCTAACAAATTTGTTAGATTGTTCCGCTCATGGAAAAGAATCTCCCAAACAGGGTTTGACCAAGCAAAACCGTTTTGCTATGGACTTGCCGTGGTATGCATAGACGGGAAATACGGGTATATAAGCAAAAAAGGAAAATACATCATAAAGCCTATATATGACGAAGCCCATTCTTTTTTAGGTGATCTTGCTCCCATAAAGCAACAGAAAAAATTCCACTATATCAACAAAAAGGGTGAAATCGTCTGGACTAGCGAAGAATTTCCATATATTTGGTTCCAAAATCATGAACTAATCTAATCACAGCAAAGCCCCGTAGGGGCGACAGGACATTAAGCAGGCGACGTGAGTCCCTGCCAGTCGGCGCAAGCCGCTGCACGAAAAGAATAACACAACAAAACTATATCAATATGGATCAAAACATCATCGAAAGAGCAAAATCGTGGCTCACTGAGCAATACGATGAAGAAACGAGAA
>CAMYYV010000054.1 GCA_947303625.1 uncultured Bacteroidales bacterium | reverse complement strand
AAGAGTCATGTCGAGAAGATCGCTCCCGTGTATGTCTATCCTGGCGAAGACGAGATGAAGGCCTTGGCGCTGAATGGACTGCGTGTCCTCAACGGCGAAGAGGCTCCGAAGGATTACCAGGCATAAATCATTTATCTATGAAAAAAGAGACGGGTACCATGCTGTGCCCGTCTCTTTTATGTTAAATCTGCTCGAACAGATGCTTTTCACTCATCTCAAATATTTTCATTAATGCTATTTTTGAGTTGTTCGCAACGTCCTTTCAATTCTTCTGGGAGGATTTCTTTTATTTCCTCGTATGACTTGACAAAACTGTCAAGAGTCTCTTTGTTTTTGCTTATTTGACTCTCTATTGCTTTTTCCGCTTCTTCCTTGGAAGCATTTGGGTCGATACCCATTGAACTAGCCCAGTTTTTAATTATCTTGTCTATTTCCTCATCGGAAGCATTCGGGTTGAAAGCAAATCCCAATTTGGTGTTTGTCCAATTCTCTAAGGCTTTAGCACACTCTTCTTCAGAAGCAGACGGATCAACACCAATAGTGGTCATAAGAGCTTTTTTTGCTTCCTCTTTGGAGGCCTCTGGGGTTATACCAAAAAATTTTCTGAACTTTTGTTCCGCGTTGTTGTCATCTTCAGTTAACAATATATTCAAAAAGTTACTTATATTGAACGTTTTTTCCATTTGTTCCAAATAGGGCGTCACAAGTTCGCCTGCCTTTTGGGTTTCCAAAGCTTTGAAAGCATTGGCTTTGTCGGAAAGAAACTGTTGGGTTTCTTGCGACAGTTTCATATTGGAATAGGTTGCCGTAAAATCTTTGAATTTCTGTTTGAACGCTTGGAAATAGGTAACAAAACCTTCGTAATTTTCGATGGCCTTGAGTTCGGTTTCGGCCTGAGTGTAGAACTCAGTTGCATTTTGCATCAGTTCTTTTTCTTTGTTTCCGCAGGAGGTCATAATGAAACCTATGGCCACGGCTGCGATGATCAATGTCAGTTTTTTCATGATTTATAATTTTTAGATGGTTGTGTTTGTTTCGTTAAAAAAGTGTGCAAAAATAGGAATAATAGGAATAGCGTGTCATAAAAACTCCAAAAACTAGCAATAATTCTTTAATTACCAGCACAGGCTGCCGTGGCGGCACTGATGGTGATGCCAGGGACGTTTTCCAACTGGTGCGCGCACGACTCGAGGGTGGCACCCGTAGTAAGCACATCGTCGACAAGGAGGACATGCTTGCCTTTCAATTCTTCAGGAAACCGAACCTCGAAGATGTCCTTCACATTCTTGAACCGTTGTTCCGCGGTCTTATGGGTTTGCGTTTCCGTAAAAGCGGTTCTGATGAGATACTTGTCGCCAATCGGGATGCCGGTCACCTCGTTGATGCCGCGGCATATCATTAGGCTCTGGTTGTAGCCACGTTGTCGCTCGCGTTTGGGATGCAGCGGCACGGGGATGAGGTAGTCGATGCCTTGAAATAAAGGTGCATCCTTGATGCTTTCTCCAATTTGTTGGCCGAGGAAGACGCCAGCTTCTTTGTTGCCTTTGTATTTCAGCTGGTGGATGAGATGCTGCACCTTGCCTGACTTGGCGAAGAAAAGGCAGGCTGTGACGGCGTGGAATCGGACGCGCCCATAGAAGGACTGTGCCAAGGGGTTCTCGGGGTTGAGTTCATAGCCAGTGTGGGGTAGGGTATAACGGCATTTGAGGCAGACCGTCTCCTCGTCTTTAAGCAGCGCTTCGCCGCAGGCGGCGCAGACGCGAGGATAGAATAGGCTGAGGATGCTATTGAGCCATTCGCGGAGTTTCATGGTCTCTTAATGTCCGAAGTGGATGTATTTCTTTCGGGGCACCATGGCCTTGGGTTTGGCGTTTTCGGCGGCCTCGTCGAGTTCGTACATGTTATAATACACCGAGAAGTCGAGTGAGTCGGGGAGGAGTTCGTCGGTGCGGCCTTGCTCACGCAGCACTTCGTTATACATGCGGCGGTTGCGGGCCAAGGTGGCCTGGCGGCGAGCCGAGGCGTTGTATTTGTCGTAGAGGTATTGTATCGGGCTGGCGCTGACGGTGGCCATGCCGTTGCCCACGGGTTCACGGCTCAGCCAGAGCTCGTTGAGGTCGTCGTGGAGCCGTTCGATCTCGTCAGGGGTCTCGATGCTGGGCATGGTGATAAGCGTCTGCTTGAAGTCATCGTAGTTGCTGAAAGGCAGCACGGTCACCTCGCGCAGGGTGATGGTCTCGGGAAACAGACGGATGACGAGGGTGTCGGTAGAGGTGAGGCTCTCGTTGATGGTAATGAGGCGGCGTGTGTAGCCCACGCAGCTCACCCATAGCGTGTCGACCTGCCGTGCTTGGATGCGGAACCTGCCTTGCAGGTCGGTGATGGTGCCGTAATGTGCCATCTTACTGATAACGTGTGTGTTGCGGATTGGATGCAGGCTGTCGGCGGTGACCACATAGCCATAAAATTCCACGCGCTTGGGCTCGTCTTGGTCGCCATTTTGCGCGACAGCGGCGAGGTAGCACAGCATCAGTGACAATATGAGTAGAAGTTGTTTCAAGCCTTGCGGTTTTGAGGTGCTAAAATACGACAAATAATGAACGATAAATTGTTTTTTTTATTTTTGCAGGTGATTTAATTCTTGGGAGACATGAAGCGGATGCGTGTCATAGGATTGTTGGCAGTGCTGGCTGTGTTGGCGGCCTGTGCGGATCGTAATGCCGATTATAGCTGGTCGGAGAACGCACCGCGCGTGGTGGCCCTCGACAGCTTGTTGCAGCAACAGCCCGACAGCGCGTTGAGCTATCTCTTGTGGTTTGATAGCATCAACTATGGGGGTGCAAAAGCGCCTTACAACCATTATCTCGACCTCATGCTCTCCGAGGCGGCCTTCAAGGTGCGGCGCGAAGTGGTGATGCCTGACAAAATCGGGAAAGCGACCCTCTGTTTCGACAGTCTGGCAGCGGCTTATCCCAAAGCCGACAACGTGGCGTTTCTTCAGGCGCGGGCGCATTATATGAACGCCATCGGCATCAACAACGGCATCATCTACGAAGACGACTCCATCACCATGATGTCGTGCACCGAGTATTATAAGGCCTTGGAGGTTATGGAGAGCCATTTCGCTGACGAACAGCTGACGGGACATAAGGCGGCTTTCATGGCTTTGATCTATGCGCGCTTGGCCAACATCTATTCTGACAAGTTCCTCATCGAGCCGACGGTCAATCTGTATGAGAACGTGCTTAAATACAAGAGAAAAGCTGGCAACCCGCCTTCGAGTATGGCCAACACCTTGTTCTTTTTGGGGTACGAGTACGAGAAGTCGGAGCAGTTCGACAGCGCCTTGTATTATTACGACCAGTCGTTGGCTTGCATGAAAGATACCACAGGAGTGCTGTATCGGAATGTCATCAACCGCAAGGCTCTCTCGTCGTATCAGGTGGGGCACGACGCTTCGTCATCCGTTGCCGCACTCAAGCGTATCGCTGTGGCGGGCAGCGAGTTTGAGATGCACGACCGTCTGTTGGGTGTCGGCTATGTCTATAAGTTGGACCGGCAGTACGATTCGGCTGTCGTCTATCTCAGCCGTGTCTTCGACGAGGCTCCTAACCTCTTCTTGAAGACCCAGAGTGCCGACTATCTGCGTGAGATCTACGAAGAGCTCGGCGATGCGGAGCGGGCGGGCGAGTATGCCCGTTTCGTGGCGCAAAACACGCCACCCGAGTTTGGCACCAAGGCCGACGAATGGCGTTTCACCAGTCTGTTTCAGGAGTATCAGCAGCAAAAGCAGGATCGGGCTCGTCTGCAGGAGGCGCGTGAGAGCCGTAGCCGTGTGATGAAATTGGTGTTGCCGTTGCTTGCCTTGCTGTTGGTGGCTTTGGTCTGGATTGTGGCCTACCGCAGGCGTCACCAACGCCTGAAGGCCGAGCAGCAGGTGCTGACGGGGCAGCTGCAGGAGCAAGGCGAGGCCCTCTCTGCGATGCAGAAGCGGGTGGAGGCCGCCACTTTTGCCGAGGAGCCCGTCTGTCGACAGATCCTCGATGTGGTGCACGATCAACAGTTCAAGTCGAAGATCGACTACCTTGTCTATAAGGACTATGCCCTCAGCAAGGAGCAGCTGTTGGCATTGCGCGAGGCTGCCGACGTGCATTTCGGGCAGTTCACGACGAGGCTTAAGAACGCCTATCCCGCGTTGACCAAGGGCGATGTGGACTATTGCTGCCTCTATCTCTTAGGTTTGGAGGAGGCCGATGTCGCGGCCCTCATGCAGCGTGCCTACAACACGGTTTGCGAGCGCACCCGTAAACTGAAGGCCATTTTCGGCAGCGAAGACTCGATTTCCACGACACTTCGCGGTTTTGCAAAAAGTGGCACAAATGGCTGATTCTCAACTTCTCCGTTAAAATCCGCACCAATCCGCACCCTGTTTTTCTTGCGTGGTTTTTAGAGTGAAGGTACTTTTGTTTCACAAAAAACGAAAGTATTGACCTTTAAAAACAACCGCGATGAAAAAACAGCTTTTTACCTTTCTGTTTTTGGCCAGTTTCGCGCTGCAAGCCTTGGCCTACGATTTCCAGTCGGGTGACCTGTTGTATACTATCATCAGCACCGACCCGCCTCAAGTGAGGCTTGTTGGGCATGTTGACGGTGTGGAGGCTGAGGGGGAACTGGTCATTCCTGAGATTGTGGATTTTGAAGGCGTACATTATACGGTTACAGAAATTGGGAAGAATGCTTTTAACGGTTGCACGGGTTTGACGGGGCGATTGGTGATACCGCAAACAGTAAGAAAAATAGACATGTGCGCCTTCAAGCAATGCAGCGGGTTTAGTGGCGACCTTGACATACCCGATTCCGTTGACACCATCATGACGGCCGCCTTTAGGGATTGTAGTGGATTTGATGGCCATCTGCACATTCCAGAAAACATGAAAAGAATCTATTTGGAGACGTTTAGCGGCTGCAGTGGATTGACTGGCACGCTGAACATTCCTGAATCCGTGACAGAAATAGATGCGGATGCTTTCTCGGCTTGCAGAGGTTTTACAGGCACGCTTGTCATCCCCAGTTCCGTGAAAGAGATTGGCATGAATGCATCGCAAAACTCATACGGAGCCTTTCAAGGTTGTACGGGGATCACAGGACTGATGCTCCATGATTCGGTACGTATCATCGGTTATTGTTGCTTTGCTCAAACAGGTATTACGGGAGAGATAGTTTTTCCTTCGGGAATAACAGAGATTTGGTCATACGCATTTAGTGAATGCCATGGTTTGAATGGAATTGTCTTGAACGAGGGATTGGAGTATATAGGTTCGAGGGCGTTTAAGGATTGTGGAGGACTCACCGGTGAATTGGTTATTCCTTCCTCTGTAAAAGAAATCAAGTCTTATGCCTTCCAAGGGTGTTCGGGTATTAACAGTGTTGTATTGAGAGAACCACCTGATAGTTTTGAGGTTGGGGTCTTTAGTTTTTGTAGCAGCGTTACTTCCGTTATCCTACCCGATGGCATGGTAAAAACAGGAGGTCATGCTTTTGACGGCTGTACAAATCTTTCATCCGTTTCATTGCCTCAAAGTATAACAGTTATCAGTGCAGCAAGTTTTACGGGCTGTACGGCGTTAACCCATATTGATTTTCCAGAGAATCTGAAAGTCATCGATAACAGTGCTTTTTGGAGGAGTGGGCTTTCTGATACATTAGTCTTACCAAAGTCAATAGAGAGGATAGATGTTTTGGCCTTTTGTGAGACCAACATCACGGAGGCCGTTTTTGGAGAATCCCTAAAGGAACTTTGGGAAAACGCTTTTAGCATGACCCCATATCTGAACAAGATCGTACTACAAGGCTCGGTTCCTCCATCGTTTCATCCAGAAGACCAAGTTTCTTTACAAATGCAACGAGATATTCTCATTATTGTCCCCTGCGGCACCCAAGAAACCTACCAAAACACGCCTGAGTGGAATGTGTTCTCCAACATACAAGATGGAATGACGGTATTGTTCTCTGCCGTATCCTCCGACGAAACCGCAGGAACAGTCTATCTTCTGAAAGAGGCCACTTGCGAGGATAGAACGGTCGAAGTACTAGCAGAGTCAAATGAGGGTTGGAAGTTTTTGTATTGGGAAGCCAACGGAGAGCAGGTCTCAAGCGAGAATCCTTATAGTTTCGTGCTTGAGGAGGATACGGAACTTGTCGCCTATTTCTCGGGAACAGGTTTGGATGAGATTGAACAGCTGTTTAGGGTCTTTCCCAACCCCACCACCGGCCAAGTCACCATCACGGGCCGAGACCTGAAATCCGCCGAAGTGTTCAACACCTTTGGACAGCATGTGGCTACTGCCACGAGCGATGGAGATAGGCTCACGGTGAACCTCAGCGGGCTGCCTGTTGGCGTCTATACCGTTAGTGTCACCGACAAGGAAGGAAAAAACAGTGTGAGAAAGGTGATAAAGCAATAAATAGGGGATGGCAAATCCATGGATTTGAACCTCTCACTCAACAGAATGGAAATATACAACCTAAAAAAATAACAGCCATGAAAAAGAAAAAACTATTGTTACTATTGCTGAGCTCGATGAGCATAGCGGCCGTGGCGCAGCAGCCACCCATCTCGCATGTTGAGGCCAACAATGTGAGGGCTACCATCCTTGGAAACGGGACGTGCTTTATTCCACAAAAAGGTACATGGTACGATGAAATACAGGACTACCATGCTGATTGTCCCACTTGGGAGGTGCCACAAGGCAGCGGGAAGGAAACCATGTTCCAACATGCGCTTTGGATTGGTGGTACGGACACTCATGATACCGTTCACCTTGCAGCGTTTACCTACGGAAACCTGGGTGAGGAGTATTGGTCGGGGCCGCTGAAAACTACCGACGCCACTATCGATCTGATGACTGCTTTGAAGTATCACCGCGTGTGGAATCTGACCCGTGCCGAAATCGAGGATTTCATTGCCCGTCACGGACAAACGGGTTATCAGACGCCTGACGACATCCTGACCTGGCCCGCGCACGGTGAGGCTGGTTATGCCGAAAACATGGCCCCCTTTGTCGACGTGAATGGCGATGGATGTTACAACCCTGCCGACGGCGACTATCCCGACATCAAAGGCGACCAATGTCTGTTCTTTATTTTCAACGATGCATTCAAGCCACATACCGAATCGGAAGGATTACAACTCGGATTGGAGGTTCACGCGATGGTGTATGCCTTCGATGCACCCGACGACGAAGTGTTGAACAACACCGTGTTTTTCAACTATAAGCTCTACAACCGATCTGCTAACGATTATCATGACACTTATTTGGGTCTGTGGAACGACTGGGACATCGGCTATGGCTGGGACGACTATGGAGGCTGCGATGTGCAGCGCGGCGCTTGTTTTGGCTATAATGGTGTGGATGTCGACGGTATAGGACTGCCTTGGAATTATGGCGAGAACCCGCCCGTGCAGGTGTGTGTGCTTCTGGCAGGCCCGTATATGGAAGCCGACAGTCGCGACAACCCCGCTTTCGATGGCGATTGCGAGACTCTGTTCAACGCCGTACATCCTTTGGACAAATACGCCTACAACGGTTATAATTTTGGGAATGGCATTGCCGACGACGAACGATTAGGCTTATGTGGGTTTGTGAGTTTTAATTACAACTACAGCCCCGAGCCTTGGACCGCAGATGTGTATTACAAATATCTTCAAGGCATTTGGAAGAATGGCAATAGAATGCTTTTTGGTGGTAATGCCTTTCAAGGCGAGAATGTGGTTGGACCTGAATGCGACTTCATGTTTCCTGGTGATAGCGACCCTTGCAACTTTGGAACGAACGGCATTGCACCCAACGGTGGTTACAATATGGACGGGAAATACTGGACCGAAGAACAATGTGAAAACCGACCATACGATAGAAAGGGTCTGGCTACGGTCGGGCCGTTCAGTTTCGACAGCGGTGGCATGCAGGAACTGGACTATGCCATGGTTACGGTGTGGAAAAACGACCAGCAGTCGGCATTGGAGCGCAAAGGTGCCTTCATCGACCATGTCAGGGCTTTGTTCAATCATGGTTTTGTAAAATAAACGAAGTATAACCTATTAAAAATGAATAAGATGAAAAAGATATACATCATGGTGATGCTCGTTCTGTCGGGCATCATGGCTGAAGCCCAGACCAGCGTTTGGGACGGCAGCCGGAAACTGTGGACCCGAGGCGAGGGTACGGAAAGCAACCCTTACCTGATTGAGTCAGCCGAGAATTTGGCTTTCCTTGCCTATATGGTTGCCAAGGGCTTTGATACCCGAGGCTTACATTTCAAGTTGACCACCGACATCGACCTGAACGGTAGTGAAGATCAGCCCTGGATTCCTATAGGAAGGTATGACAGATATTATGATGAAGACGGCTGTGACCGGGGAAGTTTGAATTCTACGGGGTATAATCCTTTTACATGTTTTAAGGGTCACTTCGATGGAGACGGCCATGTGATATCCAATATTTATGTGGATAATGCAAACGGTTATTGTGGTTTGTTTGGCTATGTGAATTTTGATTATCCGGAAGACACGATTGTCATAGAAAATGTGTTTGTCAACGGGGGGACAATCAAAGGGGAGACATGTGGAGGCATTGTTGGGAATGGTTACCATCTGGTTGTTTCAAATTGCAGGAATACTGCTACAATAGAAGGGTTTAGTGTTGGAGGCATCGTGGGCCTTGGTAGTTCCGATGTGTTCAATTGTTCCAATTCCGGACAACTCACGGGTGATTGTGTCGGTGGAATTGTGGGTGGAAGGAATGCAGCTGGTGAGGTAGTGGAATGCTATAATGAGGGTGATATAGCGGCAAGTAGAATTGGTGGAGGTATTCTTTGCGGATCTTATAATAACATGATCGTCAACAATTGCTATAATACAGGAAATGTTTCCGTTATTGGTGACTCCTCTACTTATTATCCATCTGCGGGTGGGTTAGTTGGCATTGCTGCACGGTATTTTGTGGCAAAAAATAGTTATAATGTCGGAGAGATTTCAAGCAACCACCATGTAGGATGTTTGGTCGGATTAGCGTCTCAACCTGATAATGTGAGTATCGAAAACTGCTATTATCTCGATATTTGTTCCGGAAGCGAGTATGGAATGGCGAAAAATGCCGAAGCGATGCGTGAAGAGGCCTTTGTGGCCGCGCTCAACCAAGACGGCATCGTTTGGGGTATGGATGAGAAAAACGTCAACGATGGTTTCCCCATCCTGACCCGCACCAACCTGTCTGTCGATGATGCCACCGAGGTTGGTCTGAGGATTTATCCTAATCCTACCAATGGGGTTTTGTTTGTAGAGATGCGATTAATCGCGTCTCTACCAGCGACAAACGAATACAGTATCACCAACCTCATGGGCCAGACCGTCCTCACGGGCAGCCTCAATGCCGATACCCAACAGATTGATGTCTCGCGTTTGCCTAACGGGATGTATCTCATCAGAATGGGGGGCGCTACATGGAAATTTGTCGTAAATAAATAATTATTTCTCCAACATTTTCTCCAATCTCGAGTACCAGTCCTCCCCGAACTTGCGGATCATCGGGCCTTTGAGGAACTTCCATAGCGGGATGCCGTCGCGTTCGCCTTTGCGTTTGGCGGGCACGCAGACGCTCCATTCGTGGTAGAGGATGTGGGTGAGGCCGTCTTTTTCCACTAATCGGATAGGGTAGAGGTGGCATGAAATGGGTTTCCAAAAGTCACATTTGCCTTCTAAATAGGCTTTCTCGATGGCGCAGAGGGCCGTGCCGTTCTCGTGGAAATATACGAAGGCGCATTCCTCGCCGTTCACCAAGGGTGTGACGAGCTCACCCGTCTCGTCATAATCGTAGACGTCGTTGTCTTCAATCACCTGGATGCCCTCGGGCCGCATATAGGGTTTGATGGCTTCGAGGTTGTCTTCAATACGCTCTATCTCAGCGGCTTCGAGGGGCGCACCGGCATCGCCGGCCACACAGCACCAACCCTTGCATCGCGGCAGGCTACAGCAGAAGTAGGCGTTGAGGAACGCGTCGGTGATCACTACATTGTCGAGGATAATCATGCTGCAAAATTAATTTTTTTCCAAAAAATGCTTGCCATGTAAAATAAAAGTTCTAACTTTGCAGCGCAAAGTACTTTAAAGACCATGGAAAATAAGGAAGCTCTCAATACACTGAACGACATCAAGGAGATGATGGAGCGTTCGTCCAAGTTCAAGGCTATCAGCGGGTTGTCTATCGTTATCGTGGGTATTTTGGCCTCGCTGGTGTCGGCCTATATCTATTTCTTCTTAGGCGATTACCATATTAATACACCTTCTAAATGGCGTACCACTATCATCGTGGCACTCTGCCTCTTGGTGGTGGCCTTCCTGACGGTGTTTCTCTTCGCCTTTCTGAAAGCTAAACGCCACCAGCTGCGGTTCAAGATGGATGCCACGATGCGTCGGTTGCTACTCAATTTCTTCATCCCCATGGTCGCTGGCGGCTTGCTCTGCCTCGCCCTAGTGCAGCAGCAGCATTATGGCCTTATCTCTTCCATCACGCTGATCTTCTACGGCCTCGCACTCATCAACAGCAGTCATTTCAGTTATCCCGCCTTGCGCTATTTGGGCTATGTCGAGCTGGCCTTGGGCATCGTCGATTGTTTCTTGGTGAACTATGCCCTGTTGACCTGGTTCCTCGGCTTCGGGGTGGCCCACATCGTGTTCGGAATCGTCTTCATGATAAAATATGAAAGGAGCAAGTAAGCCATGATTGCCAATCTTGACGGTTTAAACAAGGCTTTCGAAAGCAAGATCCGACTGGGTATCATGTCGGTGCTCATGGCCAACGAGTCGGTCGACTTCACCACGATGAAGTCACTGCTCGAGCTCACCGACGGCAACCTGGCCAGCCATGCCCGCAGCCTCGAAGAGTTGGGTTACATCCGCTGCCAGAAGAAATTCATCGGACGCAAACCCAATACGAGCTATTCCATCACCGACGAGGGTCGCGCGGCCTTCTCCGCTCATATCCAAGCCCTTGCGTCGTTTTTAAATAGCCAACAATAGAAGAACTCTTTTTTTTGACTCTTTAACTTTGAAATTCAAAGTACTTTAAATAATAAACAACCATTAAAAACTAAACATCATGACAACAGAAGAAAACATGGAAATCACGGGAATCCAAAACACAGAGACCCCGAACAAGGAAGACAAGAGACAAAACGAAAAAAAAGCCCGTCCTGGCTTGAAGCTCCTGCTTATCACAGGCATCTGCGCGGCGTTTCTCATCCCACAGTTCCTGCTCAAGAACCTGGTTTCGGAGCGTAAAGGTAGGGAATGGGAAGCTGAAACCGAGGTGTTCGAGAAATGGTGCGGCAACCAAACGCTGGTAGGACCGTTCGTAGAGGTGACCTACACTGACGACAGCACCAGCAAGGAGCGCTATACCATGCTCCTGCTCCCCGAGAAGCTCGACATGAAAGGCGACGTGAGCACCAAGGCCTTGAAGCGGGGCATCTATGATTTCACCGTCTACGAGACCTCGCTCGGCCTCACGGGACAGTTCAGGCTGCCCAAGGACTTTGACAAGAACCTGCCTGGCAAGGTGTGGAACTTCAAGGATGCGCGGGTCGTCGTCGACATCACCAACCTGAAAGGCTTACGCGATAATGTGACGCTCAACTTGGGCGGCACCCCATACGTCATGGAGGCCAGCGGTGACTATTGGAGCGGGCTCTCTTGCCCCGTCGACCTCACCGCGCTCTTGGAAGGCGACACACTCGACTTCTCCGTCACCATCCCCTTTAAAGGCTCAGGTAACCTAATGTTTGCGCCTGTGGGACAGACCACCACCGTCGACTTGACTTCCGATTGCAAGACCCCGAGTTTCGACGGCTATTATCTGCCTGATGAACGCCAGGTGAACGATTCGGGCTTTGTGGCCTCATGGAAGGTGCTGGCCATCAACCGCGACTACCCTCAGTTTTTCTCGCGCAGCAGCGGCATCGACCATTTGTTTTCGCAGTCTAGCTTTGGCGTGGAGTTGAAGGTGCCTGTCGAGCAATACCAGCAGACCGACCGCGCCATCAAATACGCTTTCCTCATCATCCTGCTCACCTTTGCGGCGGTCTTCTTCGTCGAGATGCGCAAAGCCAAGCCCGTCCATCCCGTGCAGTACCTCCTCGTCGGCATCGCGCTCATCGTGTTCTACACGCTGTTGCTATCCTTCTCCGAACATATCAATTTCGGGCTTTCCTACCTCATTGCCAGCGTGATGACTATCGGCCTGATTGTCGCCTTCATGGCCTCGGTGACGAAAGAGAAAAAGACAGCTTTGGGCATCGGCGCATTGTTGGCGGTGCTCTATGCTTTCGTCTATGTCTTGTTGCAGTTGGAGAGCTATGCCCTGCTCGTGGGAAGTGTCGGCCTCTTCATAATTTTAGGAATTGCCATGTTTGCTTCACAAAAGATTGAATGGTATAAGAAAAAAGAGTAATTTTGCCGCGTTTTTAAGGCCTCTGGCTTCTGGCCCCTAGCTTCTGGCAGTCAAAACAGAAGGAAGGACTCTCCCTACTTAGGGACTGCCAGTAGCCAACAGCCAGTGGCCAGTAGCAAATTTTTGAATCTTGAAATCTTACATCATTAAATCACAAACAAAATGGCATTTAACCTCAGAAACAGAAACTTCCTGAAGCTTTTGGACTTCACTCCGGAAGAGATTAAGTTCTTCCTGAAACTTGCCGCCGACCTTAAGGCCGCCAAGTATGCAGGCACCGAACAACCCCGCTTGACGGGCAAGAACATTGCCCTGATCTTCGAAAAGACCTCGACCCGCACCCGTTGCGCCTTCGAGGTTGGCGCCAAGGACCAGGGTGCCCATGTGACCTATCTCGGTCCCACCGGCAGCCAGATCGGCATCAAGGAGAGCATGAAAGACACCGCCCGCGTGCTGGGTCGCATGTTCGACGGCATCGAGTATCGTGGCTTCGACCAGGCCACCGTCGAGGAGCTGGCCAAATACGCCGGCGTCCCCGTGTGGAACGGTCTTACCGCTGAGGCTCACCCCACCCAGATCCTGGCCGACTTCCTCACCATCCAGGAGCATACCGACAAGCCCCTCAACCAGGTGAAGTTTGCCTATATCGGCGATGCCCGCTACAACATGGGTAACAGCCTGATGGTCGGTGGCGTGAAGATGGGTATGGACATCCGCATCATCGCCCCCAAGAAACTGCAACCCGCTAAGGACCTCGTCAAGAAGTGCCAAGAAATCGCCAAGGAAACCGGTGCCAAGCTCACCGTCACTGACGATGTGGAGAAGGGCGTGAAGGGTCTTGACTTCATCTACACCGACATCTGGGTGTCGATGGGCGAGCCCGACAGCGTGTGGAAAGAGCGCATC